>JAWLFN010000122.1:0-8014 GCA_041685555.1 Gammaproteobacteria bacterium | reverse complement strand
TGCAGGATAGCGGAATTGGAATCAGCCAGGAGGATCAGGCGCAGATCTTCGAGCCGTTTTTTCAGGGGGATGATACTGACAGTCGTCGCTATTCAGGGACCGGAATGGGCCTGTCCATAGTGGGCAACCTGGTTGGTCTCATGAATGGTCAGATTTCCGTGCAGAGTGAGTTGGGTCGGGGTAGTGAATTTACGGTAACCCTGCCGTTCTCATCCCGATCCGTGGCCACCGAAGAAGCGGAAGTCGCTGAGCCATGGCAACGCGGAGCGGCATCTTTACACGGTGCCAGGGTTCTTCTGGCGGAGGATAATCCGATGAATCGTCAGTTGGTGGAGTTGTATCTGGAAGCCAGTGGCTGTGATCTCGAGATGGTCCAGGATGGTGAGGAGCTGTTACAGGCACTCCGGCGTGCGTCTGCCGATGTGGTTCTGATGGACTGCCAGATGCCGGTGATGGATGGCTTTACGGCTACCCGGGTTCTCAGAGCCAGCGATTCGGCTTTCAGCGATATTCCTGTCATAGCCGTAACCGCCAATGCGCAGGAAGATACCTACAGTGCCTGCATGGCCGCTGGGTTCAACGACATTCTGATCAAGCCGTTTAGCAAGTCTGCGTTACACGAAAAGCTGTACATGTGGTTGCCTTCTCTCGCTCAGAACCAGAAAAATACCGAAATTGATAGATAAAGCACGACACCGGCTGCCAGCAGTACTGCCACCGTTTTCAGCGGTTGCTGACAGATCAGCTGCCACTGGGTGGGATGCCGTCCCGCCCGACGCGCCTCTTCCCACTCTGCTCTGGCGACCCGGGCCCGCTCCTGCTGATAGTCATCCAGCAGGCTTCGGGCCCGGGGCAATTGATCCTCGTCACGCAGCCACAGCCCTGGCATGGATATGCCCCAGTTGCCGGCGCTGGTCTCGTAGTAGTCGAGGCCGTTACGGTCCAGTAGTTCACGGACTTCGGTGGCCTCGTCCTCGGGTACGCCGCGAAGGCGGAACAGCAGTTTTGCCATGAATTGTCTGATTCCTGGGTCAGTTGCCGGGCGCGATTGCGAATCTCGTGCTAACGTTATCACAGAGAACGCCAACAGAGGGATTTCCGATATGTTCACAACCCTGCTTGCACGCATCCGATCAGTGGCGCTGTTGACCGCGGTGCTGATCATTCTACCAGTTCAGGCCCAGGAGCCCACCTCGGTATTCGAGGTGATCGGGCCGGAAGGCGATGTCCTGTATCTGGCCGGAACCATCCACCTGCTGCGGCAATCCGATTATCCGCTGCCGCCGCAGTACGAACAGGCCTACGCTGAAGCCGACGTGCTGTACTTCGAGACCGATATCAATGCCCTGAATGATACGTCGTTGCAGGCGACCATGATGCGGCAGCTGACTTACCAGGACGGGCGCACGATCCGTGATGTCCTGAACGATGAGGCCTACGAGGCCCTGGCCGATTATGTCAGCGAGACTGGCATGCCGCTGGCCATGTTGCAGAACTTCAAGCCCGGCCTGCTGTACAGCACCCTGTCTGTGGTGGAGTTCCAGAAGCTGGGCTTCACTCCGCAGGGTGTGGATGTGTACTACAACACCCGGGCCATGGGCGATGGCAAGCAAATCGCGGAGCTGGAATCGATCCAGGACCAGATCGACATGCTGGAGTCCATGGGCGAGGGCAATGAAAGCGATTTCATTCTGTACGCTCTGCAGGACTTCGAGGAATCAGGTGACCAGGTCGAGCTCATGGTGCAGCAATGGCGCTCCGGCGACATGCAACAGTTGCAGGCACTGTTTGTCGATGACATGAAGGCCAGCGCGCCGGAGAGCTATCAGAGCATGCTGGTGGATCGTAACCGAAGCTGGCTGCCGGTCATCGAGCAGGCGATACGCGATGAAGACACGGCCATGGTGCTGGTCGGAGTCGCGCATCTGCCGGGTGAAGATGGCCTGCTGCATCAGCTCGAGGAGCGGGGGTATCAGGTCAATCCACTATGAAACAGCGGGGTGCGCCGCGCCAGCTCAAGTGCCGCTCTTGTGGCTGAGCACGATCTGTCTCGGGCCACTCGTCGATGTCTGGCCACTGGTGCCGGTAGGGATCTGCTTGACCTCGCCGCCGGATCTCAGAAAGGCTTCGACATGATCGGACAGGCTGGCGCGGTCTACTGTGGGGGCTTCTTTCTTGGGTTTGTTTGCCATGATACGGTTCCGGAATTGTTACAAAAGACCGACATTGTACAGGATTCGCAGCGACCTTGCAGCCTGCCCCTGATACGGCGTCCTGCTGTAGCGACAATCACCACTTTCCGATTCTGTCTGGTCCTGATACCTTTCCTTTCAGATCGAGACAAGTCAGATCGAGACAAGAACAATGAACGGGATACCGACAGAGGCCTGAAGATATGACCGAACATGATGATGATCGCAGAACTTTCCTGAAGCAGGGTCTGGGTGCCGGCGCGCTGGCCATCGGTGCAGGCGCGTTTCCCTGGTCCGCGTTGGCGCAGGATGGCGGGGAGCGGGTGCCCTTCCTGGATGTGCCCGACAGTTTCAATCCCGGGCCGCGGCAGCCCGGCGCCACCCATTTCATCGATACCCGGGACATCACGAATTTCCATACCGACGATTTCTATGTGGTCCAGCATTACGGGCAACCGGACCTGGATCCCGCGCAGTACCAACTGAAAGTCACCGGTCTGGTGGACCAGCCGGCCACCTATACCCTGGCTGATCTGATGGACATGGCGTCGTTGGAACAGGATATCGGCTTCGAGTGTGGCGGAAACGGCGGCCGTATGTTCCACGGGCTGGTGGGCAACGCGCGCTGGCGCGGCGTCAGCCTGCGCCGCATTCTGGAGCAGGCCGGCATCCAGGAGCAGGGGCGCGAGGTGGTGTTCTTCGGCGCCGATACCGAAATGGAGGAGATTCGTGGAGAGGAGGTCGAAAAGGCCTTTGCCCGCAGTCTGTCCGTCGAGGATGCCATGCGCCAACCCAACATGCTGGCGTACGAGATGAACGGCGAGCCGCTTCCGTTGCATCACGGCAAGCCGCTGCGGCTGATCGTGCCCGGCTTCTATGGTGTGGCCAACGTCAAGTGGCTGACCCAGATTCACGTGCAGGATACCCGCTACATGGGGCGTTTCATGGGGCGCGACTATGTCACGCTGAAGCGGGAGATGGTCGGAGACGAGGAGCGCTGGGTGGAGAACTCGGTGGCACGGATGAATCTCAAGTCGGTCATCGCCCGGGTCACCCGCCAGGGTGGCCGTCACCGGATCACCGGATTCGCACTGAATGACGGCACTCCGCTTCGCAGCGTGGAGGTGAAAGTGGATGATGGTCCCTGGCGGGAGGCGCGGATCGATCCCCGGTCCAGCACCTGGTCCTGGAAGCTGTTCCACTTTGACTGGGAGGATGCGACGCCCGGCGAGCACACCATTGTGTCCCGGGTCACGGATGTGAACGGCAATGTGCAGCTGCCGGCCGACGAGTTGCCCGAGCGGGTCAGCTACTGGGAAGAGTACGGCCGCTTTCCCCGTCGTGTCCGGATTGGCTGATCCGGGTCGGGGAGTAAAGCATGCATGATACGTATCTGATCGTGACGCTGATCGGTGATGATCGGCCGGGGCTGGTGGACAGTCTGGCCCGCACGGTGGCCGATCACGGCGGCAACTGGCTGGAAAGCAGTATGTCGCGGCTGGCTGGAAAATTCGCCGGTATCCTGCGCGTCAGTGTGGCGGACAGCCAGGCCGGGCCACTGACCGATGACCTGGAGGCGCTGGAGGGAGTCCGGCTTGTGGTGGAGCGGGGGCATGCAGAGCCTGAAGGCGAGGCGCCCCGGTCGCTGCAACTGAGTCTGGTCGGCAACGACCGTCCCGGCATTGTCCGCGAGGTTTTCCAGACGCTGGCCAGCCATGTCGTCAATGTCGAGGCGCTGGAGACCGAATGTGTCAGCGCCCCGATGTCAGCCGAGCCACTGTTCCGGGCCCGCGCCGACCTGCAGGTGCCTTCAGGCACCAATATGGAAGACTTGACAGAGGCGCTGGAGCGGATCGCTGACGACCTGATCGTGGAGATCAGTCTCCACGCAGACTGATGATACGCCACCCGCGTTGCATGGCCGTGTCGCGCAGGCGCTCGTCGGGGTCCACGGCGACCGCCTCCTCGGCCTGCTCCAACAGGGGCAGGTCGTTGAACGAGTCGCTGTAGAACACGCTGTCGGAAAGAGCCAGTATGCCCGCATCGGATCGGGCGGCGTTGTGCCGTTGCAGCCATTCCGTCAGCCGGATGACCTTGCCGTCCTGGAAACAGGGCACGCCCTGCATCCGTCCGGTGTAGATGCCGTCGACGGTTTCCAGTTCGGTGGCGATCAGGTCATCCACCCCCAGCCAGTGCGCGATCGGTTCCGTGATGAACCGGTTGGTGGCGGTGATGATCAGGCAGTAATCACCACTCTGGCGGTGCTGTTCCAGCAGACGCGTGGCTGCCGGCAGTTGCATGGGGCTGACATGGCTCCGCATGAACTGTTCGTGCAGGGTCTGGAGACGCTCTGGGCTAAGTCCGGCAATCGGCTCGGCGGCAAAGGCGACATAGTCGGCAATACGCAGAGTGCCGTCCTGGTATTGTCGATAAAAGGCATCATTGCGGGCACGGTGCGTGTCGGCGTCCACCAGTCCCTGTGCAATCAGGAATTCGCCCCAGGCGTGGTCGCTGTCACCACCGAGGAGGGTGTTGTCCAGGTCGAAGATGGCAAGTCTCATGCGTTATTTCCATGGTCAAAACAGCGTATTATACCGGCTTGCGCTTGGCTTTGGCATGACAGTGCCGTGTTGGCGCGGGTGCGCGCGTTGAACCGTGTTTCGCATCTGTGAAACAATGCCTTTCGGTATGACACAGGATTACGGGGTGAGATGATCGATTCAAAGGGTTTCAGGCCCAACGTGGGCATCATGATCTGCAACCCCGAGGGTCAGTTGCTATGGGCCCGGCGTATCGGTCAGAACGCATGGCAGTTTCCGCAGGGCGGCATCCATAACGGGGAAAAACTGCAACAGGCCATGTACCGCGAACTCAGGGAGGAAGTCGGGCTTGAGCCCGATGATGTCGAGGTGCTTTCCAGTACGCGGGACTGGCTGTATTATCAGCTCCCGAAACGATTCATCCGCCAGAATGCCAATCCGGTCTGCATCGGCCAGAAACAGAAGTGGTTTCTGCTGGCCCTGAGTGGCGACGAGCAGCGGATTTCCCTGTCAAGTGTTGACGAAACGCCGGAATTCGATGACTGGCGCTGGGTGAGTTACTGGTACCCGCTGGGTCAGGTCATCGATTTCAAGCGTGAAGTATACCGCAAGGCGTTGCTGGAGCTGGTCAGGCCGATGAACCGGTATCTGCGCAAGGCCGGCGGCCACGCCTGAGGCCGCTGTCAGGGACCGTGGCTGCGGCTCGTATAAAGGACACAGGAACTGACACATGATGCTGGAGAGACTGCGTGAGATCGTGCAGGAGGTGAATTCCGCCAGGGATTTGCAGACTGCGCTGGGCGTGATCGTCTCCCGGGTCAGAGAGGCGATGCACACCCAGGTCTGTTCCGTGTATCTGATGGATTCCGATATCGACAGTCATGTCCTGATGGCTTCCGAGGGACTGAATCCGGAGGCGGTCGGGCATGTGAGTCTGTCGGCAGGGGAGGGTCTGGTAGGGCTGGTGGCTGCCAACGCCGAACCACTGAACCTGGAGGACGCCCGTCTGCACCCCAACTTTCGCTATCTGTCGGAAACGGGTGAAGAAGAGTTCCGATCATTCCTTGGGGTTCCCATCATCCACCACCGCCAGGTGCTGGGTGTGCTGGTGGTCCAGCACCGGGACAAGCGCTCGTTCGATGCCGGAGAGGAAGCCTTTCTGATCACGCTGTCGGCGCAGCTGGCAGGCGTGATCGCGGCGGCCGAGGCCACCGGGGCCATACAGGGCATGAGCCCGTCGGGACAGATCCGTTTCGATACCAGTTTTCCCGGCATATCCGGCGCATCCGGCGTGGCCATAGGGCATGCGGTGGTGGTGTTTCCGCGCGCCGATCTGAACCTGATTCCGAGTCGTCGGATCGATGACGTGGATGCCGAGGTGGAAGAGTTCCGGGCCGCCCTGCATGCGGTGAGGGACGATATCCGTGCCTTGACCGATTCAGTCGGTGGCCAGCTGCGCCCCGAGGAACGCGAGCTGTTCGATGTCTATCTGCGCATGCTGGATGACAATGCCTGGGGGCAGGAGGTCATGCAGTTGATCCGCGAGGGGCAGTGGGCCCAGGGCGCACTGGCCGAAGTGGGCCTGAACCACGTCCGGACTTTCGAGCAGATGAAGGATCCCTATCTGCGGGAGCGCGCCGCCGACATCCGTGACCTGTGCTCCCGGGTGCTTTTCCAGCTGCAGGACCGTGACGTCACCCCGACCGAGTACCCGGAAGATGCCATTCTGGTGGGCGAGGAGCTGGTGCCGGCCATGTTGATGGAAGTGCCGCGCGAGCGGCTGCGCGGCATGGTCTCGGTGAAGGGCTCGGGGAACTCGCACGTGGCCATCCTGGCGCGGACCATGGGCATTCCCACTGCCATGGGTGTGGTGGATCTGCCCTATCGGAAGCTCGATGGTCGTCAGATCATCGTGGACGGCTACAACGGCATCGTCTACGGCAATCCGTCCGCCGAACTGCTGGAGCGGTATCAGGAGATCATCAAGGAAGAAGAGCAGTTGGTGAAAGGCCTGGGAGGGCTGGTCAACAAGCCCTGCATGACGCTCGATGACCATCGGGTCAGTCTATGGGTCAATACCGGACTGATGACCGATGTGGTGCGCTCGCTGGATCACGGTGCCGAGGGTATCGGTCTGTTCCGCACGGAAGTCCCGTTCCTGCTCAATGAGCGCTTCCCCAGTGAGCAGGAGCAGGCGCGTATCTACCATGACCAGCTGAAGGCCTTTGCCCCCAAGATGGTGACCATGCGCACGCTGGACATTGGCGGTGACAAGTCGCTGCCGTATTTTCCCATAGAGGAAGCCAACCCCTTCCTTGGCTGGCGGGGCATACGAGTGACACTGGACCATCCGGAGATCTTCATTGCGCAGGCCCGCGCCATGATCCGTGCCAGCGAGGGGCTGAATAATCTGCAGATCATGCTGCCGATGATTTCTTCGGTGCAGGAAGTGACCAGTGCCTGTCAGATCATCCGCCGTGCCTGGCGCGAACTGCAGGATGAAGGCCTGGATGTGAAAATGCCCCCGATCGGAGTCATGATCGAGGTGCCGGCGGCGGTCTATCAGACCCGCACGCTCGCCAACCTGGTCGATTTCGTCTCGGTGGGCAGCAATGACCTGACCCAGTACCTGTTGGCTGTCGATCGCAATAACCCCCGTGTGGCCAGTCTGTACAGTTCGTTTCATCCGGCCGTGCTCCAGGCCCTGCAACACGTGGTGGATGAATCGCATGCTGAAGGCAAGACGGTCAGTATCTGCGGCGAAATGGCCGGTGACACCGGCGCGGCCGTGCTGTTGGTGGCGATGGGCTTTGATATTCTTTCGATGAATGCGTCCACGCTGCTGAAGGTGAAAGCCGTAGTGCGCTCCGTCACAATGAGCGGTGCGCGGGAACTGCTGGCGCAGGTCATGCAGATGGATGACGCGCAGATGATCCGCAGTTCGGTGGACATGGCGCTGTATAATGCCGGGGTTGATCGCCTGTTGCGTTCCTCGCGGCACAACTGACCCGATGGAAAAACCTTCATGCTGACTTATCCGCAGATCGACCCTGTAGCCATTTCGCTCGGCCCGGTGGCCATTCATTGGTACGGGATCATGTATATCGTGGCTTTCGCCGGAGCCTGGTGGCTGGCCCGACGCCGCGCCCGCGCGGTGCCCGGATCCTGGTCCGATGAGCAGATCTCGGACCTGGTGTTCTATGGCGCCATCGGTGCCGTCATCGGTGGGCGACTCGGATCGGTATTCTTCTACAATTTCGATCAGTTACTCGCCGATCCGCT
>JAWLFN010000121.1:0-8210 GCA_041685555.1 Gammaproteobacteria bacterium | reverse complement strand
GCCGTCCGCCGGCGGCAGTGGCAGCACGCGATCAAAGGGGTTGGAGGTGGCCAGCATGAACAGGGTGTAGCCAGCCACGATGAAGCCCATCACGGCCAGCACGCGGGCCACGAACTCGGCGGGCAGCGCGCGGCTGAACACGCCGACGGCAACCATCCAGGCGGCCAGCATCCAGGTCCAGAACAGGAACGAGCCTTCGTGACCGCCCCAGACGGCGGTGATCTTGTACTGCAGCGGCAGCATGCTGTTGGAGTTGTTGGCCACGTAGGCCACGGAGAAATCGTCGGTGACGAAGCTGTAGCCGAGCACCAACAGGCTGACCGTGGTCATGACGAACACGCCGGCGGTCAGCGGACGCGCCAGGTTCATCCACAGGACGTTGTCGCGCATGGCGCCGGCCATGGGAATGACGGCCAGCATCAGCGCCAGGCAGAAGGCCAGGATCAGCGCAAAGTTGCCGACTTCGGGGATTGCACTGACCATCAGTACGAGGCCTCCTGCCGCATCATGGCTTCACGATCACGCTCGGCCGCATCCAGCGCGGACTTGACCTCGTTGGACATGTAGTTCTCGTCGTGACGGGCCAGCACACGGGAGGCGACGAAGTGTCCCTCCGGATCCAGGCTGCCCTCGGCGACCACGCCCTGCCCTTCGCGGAACAGGTCGGGCAGGATGCCGGAATAGCGGATGGGCACGTCATGATTGTAGTCGGTGGCGATGAAGTGGACGTCCAGGGATTCGTCCGTGCGCTCGACGCTGCCTTCCTTGACCATGCCGCCCACGCGGATACGGCGGCCCGGCTCGACCTCGCCAGCGGCGACCTGGGTCGGGGTGAAGAACAGGTCGATGTTGTTGCTCAGCGCGTACAGGGACAGGCCGATGGCGACGGCCAGGCCGGCGCTGATGAACAGGATGATGCTCAGGCGCTTTTTGCGATGCGGTTTCATCATGCGGTCGTACTCCCCTCGTTGCGGTCCGGCGACGGCCCGTCGGCGGCTCCGGCGCGGCGTGCCTCGCGACGCTGCAGCTGGCGCTGGGCACGGATGAACTGACGACGTTGCCACAACGGCATCAGCAGATTATACCCCATGAACACGGCGAACACGCTGTAGACCGCCCAGACGTGAAAGGTATAACGCCCCATCTGGAAAAATTCGCCGATACTGGAGAACTGCAGCTGTAACTCAATCATTCAGACCTCTTTTCCGACCAATTCCTTCAAAAAAGCGGGACAGTCCCCCTTTTTTCCCGTTCCCGTCATTTTGCGCTCCCGACCAGTTCCCTTACCCAGCCGGCCCGACGTTCGCGCTGGAGGATCTCGTTGCGCACGCGCAGGATCAGGGTGATGGCGAAAAATACGTAAACCCCGGCAATCATGATCACCAACGGCACCCAGACTTCCGGCGGATTGGGGGCCACCGCCTCGGTGGAGAAATTACTGGCGGGTTGGTGAAGCGTGTTCCACCACTCCACCGAGTACTTGATGATGGGTACGTTGATGGCACCGACAATGGCCAATATGGCGCAGGCGCGGGCGGCGGCGTCCGGGCTCTCGATGGCCGAGCGCAGGGCGATCACGCCGATGAACAGGAAGAACTGGATCAGCAGTGAGGTCAGCCGCGCGTCCCAGGCCCACCAGGTGCCCCAGATCGGATCACCCCAGATGGCGCCGGTGGCCAGTGCCACGGCGGTGAACCAGGCTCCGACGGGTGCCACCGCCTTGGCCACCATGTCGGCCAGTTTCATGCGCCACACCAGGGTGATGACCCCGGCCACCGCCATCAGCGGGAAACAGGCCAGGGAGATCGAGGCCACCGGCACATGCACGTACATGATGCGGATGGTCTCGCCCTGCTGATAGTCGGGCGGCACAAACAACAGCGCCCAGGGCAGGCCGATGGCCAGCAACACGATCATGGCCGCGTACAGCCACGGCAGCCAGTGGCCGGACCACTGATAGAACCACCGGGGTGAACCCAATCTGCTGAACCAGACCCACATAGTCTTGTCTACACTCCCTGCGCTCAGAACTACCGGGACAGCAGAAAACCGGGGCTGTCCCTCTTTTTTGATCGCCTGACTATACCACAGGCATTTGGGTGGTGCGTTACGATTTGTATCAGTTGACGCTGACTTTCAGTGCCGCGGCGGAGGCCAGCGGGCCGATGCTCAGGGCCAGGGCCAGCATGGCGCCGAGCAGTGACAGATGCATGCCCACGGGCAGGCCGAACTGGACGTCGGTGACGGCCTTGGCACCGATGATCAGCACCGGCATGGCCAGCGGCAGTACGATCACGGCCAGTATCAGTCCCCGGCTGCCCAGGCCCACGGTCAGGGCCACGCCGATGGAGCCAAACAGGCTCAGCACCGGTGTGCCCAACAGCAGAGTCAGGAACAGCGTGCCGTAGGCTTCGCCGGGCAGGTATAACATATACGCCATCACCGGCGACAGGATCACCACCGGCAGCCCGCTGACCAGCCAGTGCGCGATGTTCTTGGCCAGTACCAGGAAATACAGCGGCTGCGGACTGAGCAGCAGCTGTTCCAGCGAGCCGTCCTCGTAGTCGGCGCGGAACAGGTTGTCGAGGGACAGCATCGAGGCCAGCAGCGCCGAGACCCAGACCACGCCGGCGGCGACCCGCGACAGTTCGGCGGGATCCGGCGAGATGCCCAGCGGAAACAGCGTGACCACGATCAGGAAGAACATGATCGGATTGAGCAGGTCGTTGCGCCGCTTCAGCGCGATCAGCAGATCCCGCTTCAGGGTGGAAACAAAGGCGGCGCCGATGCCGGGTGTCTCGGTACTCATGCCGTGTCCTTCTGCCGGTCCAGGTCCAGGCGCGTGACCTCGCAGGGCACGTTCAGGGCGTGGTGGGTGGTGACCAGCACTGCCCCGCCCTGCCGCACATGCCCGGCCAGGTGCTGCTCCAGCGCGCGCACGCCATGCACGTCCAGGGTGGTGAACGGTTCATCCAGGATCCACAGCGGCGCCGGACTGAGGTACAGCCGCGCCAGCGCCACGCGCTGATGCTGGCCGGCCGAGAGGTTGTGACAGGGGATATCATCGTAGCCGGCCAGACTGACCTGCTCCAGCGCCCGCTCGATGCGCGCGTCATCGACACCACCGTGCAGCGCGCCACTCCAGCGCAGGTTCTCGCGCGGGCTGAGGATGCGGTTCACGCCGACGCGGTGGCCGATATACAGCAACGAGGCCAGGAAAGCGTCGCGCTGTTCGTGTACCGGCTGGCCCTGCCAGAGGATCTCGCCCTCCCACAGGCCATTCAGCCCGCAGAGAATGCGCAACAGCGTGGTCTTGCCACTGCCGTTGCTGCCCGCCACCTGCATCAGTTCGCCATGATGCAGACTGAAATCCAGGCCCTCGAACAGGATACGCTCGTCACGCTCGCAGAACAGATCACGGGCCTGCAGCAGCGGCTTGCCGGTGGATGCCGCGCTGGCATCGTGGCTGGCGGTGAAGTTATGCTGGGACAAACGGCTTTCCCGGATGCGATGAATGGCAGACGCCGATTATACGCACAAGGCCAGTGCGGTGTCAGGCGGCGCCTTGTACCGGATCACGATCCGGACGATGCATCATGGAGATCAGCCTGGCCTCGGCCTGCGACAGACCGCAGCGGTCCACCAGGTCCTCGGAAGCGGCCCCCATTTCCACCAGTCGGCTGGCGTGTGCGTAGGTGACATTGCCCGGATCGCGCAGCTCCAGATCCTGCTGTTGCCGGCTGGTGCGCTCCAGACGCTGATCCAGTGCCCGCAGCTGACGTTGATGGGCATTCTGCAGGCGCTGCAGGTGGCGGCCCGTCTTCTGCTGGTGTCGACCCAGCTCGAGCAATGCCTTCTTCAGCATCGCCTGCTGCCGCTGATTACGCTCACGGTCCGCGCGCAGCTGGCGCAGTGTGCTCAGCATGGTGACGGCACACACCAGCAACCCCAGCGTCAGCGCGCCGGCGGCGCCCAACACCCACTCTACCGGAAGTTCATTCATCGGTCGCTCTCTCCTGGCCGTGCAGGCAACCGCGGTCGATCATTGCTGATCGATCTCCGCCAGTTCCCGCTGACTGATCATTTTTTCCAGATCCAGCAGAATCAACAGTTGTTCGCCGCGCTGACACACGCCCTGGATGAAGCGCGAACCCTCGTCCTGACCCGTGGTCGGTGTGGTGTCGATCTGCGACTGCTTCACATAGACCACCTCGGCCACACTGTCGACCACGATGCCGATGGTGTAGTCACCGATCTCCACGATCATGATGCGCGTGTTCTTGTCGGGCTCGACATCGGGCAGACCGAAGCGCCGGCGGGTGCTGATCACGGAGATGACCCGGCCACGGATATTGATCATGCCCAGCACGTAACCGGGGGCACCCGGCACCGGGGCAATATCCTGATGCAGCAGCACTTCCTGCACCGCCATCACATCAATACCGTAGGTCTCCCCGTCCAGGTCGAAGGTCACCCATTGCAGCACCTGGTCGCCACCGCGGGCTTCCGCCGCCGCTGCCGCGCGGCCGTGTTCGCTGAATTCCATGCTCGGTCGTTCCTCTCTCGGTTGCGGCCGCGTCGGTATCGCGACCGGACGTCAAAAACCCGTCGCCGATCAGCCCTTGATCACACTGTTTCCTGCTGTCAGCGTCTGTTTTGCAAATTCCACGCCAGCCAATGAGGAGGCATCGTCGTCCGGGTGACTCACCGGCGCGATTGGCGCCAGGTCCTCGATGATGGCACCGGTATCCAGCAACGAGCACAGGCTGTCACTGAGGGTGCCGGCCAGCCAGGGCCGCTGGCCGCGCTGACGGCGCCAGCGCACATCGTCGCGCCGCAGGGTGCGCGACTCGTCCGGCGCGTCGATGGCCAGGCCCCAGTCGGTGCCATGCAACACCACCATGCAACGGTAGCCCCGGCGCTTGTCATTTTCCTCCGGAGTCTGCGCCGCTTCCTGCTCGCCCATCAACAGGCGCGCGGTGTCGACGATCCGGATGGTGCGCCCGTTCCAGCGCATCAGGCCGATGAACCACGACGCCTGGCCGGCCACCGGCTGCAAGGCTTCTTCCGACACATTGGCAATGCCGCCCAGATGCACCAGCGGCGCGGCCATGTCCATGCCCCGCACGCGGAACAGCAGCGAGGGAAATTCGCTGTCGGCCCAGTCAGGCGTCGCGGGCACGAGCGGTTCGGCGGGCTCTTCAGCTGGTGGCGCATCGGCTGGTGTCGCATCGGCCGCCGGCGGCAGGTCCTCCTCCTGCACCGTCGCCTCTGCCTCCGGTTCCGGTTCCGGCTCGTGGCCGATGTCAGGCTGCGTCTCCGTGGCCTGGCGCAACATGAAATCCAGATAATCCTGCATCTCGCGGTGCGGATCGGCGTATCCGGTCCTGTGTGATTGATCAGCCATGGAGTGGCTCCGCTTCCGCCGGACGGCGTTCGGTTTCAAGCAGGTGTTTCAACAGGAAGGCATACGCCTTGACACCACGACATTCGCGATCGAAGGCCACTGGCGTGATGCCCCTGGCGCTGGCATCACGCAGCCGGGTATCCACCGGAATGACCGAGGACCACACCTGGTCGGGATAGCGATTGCGCAGCTCCATCAGCGCGCGCATGCCGATCCGGGTGTGACGGTCGAACAGGGTCGGCACCAGCAGGGTCGGCAGCGGATGGGGACGCGAGCGGGTCACCATCTCCAGGGTACGCATCATGCGCTCCAGCCCCTTCAGGGCCAGGTATTCGGTCTGCACCGGAATCAACAGCCGGGAACAGGCGGCCAGCGTGTTGACCAGCAGCACACCCAGCGTCGGCGGGCTGTCGATCAGTACATAGTCATAATCATCCCAGAGCAGCACCAGCCCGCGCGACAGGGCCAGACCCATGCCCTCCTGCGTGACCGCCTTGCGCTCCAGCGTGGCCAGCGCCGTACTGGCCGGCAGCAGGTGCAGGTGCCCCGGTCCGATTGCGCGGGTCATGCCGGTGACTGTCTCGCTGTCCAACTGTCCCGGCGGTACGAACAGGTCCAGACTGCTGGGGCTGGTGTCCTCCGGGTTCATGCGGAAATAACTGCTCAACGAGCCCTGGGCATCCAGATCCACCATCAGTACACGCTTGCCCTGGTCCGCCAGCAGACCACCCAGGGACACGGTCGTGGTGGTCTTGCCCACCCCGCCTTTCTGGTTCGCAACCGCCCAGATATGCATCAGCGTACCTCTTGCACCAGTCTCGGCCCGATGTCCTTCAGGGCCAACACGCGATCGCTGAGCCCTGCCTCCGCCACCGCCATGGGCATGCCATAGATCACACAACTGTCCTTGTCCTGCGACCACAGCCGGCCGCCTTGCTGCTTGAGCACGCGCGCGCCCTCGCGCCCGTCGGCGCCCATGCCGGTCAGGATCACACCCAGCACCCGGCTGCCCAGCGCGTTGGCGGCCGAGCCCAGCGTGACATCCACGGAAGGTCGGTAATGCAGCTGCCGGTCGCCGTCCGTGACGCGGATCCGCAGCCGGCCGCGGTTCTCGATCAGCGCCTGCCGCCCTCCGGGTACCAGGTAGGCATGGCCGGGCTCGAGGGCTTCGCCCTGTTCGGCCTCGCTGACCCGGATGGCGCAGAGCCGGTCGAGGCGCTCGGCAAAGGCCGGCGTGAAACTGCCGGGCATGTGCTGCACCAGCACGATGGGCACGGGAAAGCCGGCCGGCAACGTGGTCAACAGCTGTTGCAGGGCCATGGGGCCACCGGTGGATGAACCGATCAGCAGCAGACTGTAGCGGCCGGGGGCCGATGCCGGGGCGCTGCGCGCCGGCGGCGCCTGTGGCTCCGGTCGGGTCTCGCGGGCGGCGCTACCGGCCACCGCGGCTATGCGCTCGCACAGGGTACGTTGCACCTCGGCCGGGGAGCGGGAGATTTCGTCAAAGTTCTTGGGCAGGAAATCGACCGCGCCGGCCTCCAGCGCATCCAGTGTGACACGCGCCCCCTCGTAGGTCAGCGACGAGAACATCAACACCGGCGTCGGGCGTTGTCGCATCAGCTCCCGCACCGCCGAGATGCCATCGAGTACGGGCATCTCGTAATCCATGGTGATGACATCGGGTCGCAATCGCGCGGCCTTGTCCACCGCTTCACGGCCATTGGTGGCGGTATCGACCACCTCCATGCGCGGATCCGCATTGATCAGTTCCGTCAGGCGCCGCCGGAAGAACCCGGAGTCGTCCACGACCAGCACTCTGAGCTTCATGTCCCGTCCATCAGTTCGCATAATGTTGCATCAGTCCCGGCACATCCAGAATCAGCGCGATACGTCCATCACCGGTGATGGTGGCGCCAGCCATGCCGGGAGTGCCCTGCAGGACATGGCCCAGCGGCTTGATCACCACCTCCTCCTGTCCGATCAGGCTGTCCACGACAAAGCCGATCCGCTGCGAGCCCACGTTGACGATGACCACATTGGCGTCACTGTGCTCAGCGTCCCCGGCGTTGTGCCCGCACAGCCAGCGCTGCAGATGGAACAGTGGCAGCGCCTTGTCCCGCACCGTGACCACCTGCCGGCCGTCCACCACATTGGTGCGATTGAGATCCAGATTGAAGATCTCGTTGACCACGCTCAACGGCAGCGCAAAGGTCTGGTCGCCCACTATCACCATCAGCGTGGGCAGGATCGCCAGCGTCAGGGGTACCTTGATCTTGATATGGGACCCCTGGCCTTTTTTGGAGTCGATGGTGACGGTGCCGTTGAGCTGCGAGATCTTGGTCTTGACCACATCCATGCCCACGCCACGACCGGAGACATCGGAAATCTCCTGTTTGGTGGAGAAACCGGGCGCAAAGATGAGTTCGAAGCACTCGCTGTCGGTCAGCCGCGCGGCGGCCTCGGCATCCATCACGCCCTTGTCCACGGCCCTGCGGCGCAGACCGTCCGGATCCATGCCGGCGCCGTCATCCTGGATCGACAGCAGAATGTGGTCGCCTTCCTGCTCGGCGGCCAGCAGTACGGTTCCGTTGCGGGGTTTGCCGGCCCGCTCGCGCTCGTCCGGCATTTCGATGCCATGATCGACGGCGTTGCGTACCAGGTGCACCAGCGGGTCGGCCAGGGCCTCGACCAGGTTCTTGTCCAGATCGGTCTCCTCGCCCTGCATCTCCAGCGTGACTTCCTTCTTCAGGCTGCCGGCCAGGTCGCGGACCACGCGGGGAAAGCGGCCGAACACTTTCTTGAC
>JAWLFN010000120.1:0-8245 GCA_041685555.1 Gammaproteobacteria bacterium | reverse complement strand
CTCCAGAATAGGACTGGACGCACAGCCTGTCAAAATCACGCTGCAGCACCAGGAGAGCGCCAATGACCACACACGAGGTGTTCAATCAGCCACCGAAGCTGGAACCGGTGAATCTGTTCAGTACCGACCAGTGCCTGCGGGAGGCTGTACAGCGGGAAGGCCAGGCCGCATCAATACCGGACCTGGTCCGGCTCGGGGCCTGCATCGGTACCGCGGAGTGGTTCGAACGGGGCCGCCAGGCGAACGCCTGGACGCCAGTACTGCACCGCTTCGATGCCCGCGGCCGGCGCTGCGACCAGGTGGAATACCACCCCGCCTGGCACGAACTGATGGCGCAGTCGGTGCGTCAGGGCATCCATTGCGGCGCCTGGGAACCGGACGGCTCCCATGTGGCACGACAGGCAGCACTGTACATGATGGTCCAGGTCGAACCCGGCCACATGTGCCCGATCACCATGACCCATGCCTGTGTGCCCACATTGCGCATGCAGCCGGAGCTGGCGCGCGAGTACCTGCCCCGGTTGATGAGCCGCCAGTATGACCCACGCGATCTGCCCGCGGCCGAAAAGGAAGGACTGACAGTGGGCATGGGCATGACCGAGAAACAGGGTGGCACCGATGTGCGTGCCAACACCACCCGGGCCACGCCGGATGACGTCGGCGGGCCGGGTCGGTGCTACCGCCTTACCGGTCACAAATGGTTCTTCTCGGCGCCCATGTGCGACCTGTTCCTGATGCTGGCGCAGGCGCCGGGCGGCCTCAGTTGCTTCCTGGTACCACGGCTTCTGCCCGATGGCGGACACAACGGACTGCAACTGCAACGTCTCAAGGACAAGGTCGGCAATCGCTCCAATGCCTCCTCCGAGGTGGAGTTCGAGCAGGCCCGGGGCTGGCTGATCGGCGAGGAGGGTCGCGGGGTGCGCAACATCATCGAGATGGCTAATGGCACGCGTCTGGACTGCGCGGTGTCCTCCGCCGGCATGATGCGACAGACCCTGCTGCGGGCCCTGCATCACACCCGTCATCGGGAGGTCTTCGGACAGGCCCTGCTCGAGCAGGCATTGATGCGGGATGTGCTGTGTGACCTGGCACTGGAAGTCGAGGGAGACACGGCGCTGGCCTTTCGTCTGGCACGGGCATTCGACAACGCCGACCACGATGAGACCGAAGCGGCCTGGCGGCGTCTGATGACACCAGTGGTCAAGTACTGGAACTGCAAGCGCGCGCCCGGATTCATCTACGAGGCCATGGAGTGCCTGGGCGGCAACGGTTATGTGGAGGAGAATGTGACCGCCCGGCTGTACCGGGAAGCGCCGGTCAATGCCATCTGGGAAGGCTCCGGGAATGTCATGTGCCTGGATGTCATGCGGGTGCTACGGCGCCAGCCGGAGTCACTGGATGCCGTACTGGCCGACCTGGCACCGGCACGCCACCACCACGAGCGACTCGATGCCGCGATGACGTGGCTGGAGCAGCAGGCGGCGGGCCACGGACTGTCCGAATCGGGTCTGCGCCCCTTTGTGGAAACCCTGGCCTGCGTAGCTGCCGCCGCGCTGCTGCTGGAACACGGCCCGCCGCCGATCGCCGACCAGTGGTGCCATCAGCGGCTGGAGCGTTCCAACGCCCTGTATGGCGGCCTGCGGGACAACGAGTTGATGGCCGCCATCATCGAGCGTCACCTGCCGTAGGAGGTGTTCATTCGGTGCGTTCGTAGTGTCCCATCAGCATGCCCGCGCCAATGATGTGATCCTCGATCGTGTCCAGCAGTTCGCGCTTGCCCAGTCCGGGTTCCAGATCGAGCTCCGTATCCAGGGCATAGACCCAGAAGTGATAGGCATGCAATTCGCCATCGGCTGGTGGACGCGGACCGAAGTAGCCCGCCCGCCCCGTGCCATTCACTCCGTTGATGGTCCCGGCCAGCGATGCCGGTTCGCTGATGCGCACCTCGCGGCTCATGCCCTCCGGCAGCTCCGTGGCCGTGGGTGGGATGTTGTACACCACCCAGTGCACAAACGGTTCCGGCGTCGGCGCAATCGGATCATCCATCACCAGCGCCAGTTGTTCAGTGCCCTCCGGCAGGTCACCCCAGACAATCCGCGGCGATACATTGTCTCCATACGCGGTGTACTCCAGCGGCACATTGTCATGATTGGCAAACGCCGAACTGGTCACCTCGATGGGTTCTGGACCCTGCGGTACCTCTCCGTCCTGGCCCAGGGCCGCACTGCCCAATCCTGACATCATGAGGCCAACAACCATGGTCTTGGCCAGTTTTTCCAGTATCCTGTTCATCGCTGCCTCCTTGGTGGACCTGTTCATCAGTTCCCGCATCATAACCTTCCCTGACCCGGGTCCCATGATGTCGTCACACCAGGCACCCGGAGTTACCCCCGGGCGCTGATCAGAACTATCATCAACGTACGGTGACGGTGATCTTCTCGGACATGACCGGGGGATCGTGCGGAACATGCAGGTGGTCACCCAGTACCAGTTGCAGGGTATGTTCACCCGGCTCCAGTGTCAGCGTGGTTTCTGTCTGGCCACCACCGAAGTGCATCACATCACCTCCCAATGGCAGCCCCGCGTCCACCTCGCCTTCGTAGTTGATCAGCAGGTGATGATGGCCGGTATTCTCCTGTTCGACGCCGGCCGGGGCCACGCCCATGCCACTGAGCCCGAACTGCACGGTGAACGTCTCCGGTACGACATCACCATCCTGTGGCGAGACGATATAGACCGCCGCGCCTTCCGGGGCCGAAGAGCGCTCCATCTGTTGCGCCAGCGCCCAGCCGGACAGCGCCAGTGCGGGGATGATTGACGCGGTGATCAGGACCTTCCTGAGCATGGTTACCTCCAGAATTCAGTATATGGAAGCACGGATTCTAGCATGCTGTCCGTGCATTTGCTCACCATTGGTACTCCACTTTGACACTGGCCGAGCGCCCGTCGTGATAACCGGTGGTGACCAGGCCGCCCTGCGTGATCTCCCGCCGCTCATCCAGTAGATTGCTTGCCTTGAGGTTGACCTTCCAGCTGGAGCTGAACTCCTTGATCAGCACCAGGTCCAGACGACCGTTGCCTTCCTCGATCAGGTCCGGTGCCCCCAGGATGCCGACCTCGTCGATACGCTCGCCGAAGTAATGGTACAGCAGCGTGGCGGTCAGCCCGTCGTAGTCGTCATAGCCGATCTGACCGTTGAACAGCCAGTCTGACTGTCCCTGCAGCGGCCGTGATGTATTGGTCAGAATGTTGCCGCCCTCCTCGCCGATGCTCACCTCGGAGTCGATGAAGGAGGCATTGCCCGATACGTAGAAATTGGACCAGCGCTCTCCCAGGAAGCCGAGCTGCTTACGAGCTTCGACTTCCACGCCGCGGTTCTCCGCGCTATTGGCGTTGATGAAACTCTTGACAGTGTTGGCGCCGGGCCGGATCACCGATTCGATGGGGCGCTCGAACTCCTTGTAGAACAGACCGATGGACACACTGTCCACCGCATCCAGGTACCATTCCCAGCGCAGGTCGATGTTGTCAATGTAGGTCACCTGGAGGTCCGGGTTACCGACTTCTTCCCGGCCCGTCACGGGATTGGTGAAGTTGGCCGGTGAGAGCTCCCGGAAGTCCGGGCGGGACGTGGTCTGGCTGTAGCCCAGCCGGAACTGGTGGTTGCCGTTGATGAGCGTGGCCGTGATGCCCGGCAGGTAGTCCTCACTCTGCAACCGCGCTTCCACCGAGGTGTCGGGACGGAACAGGTCAAAGGTCGATACCTGCTGGAAGTACTCCTCGCGACGGACACCGGCCAGCAACTGCAGCCGATCGGCAAAATTCAGTTCGGCCTGGGCGTACCAGGCATCCACTTCGCGGGACGCAGCATAGGCATCCGTGGGTCGGGTGGTTTCACGAAGCTCGAAGCCGTCGGGTCGGATATTCTCTGGTGCCAGGATCTGTTCGAGCGGGCGGAACAGGAAGTCCCCATCCACAACATTACCCTGCTCAGCAAAGGTGAAGCGCCGGATACCATAGTCGCGAGTGTTATCCTGGTGGTTATAGCCGGCCAGCAGGGTCAGGTCCGAATAGGCCGGCCCTGCCAGCACCATCGATGCACTGAAACCATAATCGGTGTTATCGTCATCCAGCTCGCTGAATCGGCGCACGTTGGCGTCGGCCCGCGTCGAGAAACGGTACTCGCCATTGCTGCGCAGGTCGTAGCGGTACTCGCGTGTGTCCGGGGTGTCCCGTGTCGCCGTGGACCGGTTATAGCGCCAGTTCAGGGTCAGTTCACTGGCCTCGGGGAAATAGTGATCCCCTTCCAGCTGTCCGGACAGCATCTCCCGTTCGATATATTCGAGGCGCGTGATGTCAACATCCTGGGTATCGGCTCCGAAAAAACCGATTTCACTGGCATTCCGGTCGGTCGTCTTGCGCAACAGGATACCCGTGGCACGCACATTGTGTTGTGGCGAGAACTCGATGCCCGTGCTGGCGATACCGCTGATGTCGATGTTGTTATCCGTACCGATGTATTCGAACTCATTGATCGGTGTCAGATTGTCGCCCGAACCGGACGCATACAGATTGCGTTCGATCTCGTCATGATCCCAGCTGTTCTTGTAGTCCAGCGCCCCCAGGTAATTGATCCGCACGCCCCCAACATCATGGAAGTTACCCAGCGAGGCACCCACGCTGGCATCGGGCGGCAGACTCTTCTCGTCCAGTGCATAATTGTTCGGCAGGCTGCGACCGATGGTCTGCAGTTCTTCCTGCGTGTACCCCCCATTGTCCAGGAACGCACTGCGTCGCTTCAGACGGGTGTTACCGGCGATGGCGTCCTCCAGCTCCGCCGGCATCTCCCGTGCACCGTCGTCATAACCCAGCCAGTCCCTGTCTCCTCCGGATGATGTGTTGCCGGTGCGGAAAGTGGTTTCCTCATTCACGCCCAGTGAACTGTTGATATTGAAAAAGAATTCGTCCGTGGAACGCTTGGTCCTCATCTGCAGAACGCCCCCGCCGAATTCGCTGGGATACTCCGCCGAGTAGGTCTTCTGGACCACGACACTGTCCATCACGGCACTGGGAAACAGGTCCAGTGGCACCACGCGATTCATCGGCTCCGGACTCGGGAGGGTTGACCCGTTGAGCAATGCCGATGAGTAGCGTTCACCCAGACCTCTCACATAGATGAATTTGCCGCCCACCAGGCTCAGACCGGCGACCCGCTTCAGGCCCTCGGCGATATTGCTGTCGCCGGAGCGGGAGAACTCTTCCGCGCTGAGTACGCTGGAGAGCGCCGACGTGTTACGTTTTTCATCGGGCACATACCTTCCGATGACCGACACCTCCTCGATCTGCGGCGCCGTCGAGGAAGCGGAGTTGTCGGAGTTATCCTGAGCGACGACCACATTACCTGTCAGACCCAGCGCCACAGCCACTGAAAGTGCACATTTTTTCATAGTAGAACTCGTAAATGCCGATGAATTTGTAAGACGGCGCCAGTCTATGTCTCTTTTGTGACAGTATGATTTCAGCCATATGACAATTGTTTAACAATTGTCATATTTCAGTGGTGCAACCGTTTTGTGACACGGTATGCGTTGACGCCAGAAACAGAAAAGGCGCCCGTAGGCGCCTTTTCCTTTCATCCCTGAAGTGTCGGGGAAATCAGTCCTGGAAAATCCAGCCTGAAGCCCAGTCCGAAGAACTGTCACGGACCGCACCGATGTGATCCACCGGTGTGAAGAACGACCCGGGCAGTTCCGCCGCCGGACGGTCATTGATGGCGGAGCTGTTGACGAAACCGTTCAACTGCACGGTGCCAGTGGCGTTCTCGCTCTGGTTCTCGAACCAGGTCTCGATGGACCAGGGGTCGGAGGGATCCTCACCAAAAGCATTGGCGCAACCGAACAGGGAATTGACCATGGTCAGCTCGCCGCTCAGATCGGTGGCCGAGCTGCCGCCGTTGTCGAATGTGGCCTCACTGTCGAAGTTGATGCAGTAGTCATCGAAGTTGGTGACCACGAAGTTGTACATGTTGGCACCAGTGCCCCGACGCAACATGATGCCACGGCCATCAGTTCCCTTGCCGATCATGGTGAAGTTGGCCAGCGTCGGCCTGGAGCGCGGCTCGGCGTCATTGTCATCACCGTTGTTGTCGGCTTCGATGCCACGGTCGCCGGTGTTGGCGCGCTGCTGGATGATGGCGTTCTGCACCTGGCCATCCCAGCCGAAGGTCCAGTCCAGGGAATCATCCTCGTTCGACGTCAGCACCAGGTTCTTGGCGTTGGTGCTGCCACCGAAGAACTCGATACCGTCATCCGAGCTGCCGTGGACCTGTACATTGCTGACGATGGTGCCACTGCCGGTGCCCTGGAAGGCGATGCCGTTCAGTTCGTTGTCCTCGGTGATGTTCTGGCCGGGGTACTTGACGATGACGTAGTTGAGCACACCGCTGCTGTCTTCCGGATCGTTGCCACCGTAGAGACCAGTGCTGCCTTCGCCTTCCAGTTCGCAGACCTCGGTGCCTTCGGCACAGCCGTTGACCGGCGCATTGCCGTTGAGGATCAGACCGCCCCACTGGCCGGTGGTGGCCGGCGTGGCATTGGCTTCATCCTCGTAGGTGAAGACGATCGGGTTGTCTTCGGTGCCGTTGGCCTCAAGCTTCGAGCCCCTGGCGACGGTCAGGAAGTTCAGGCCAACCGGTGCGATCACCTTGGTGCCGGCGTCGATACTCAGCGTGGCACTGTTGGCATTGTCTTCACCGATGAACACCGCTCCGTCCAGCAGATAGACGTTGTTGGCGGTCAGGTGCGTGTCTTCCGTGATGGTGCCGTTCAGCACGCAGACGGTCTTGCCTTCGAACTCGGAAGAAGAAGTGGTCGTGGTATCGGGACAGGGCACGTCCACCACCCCGCCGTTACCGCTCTCCTCTATGCTGAAGCGGATCGGGGAACCGGTGTAGGCCATCTCGGTGATGTCGTCGCCGGCATAGTATCCCAGGAATACGTCGAAGCTCAGGCCCTGCAGGTTGGAGTATTCTCCCACCAGGTCTTCGAACACGGTGATGGTTTCCTGCGATGACAGGGTCTTGCGGGTAAAGGGCTGCAGCGTGTCCACCTGCTCGTTCCACGGCAGGAAGAAACCGCCGGAGACTTTCTGGAAAAGGCCCCAGTTCGGAATGAACACCACCGAAACCAGTGCACCTTCCTCGCCCACATCGGCCGGATCCACATTGATGGTGGCCATCACATCGACGGGGGTCGTGGAGGAGAAGGAGTCACCAAAACTGGCTCCATTGTTTCCGGATGCGCCACCGGTAATGGTGGCGGCCGTGCTGCTGCCATCGACCGTGGCGACCGGCAGAGTGGGCTGCTGGGCGCTGACCAGGGCCGAAGCGGTCATTCCGAGTCCGGCGATGGCCGAGGCCAGTACTTTTCTGTTGAAAGTCATACATGCTCCTTGATGAGGATTGTCTGAGTGTTCAGTCCGCAAGGCGGTCAGGCGTCATGGTAGGGAGGGAATATTTCAATACGGTGACGCCGGCTTGACAATTTCATGACAGACGGGCGACGTGAGCACTCTTTACAGCGCCATCAAAGTATTACAAGCTTGCACCCATCCCCGAGGCAGTGAACCGGATACCCCATCAATGAGCGAGCCAGACAATAGCGATTCCTCCACCCCGCCCGCGGACAACTCAGACTCTCCGGTCACTCCGCCTTCCCTGTGGCTGTCCCTGACGCCCCTGCTGGTGCTGTTCACGCTGCTCGGCTACAACGTGGCCGTGTACGGGGACGATTCGCTGGGCGGGGCCAACCAGGCCGCGCTGATACTGGCCGCGGCCCTGGCGGCGGGACTGGGCATCGCACGGGGCGCCAACTGGGATCATATCCAGGAGCGGATCACGGACAACATCCGCGCCGCCACACCCGCCGTGCTGATCCTGCTGATGGTGGGCGCCCTGACCGGCACCTGGCTGATCGGCGGGGTCGTGCCCAGCATGATCTATTACGGACTGCAGATCTTCAATCCAGCCTTTTTCATTGTCAGCGCCAGTGTCGTGATGGGCATTGCGGCGGTGGTCATCGGCAGTTCCTGGTCGACCTCGGCCACACTGGGCGTGGCGCTGATGAGTATCGGCTACGCGCTGGGGTTCAATCCGGGCCTGGTGGCCGGCGCACTGGTGTCCGGGGCCTATTTTGGCGACAAGATGTCACCGCTTTCCGACACCACCAATCTGGCCTCCGGGGTCAGC
>JAWLFN010000119.1:0-8261 GCA_041685555.1 Gammaproteobacteria bacterium | reverse complement strand
CGACAACAAGATCCTCAACGCCATCGCCCATCTGCAGCAGCGTCATCCGCACAGTCGCGTCGTCCTTGTCACCAAGGACATCAACATGCGCCTGAAGGCGAAAGCCTGCGGTATTGACGCGGAAGACTACCAGACTGACCAGTTGCTCAGTGATATCAATCAGCTCAACAAGGGCTATCAGCAGTTCCCCGGTGATTTCTGGGAGCAGATCGACACGGTGCGGACCGAACAGTGTCAGGACGGTTCGACACTGTTTCATCTTCTCAGTGATGAGTTGCGGTTCGACGTGTTTCCCAACCAGTACCTTCATGATGAGATCGGATTCCTGGCCCGGGTCGTCGCTCTGGATGGGGACGTCGTAACCCTGCGTCACATTGACCTGCCCGAGCGGCTGCAGAGGGAAATCTGGGGGTTGCGTCCCCGGGACATCTACCAGGCCATGGCGCTGGATCTGCTGATGGATCCTGATGTACACCTGGTCAACCTGACCGGTTCGGCGGGATCCGGCAAGACCATTCTGGCGCTGGCTGCTGCCATCGAACAGACCCTGCCGCACAAGATATACAAGCGCATCATCGTGACAAGAAGCGCACAGGGACTGGATGAGGACATCGGTTTTCTGCCGGGCACGGAGGCGGAAAAGATGGAACCGTGGCTGGGGGCCATCTCCGACAACCTGGAGGCGCTCCATTACGATGACGAAAACAGCCAGGGCAGCGTGGATTATGTGTTGGCCAATGTGCCGATCCAGTTCAAATCGCTGAATTATATCCGGGGGCGGAGTTTCCAGCAGAGCCTGATCATCATCGATGAATCGCAGAATCTGACCCCGCACCAGATGAAAACCATCATCACGCGTGCCGGCACCGGCTCGAAAGTGATCTGTCTGGGCAACCTGGCGCAGATTGATACGCCCTATCTGTCACCCACCAGTTCGGGATTGACCTATCTGACCGAGCGCTTCAAAAACTTTCGCCACGGTGGCAATCTGCAACTGCAGGGGGTGCCCCGTTCCTTGTTGGCAGCCTACGCAGAGGAACATCTGTGAATAACAGGCACTGTTGACCCGGTTTACTCGGAGTACACGTTGTGGTCCATTGTCCGGGACGGGGTATCCTTGCTCGGCTTTCCCACCGGGCGGGCCGGGACGCCTACCACGGTAGTGTGCGGTGCCACATTCTGCAGCACCACGCTGCCCGCGCCGATTTTGGCGCCGCTACCTACTTCGATGTTGCCCAATACCTTGGCGCCCGTCGATATCAGTACGCCGGATCGGATCTTGGGGTGTCGGTCTCCCTGTTCGTTTCCTGTACCGCCCAGTGTCACCGATTGCATGATGGAGACATCATCGTCGATGACTGTGGTCTCGCCAATGACAATGCCGGTGGCGTGATCGAACATGATGCCCTGGCCCATCACGCAGGCCGGATGGATATCCACGCCAAAGATCTCGGAATTGCGACTCTGCAGATACATGGCCAGGTCCTTGCGTCCACGTGACCACAGAAAATGCGCCAGGCGATGCACCTGGATGGACTGGAAGCCCTTGAGAAACAGGATGACGGGAAGGTATTGGTTTGTGGCCGCGTCACGGTCATGGACTGCCTGGATATCGCAGGCGGCCTGTCTGATCATGCGGGGTTGCTCCCGGTAGGCCATTTCGAACAGCTCCCGCAATGTCATGGCGGACATGACCGGTGCGGACAGCTTGTTGGACAACAGGAATCCGAGAGCGGCATCCAGGCTGTCATGATTCAGTACACAGGCATACACATGGCTGGCCAACAGGGGCTCTCTCCGGATCAGTGCGTTGGCTTCTTCCTGTAAGGCACTCCAGATGTGTCGGGGCATGTCGACTCCCATCGTTGGCGGTGGTTGGCGTTGGCGATTATATAGCAGTCCGCGGCAGCCTTACGAGTCAAGGGGATGATCTGTGAACCCGGATGGTCCGGGCTCCGAAGATCTGGCGTTCTCCCGACGTGGAGAGTACTTCCAGTGCCAGTGTTACAGGGCCACTGCTCTGTTGCTCCAATGTAACATCCTGGTGAAAACCGACAGCCGGAGCATCGGGGTCCCCCGCAGCTCCGGTGAGTTGCACCACGTCCGGTCTGGATACGTCACGGGGTATCCGTGCCGCCGGCTGGCCATTCAGTAGGACTGTCAGGGATTCGATGCCCTGGCCGTCATTGAAGGCCCAGCCACTGACGGTCACCCGTCCTTCGTGGTGACTGCCAGGCAAGGGCGTATCCAGCCAGGCACGAGAGGGCATGGGACAGGATCGCGGGATGGGTACCGCCCCGTCATGGCTGGTGGTGATGGTACCCCTATAGACGCTGAATGGCTTGATTCCGTCCAGTAGCAGCCAATGCGCAGCATAGTCCAGCCCGTCAAGGAGCCCGCAGGCTCGGCGCATTACCTCACGCTTCTCAATCACGTTTAGCGTGGCGTCTTCGGTGATGAACACGGCGCTCGTGCCCGGATACTGTTGAAGCAGACGGCTCTCATGCATACCCCAGAGCTGCAGCTGGGCCAGTCGGCCATCGCGGACTGCTTTGTCGAGGTCGGTGGTATGGATGTTCAGCTCATGCCGGTGGTTCAGGTAAAAGGCGATCTGTGCCGCCGTGTAGTAGTTGTCGGTAACGAGCAGGTGTGGTCCCGGTCGCTCCCATAGCAATTGTTCGACTTCCCGGCTCAGCGGCCTCCACCCGGCCATCTTGTTGGAAAGCTGCTCGGCGTCGATCCAGCGCTGCAGCTCAGTGTTGAATCCCTGCGATCCAAGGCCCACCAATACGAGTGCGCCTCCCAGCAGCCCGCTGCCCGGTATGATCGACAGCAGTCGGCGTGAGGAAGCGACAGACAGGCGTCGCCGCAGACACTGCCCTGTCATTCGCAATGTTTGTGGAGCACGGGCCAGCAGGGGCAGGTAACCGGACAATGGCCAGTGGAGGGTGGTGCGCGTGGTGTCACTCCAGGGCGCGAGCAGCAGGTAGAGTGCCAGGGGCACGGTGGCGAACAGAGCCAGCAGAAGAGAGCGATGGTCACCCCGATGTGCATTACGCCACAAACCGACCAGTGTCGCGAGCAGCAACAGGTAGAGCAGTGGTGTGACCATCAACAGCTGGACCGGCAGGTGCATCAGGCCCTCGGGCTGGAAGCGCCAGGGGTGACGCGATACCAGGTGATAATCGAGGCCACTGAGTTCATTCTGCACATTGAACGCGAGGGTAGGATAGAAGCCGACCAGGGCAATTGTCCCCGCCGCCCACAGGCGCGCGGTTCCCCACAGGTAGCGGTGTCTGCGTGAAATCAGCAGGAAAAGCAAAAGGGCAAAGGGGAACAGTACAAACCGATAATGCGTGCTCATGCCCAGCGCGACCACGCTACCCAGTGCCAGCCAGTAAGGCATCGTGTCCAGCCGTGTGGCGCGTTCCGCGAGTCCGATGGTCAACAGTCCCAGCACGATCAGTGGCACATCCGGTACCGCCAATAATCCCATCAACAGAAGCAGTGGCAGGCAGAGGGTGATAAGTCCCGCAAGCAGTGCATCGCGCTCTCCGACAACAGGGCGGGAAATCCAGACCACCAGCAGGGGAATACAGGCTCCCAAGGCGAGAAACAGACTGCGTACGGCCAGTGTCGACTCCTCCGCGAGCTGACTGCCCAGGCCAGCCAGCCATGCGGTCATGAAGGGCAGGTCGCTGTAGGCCAGAGCCGGACGGGTGGATGCCAGCCAGTAGAAAACCTCGTCACTGTACAGTTCCAGTTGCGTGGCCAGCCATATTTTCAACAACAGGGAAATACCGATGCCGGTCAGGAGCATCAGTCGCAGTGTTGTTGTGGGGACAACTGTGCGGCCGGGAGCGAACACGGAGAGGGTCTCCTGCATTACATGATGGAAAGGCTGGCATTATATTGGGGCCACTCCCTGGCGGCCAGCGCAGACGGAAGGCAATTTTCTGTGCATACGGTTGACAATCATTCTTATTTGCATTTATGATCAAGGCCTCGACTGGAGGACCGAACATGTACGTCTGCATCTGCCGTCAGATCACCGACTCCCAGATCCGGGAACTGTGCCGTGAAGGGGATATCTCCATTGCTGAAGTACGTCGGCGTCTCGGTGTGGCCAGCGACTGCGGTCGTTGCGGGCGCCACGCCCGTGATCTCGTTGCCGAATTTTCGGCTGCCGCTTCCCTTGCGATCAACGCCGCCCCCGCCACCTGACCGTCCGGCACGCACCAGAGTGTGTGCCAATGACTCTGCTTATCATTCTTATTATTATATAAATCAGGTGCTTATGTCTGTTTTTTCTTGACTTTTGAGGGCCGGGAGCGCAGTCTGTGCGTCATTGCAGACACAGTATGGAAAGCCACACCGGAGCCGATATGAAATCAGACAAGACCATGATCAAGCACCTGAACAAGGCGCTGGGCAACGAGCTCGTTGCCATCAACCAGTATTTCCTGCATTCACGCATGTACAAGGACCGCGGACTCGACCGGCTGGGCGACAAGGAGTACGAGGAGTCCATCGACGAGATGAAGCACGCGGATCAGTTGATCGAACGCATCCTCTTACTGGAAGGACTGCCCAATCTGCAGAGCCTGGGCAAGTTATTGATCGGGGAGAATACCCGCGAGATGCTGGAATGCGATCTGAAGCTGGAAATGCAGGCCATCCCTGATCTGCGTGACGGCATCGAATATGCTGAGTCGATCCGGGATTTCGGCAGTCGCGAGCTGCTTGCCGGCATCCTGTCCAGTGAGGAAGAGCATGTCGACTGGCTGGAGACACAGCTGGATCTGATCGATAACATCGGTCTGGAGCGGTATCAGCAATCCATGATGAGCTGACACCGGCATGTATGCCTGTCTGGATCTGGGATCCAACAGTTTCCACCTGTTGCTGGCACGTTTCGAGCATGAACGTGCAGTCATCGTGGAACGTTTCAGCGAGAAGGTGCAGCTCGGAGAGGGAGTGGCGCTCGATGGCCGCTTGACCGAATCCGCCATCCGCCGCGGGCTCGATACACTGCACCATTTCAGGGAAGTCATCAGTGCGTACCCTGCCGAATGTCTCTGGTCGGTGGGTACCAACGCGTTGCGGATAGCGGACAACGCGTCCGATTTCGTCGAGCGGGCGCATCGACTGGGCTTTGATATCGAAGTGATCAGTGGAGAAAAGGAAGGTGCGCTCGTTCACGCCGGCGTCACCTCCGTGCTGCCCGATGACGAGCGGGAGCGACTGGTGATCGATATTGGTGGTGGCAGCACCGAGATCATCACGGGGCAGGGCCGCCGTTACCGTGATGTTGTCAGTCTTCCCATGGGATGCGTGAGCTGGAGAGACCGGTTTTTCTCCGATCTGGAGTCAGCCAGTCCCGAGGCCGCCATAGACCGCGCACTGAAGGGGGCGAGCGAGGCGGCGGAAGCCATCCTGGTCGAGGCCAGGCAGGCATTGCTGCCCGATATGCCGGCGATGATCGAAGTGCACGCCTCTTCGGGTACGGCAAAAATGCTGGCGCAGGTCGGCCAGGCGCATGGCGCTGAACGTGGCATAGTATCGGAGGCAACCCTTGGAGCGCTGTCCGGGCGGGGTGTGCTACACCGTCTGATCCAGGATCCGGATTGGAAGCTGGCGGGTCTTAAAGCGTCGCGACGCGATCTGCTATTGCCTGGTTGGACCCTCATGCAGGCATTTTTCTCCACCTTTGGTATTCAGCAGGTCCGGTTCAGTCCGACAGCACTGCGTGAGGGCATGCTGGTCACCATGCGGCAGCATCGTGAATCGCCACCGCGAGCCATGATCAACGCAAGGATGCAATGGCGTGACGCGAAAGACGGTTGAGCAGCTGCATCTGCACACCGGGCCCGTTTTCAGCCCCCTGATCATCCGCCATCAATCTGTACGTGCCGTCAGACTGCAGTTCCCAACTCTGGACGGTATCCCGCAGGTAGAGTTCCAGCTCTTGCAGTATCCGTGTGTGCCATTTCTTCTTGAGTACGGGGAAAGCGACCTCGATGCGATGCAGCAGGTTGCGCTCCATCCAGTCCGCGCTGGCGCAGTACAGCGACGGAGAACTGTTGCTGAAGTAGTACACTCTGGAGTGTTCCAGAAACCGTCCGATTGTCGAGATCACCCTTATATTGTCGGAAATCCCTTTTAGGCCGGGCCGCAGGCAACAAACCCCGCGGACGATGAGGTCGATACGGACGCCGGCCTGTGATGCTTCGTACAGTTCACGTATCAGTCCGGGCTCGGTCAGTCCGTTGACTTTGGCGATGATCCTGGCGGGCTTGCCCTGTTCGGCAGCCTGTTTTTCCTTTCGCACCATTTCAATCATCATTTTGTGCAGTCTGAAGGGGGCGTGAATGATCAGGTCGGGCCTGATCTTCTTACCCATGCCGGTGATCTGCTGGAAGACCTTGTAGACATCGGCACACAGCGTCTCGTCACAGGTCAGCAGGCTGTAGTCGGTGTAGATCAGGGAATTCTTGCGGTGGTAATTGCCGGTTCCGAGGTGGGCGTAGCGTTTCAGGCGCCCGCTCTCGCGCCGGACGATCAGAAGCATCTTGGCGTGTGTCTTGTATCCCAGAACCCCGTACACCACCACGGCGCCCGCCTCCTGCAGGATACTGGCGAACTGGATATTGTCCTCTTCGTCAAAGCGGGCGCGCAATTCGATGACCACGGTCACCTCCTTGCCGTTGCGGGCGGCCTCCGACAGGGCTTCCACCAACTCCGAGGATTCATTGGTCCGGTACAGCGTCTGTTTGATCGAGATGACTCCGGGGTCACGAGCAGCCTGCCGCACCCAGTCGATGACCGGAACGAAGGATTCAAACGGATGCAGCAGCAACTGGTCATCCCGCGTCACAGCGGAAAAAATGCAGTGATCCTCGTCCAGCTCATCGGGTACGCCCGGCGAAAAGGGGGCAAACCGCAGTTCCGGGCGGCTTACCATGCTGTTCAGGGCCATGAGGCGCTGCAGGTTGACCGGGCCGTCCAGGCGGAACAGCTCCTCCCGGGTCAGATCGAACCGGTCCAGCAGAAAATCACTCAGCTCTTCCGGGCAATCCGCGCCCACTTCCAGTTTCACGGCAGCTCCGAAACGGCGTGACTGCAATTCGCCACGAACCGCGGTGGCGATGTCCTCCACCTCCACATTGGACATCTCCAGGTCTGAGTTTCTGGTCACCCGGAACTGGTGGCATTCCTCGACTTTCATGCCAGGGAAGAACTCTCCCACATGCGCGTGAATGATGGAGGACAGAAAAATGAAATTGTCACCGTCCGGAATGATCTCCGATGGCACCTTGATCAGTCGAGGCAATGCCCGTGGCGCCGGCACGATGGCCAGACCGCTTTCCCGCCCGAAGGCGTCCTTGCCATCCAGGGAGAGAATGAAGTTCAGACTCTTGTTGACCAGGCGAGGGAAGGGGTGCGCGGGATCAAGGCCCAGCGGACTGATGACCGGTAGAATTTCATTGTGGAAGTAGGTCTGACACCAGGTCGCCAGGCGTTCATCCCATTCGTGCCGGGCCAGAAAGCGGATCCCTTCCCGGGCCAGGGCCGGGAACAGTTCGTTGTTCAGCATCTCGTACTGACGGTGCAGCGCCAGTCGGGCCTGCGAGTGCACTTCGCTCAGCACATCACCCGGATAGCGACCGTCCGGCCCCGGGCGTTGGCGACCTGGACCAAGCTGTTTCTTGAGGCCGGACACCCGGATCTCGTAGAACTCATCCAGGTTGGAACTGAAAATCAGCAGGAAATTCAGTCGCTCCAGTAATGGATGGGCCGGGTTGGAGGCCTGCTCCAGCACTCTGAGATTGAACGACAGGAGACCCAGTTCCCGGTTGAGATAATACTGGCTGCTATCGAGCGGTTCGGAGACAGTGTCAGAAGGGGCCTTGGTGTTGTTCTGTGGCTTGCTCATAGATACCTGAATCGAGATACTGCCGCAATGATAACCCGGGTGGGCGATGAGCTGCATGACACTTCTGTGACGACGTACGTGACCGAAATGTCATCAAAATGTCACAAGAAATGGCGTATCATGGCAGCAACCCTTATACCACACCGCACTCCCTGTGCAAGGAAAACGCGATATCATGAAAAGCGAGGCAGGACTCCACAGTCATCATATTTCCCAGCAGTTCAATCTGGAGCTGGACGAGATCAAGAGCAATCTGCTGGAAATGGGCGGCCTAGTGGAGCAACAGGTCAGTGATGCGATCACCTGCGTGGTATCCGTGGATATG
>JAWLFN010000118.1:0-8280 GCA_041685555.1 Gammaproteobacteria bacterium | reverse complement strand
CACGATCAGCACCTTCCACCAGCTCGGGCTGAACATCATCCGCCGCGACGCGAAGTCATTTGACCTCAAGAGCGGTTTTTCGATATTCGACGCCCAGGACAGTTTTGCCTTGCTGAAAAGCCTGACCCTCAAGGATACCGAACTGGCCGATGACCAGCTCAAGGCCCTGCAGGGACGAATCTCGAACTGGAAGAACCAGCTGCTGCTGCCGGATGACGCCGCCGGGATGGCGGAGACACCCGAGGATATGCTGGCGGCCCGCGTCTACGAAAGCTACCAGCACCACCTGCGAACTTTCAATGCCGTCGACTTCGATGACCTGATCCTGCTGCCCACCTCCCTGTTCCAGCGCAACCCGCAGGCCCTGGCGAAGTGGCAGGAGCGCATCCATTATCTGCTGGTGGACGAGTACCAGGACACCAACACCAGCCAGTACCTGCTGGTGAAATTGCTGGTCGGCGTGCGTGGTGGCCTGACCGTGGTCGGCGACGATGACCAGTCCATCTATTCCTGGCGTGGCGCGCGCCCCGAGAACATGATCCAGTTGCAGACCGACTATCCGGACCTGAAGATCATCAAGCTGGAGCAGAACTACCGCTCCACCAACACCATCCTCAGCGCCGCCAACACCCTGATTGCCAACAACTCGCATGTGTACGAGAAGCAGTTGTGGAGTGAGCTCGGTTTCGGGGACCGCATCCGCGTACTGGCCATGAACGACCAGGAGGCCGAGACCGAGCGCATCGCCAATGAGATCCTCAGCGTCTGCGTGCACCAGAAGCTGCGTTTCGGCGACATCGCGGTACTGTATCGTGGCAACCACCAGGCCCGCCTGCTGGAGATCAAGCTGCAGGCGCACCAGATCCCGTACCAGATCACTGGCGGCACCTCGTTCTTCTCGCGCAGCGAGATCAAGGACATCATGGCTTACCTTCGTCTGCTGGTGAACCCGGACGACGACAATGCTTTCCTGCGCATCATCAATACACCGCGCCGCACGATTGGCCCGGCAGTGATCGAGGGCCTGGCCGGGTATGCCAACGAGCGTGGCGTGGGCCTGTTCAGTGCCTGTGGCGAGCTGGGACTGGAACACCACATGGCTGCTCCCCGCGTGGCGAAACTTCGCGAGTTCAGTGAATGGATGAACCACATCGGCGAACAGTGCCAACGCGGCGAACCGATCCGCATGATCCGCGAAATGATCAGCGACATGGATTATGAGAACTGGCTCCACCAGACCGCCAACACCCCCACGGCCGCCGAGCGGGCCTGGGGCAATGTCGAACTCCTGCTGGGCTCGCTGCACAAGACCCTGCAGAAGGAAGCGGAAGACAATGATGGCGAAGAAGACATCGAGGCAGCCATCAACCGGCTGATCCTGCGCGACCTGATGGAACGCCAGGAAGAAGAGAAAGAGGCCAGCAACCAGGTACAGTTGATGACCCTGCACGCGGCCAAGGGCCTGGAGTTTCCGCTGGTGTTCATCATGGGCATGGAGGAGGAGCTGCTGCCACACCGCAACAGCATCCAGAACGACGACATCGACGAGGAGCGGCGCCTGGCCTATGTCGGCATCACGCGGGCGCAGCAGTCACTGGTGTTCACGCTGGCGAAGAAACGCAAGCAGTACGGCGAGACCTTCGTCACCACACCAAGCCGGTTTCTGGACGAACTGCCGGCCGATCAGCTGGTCTGGGAAGGGCGTGAAGCGCGCAGCGAGGAACAACGACAGGAAGACAACCGCTCTGCCGTCGCTGACCTGAAAAGCCTGCTGGGGGCATGAAAAAGGCCGCGACCCTCGAGGGATGGCGGCCTCTCTTACGGCTACTGCCGGTCGCGCGTGGTTCAGTCCTGGATGCTCTCGTCCAGAATATACTGGACCACTTCCGCCAGTTCCTCATCCGTACAATCGAAACACATGCCGCGCGGCGGCATGATGTTGTTGAAGCCCTCGATGGTGTGCTCTACCAGCGTGTCGAAGCCTTTATCCATGCGGGCCGACCAGTCATCGGAGTTGCCGAGACGCGGGGCTCCGGCGGCGCCGCTGTTGTGACAGGCGGCACAGCTCTGTGTGTAGGTCCGCGCCGGATCGAAATCATCCGAGGCCTGCGCCAGCTGCACCAGGGATTTCTCTCCGGCGGAAACAGAACCCACAGCCATCGCTGCAGTGACCAGCATGCCGGCCATGCCGACTTTCATCAAGGTGGAAACATTCTTCATTACAGCTTTCCTCTCTGGTTTGCCTCGCTACGGATTCTGCCCGCTGGAGGGTGTTATGCCTGATGCCAGGGCACAGTATCTCCCGTCCGGGCTGAACGGGAGATGAACGGGATCGGTCAGAGCACGTCCTGCATCAGGTACTCGACCACCTGACGAACCTCATCGTCGGTGCAGTCGTTACACATGCCACGCGGGGGCATGGCATTCACCCCACTGATGGCGTTGGCCACAATACCGTCCAGACCATCTTCTTCCAGACGGGTATTCCAGTGATCCGCGTCGTCCGGCTGGGGCGCATTGGCCATGCCGGTGTCATGGCACATCGCGCAGTTGTCTTCGTAGACGCTTTCCGGGCTGAACTCGTCCGTGGAGGCCTGCGCCACGCTCATACTGGCGCCACCACCGGAGCAGTCCTCGCCTTGCAGGCAGACGCGGTCGGCGCCCTGCAGACGTTCACTGATGATGGCTTCGCGACTCTGGGACTGGGCCCACAGCGACCCGGCCAGGGTGACACCGAGGACCAGCAGGATGGCGTGCACAATTCGGAACTTCAGACTACTCATATCGATGGAAACTCCTGATACTGATGGGTTTGTACCCGGAACCGACCGGATCGGACAGGGTCCGGATGCAACACTGCATGCGGATTATAGCGCGAATCACCCGGTTCCTGAAATGTTCTACGCAAGCGGGTTGCGCGCGGACCAGCGCTCGACCACCAGCTGCTGCAGCAGGTGCAGCACATTTGCCATGGTCCAGTACAGCACCATGCCCGCCGGGAACGGATAGAACAGCAGCATGAAGGCCAGTGCCATCAGCACCTGCAGCAGGGTCTGCAGGCGCCGCCCGCGTTCGTCGGCCGCTGGCGCCGGGGACAGCCGGATGGTGGCCAGGGTAGTGAGGGCCATCAGCACCGGCAGCAGATTGAACCAGCTGCCCAGCAGTGGCAGTGTCACGCCGAAGGAAAACAGCCGATCGGGCTGCGACAGGGTGTCGATCCAGAGGAATCCGGCCTCGCGTAGGTCCCAGGCCTGACCCAGCACATGGAACAGCGCCACGAACACCGGCAGCTGGATCAACACGATCAGCAGCGGTTTCATGCCCGCCAGGGGACTGACTCCGTGCTCGCGGTACAGGTCCAGAATACGCTCACTCTGCTCCGCGCCCCTGTACTCGCGCTTGATCCGGCGCATCTCCGGCTGGATGACCTGCTGCACTTCGGCAAAGGCCGCCTGGCTCCTCAGGGCGCGGCGGGCGATCGGGTACATCGCCGCCCGGACCAGTACCGCCAGCACGATGATGGCCAGTCCCCAACTCGGGATCAGCGAGTGCAGCGCCGTCAGCAGCCAGAGCAGCCCGAAGGCCAGCACCCGCATCCATTGCCACAGGCCGGGAAACAGCAGTTCATCGTAGCCCCGGCGTTCCGGGGTCGCCGCGGCCAGGGAAGACCGGGTCTTGGGGCCGGCAAAGACCTCGAAGCGCCATTCCCGCTCCGCCCCGGGCGCCAGCCCCTCCAGCGGCAGGTCGACGGCCAGGGAAGGCAGATAACGTGGCGCCACCGGTGCTTCGGTGGATGGCGTGGCGGTACGCACCCGCCAGTCGCCGGTGCGGCCTTCCAGCGACTGCAGCAGCAGGGCGAAATAACGGCTCTGCAGGCCGCCGCGATCGGGGTGGCCACCGTCCGGACCACCCACGACCCGCCAGTCATCCGCCTCTTCCAGGTCAAAGCGGCGTAACTCACCGTCCAACCAGACCACTGGTTGCACATAGGAATAGAGCGTTTCCGCGATGCCCAGACCCCTGATTGGCGTCTCGCCCAGCCCCGGACCCAGTGTCAGCTGCATGGGCGTATCGGAAACCAGCGGTCGGGTGCCTGTATGCTCCACACGGATGCGCAGTTGCAGGCGATGTCCGTTCTCGCCCGGTGCCAGGATCCAGGCCACTCGCGTGTCGGCCCCACGGGTCTGCCAGCGGACCCGGTCGTCGTCGGTCTCCTGACGCTCCCAGTCGCCGCCACCGGGCACCAGCAGATCCAGGTGGCCGGCATCTACACCGTCCTGGCTGAGGGTGGTGATATCGGCCGGGCCGTCCCCGACCCTGACCGACCAGCGGGCCGGCGCCGGGCCACTGCCATCCCATTGCAACTGTTGCAGACCGGACCGCCATTCCTGAGCCCGGACCGGGCTGATCACGATCAGACACAGACACAGCAGCAGGACAGGGTGAAGGGTACGCGCCAGCATACCGGGGGAAACGCGACGGCTCTCGGGGCTCTCAGTGCTGCCTGGAGCGGGAGGTCGTGGACTCATCCGCATCGCTCTCCGCGGACGATGTCTGCGCCGTTTCGCTGCGCTGGGCATCACGCTTGCCGCCAATGCCGAGCAGGCGCAGCAGGCGATGCCAGTACAGCTTCAGGGTCACAGCCAGTGCCGCGCCCGCCGCCAGCAGGCCCTGTATGATGGCACTGCCGGTACCCGGATCCAGATAGGCATGCGCGGGAGTGGCGGCCAGCAGGACGGCCACGGCGGTCAGCAGGATCGGGGGCAGGCGGTTCATCGGTCACTCCATGTCGGTTATGCGACGGAACTGTAACAGATGACCGTCGGTCGGTCGAGTCGGCACCACCGGCCGTGCTCACTGCAGGCGCCGATGCAGCCAGTTCGCGGCCACGCGACCGCTGTCGCCCGGATGGAACACCCACTGCCGGCGCGCTTCGACAATGGCCTGTTGCCACTGATGCGGCTCGCGCAACACCGCCTGGCAGACCGGGCCCAGCGAGGTCAGTTCATCGGGCGCCACGACCCGGCCGATCTGCTCGCGGATGCGCGCCTCCAGCGGCTCGATGCCCAGCGCTTCATAGTCGGGGTTGTTGACCTTGCGCGGCACATCCACGAACACCACCGGCCGCTCCAGACCCAGCGCAAACTCCAGCGCCGCCCCCGACCAGTCACTGATCATCAGATCCGAGCCCAGCAGGTAGCCTTTGCCATCCGTGTCCACATCCAGCGTGAAGGCCTCGTGCCCCCCGAACTCGCGCACAATGGCCTCGACCACACTGGCTGCCTGCTGGAGTGTCCGCGGATGCGGGCGCAGCACCACCTGCAGACCGGCCTCCAGCAGCGGTCGGATCACCGCCGCGCCATGACGCTCGAGCAGGGCCTCCGGCCCCCAGGACGGCGCCACCAGCACCTGTGAAGGCTCATCATCCGGCCGTGCCAGTGGACCCGGCACTGACTGGGCCAGGATACTGTCCAGCCGTCCGTACCCGTGTTCCACCAGCTGTTTGGCGGGCAGGCCCTGCTGGCGCTCGCGGGCACGGATCTCCTCGATATGGTGCGGGCCGGCGCACAGCACCGTGTCGAAATGATCGAAGGCCGCCGCGCGGTAGACCATGTGGGTACTGACCATGGAATGATGCAGGTACACGTAATGCACCCCGTGCGGGGAGCGCTTGAGCTGATAGCTGTGCAGGTCGGGCAGCGTCATCAGCAGGATGCGGCACCGCAGATCGGCGAAAAACAGCGTGCGCACACTGCCATCACCGATCCAGAACGCCTCCAGCCCGTCCGGCGGCGCCGCAAGGACCGGATCGTTCTCGTCCGAGGTGACATACAGCACACGCTCGCCGCGATCGCGCAACAGCGCCTCGATCACGGGCTCGAAGTGCGTCCAGTAGCCCCGCCCTTCCGAGTACACCACGATGCGACGCTCCTCCACCGGAATCGACCGGAACCGGCGGGCCTCGGACCGCTGGCGCCGCAGACGGCGCCACCAGGCGATCATGGCGCCAGCCTGATGAAGGACCGCAGGCGACCCTCGCGCTGCAGGGTTTCATAACGGGCCAGGTCTTCCACGGTGTCGACCTCCAGCCAGCCATTGTCGGTAAATGCGGCACGCACCTCCCAGTCACTGTCGATGAGGTGCTGCAGATAGCTGGTCATGTACATGTTGTCGAAATCCTTTCCATCATAGATCGCCTGACGATCCATACTGTGCCAGTGTTCACAGAACGCGTCACGGTGATCGCCGCGCAGCTTCATCAGGCCCATGTATTGCCCCTGGATGTCGGCATAGCCGTCCGGCTTCTTTCCCAGCTCGGTGATGCGGTCGCCATCCACCAGGCGCAGTGTCTCGGCATCACTGAGCGGGTCATCCATGCGCAGTTCCCAGAACGCACGCCACTCGCGGTCCACCGCCACGCACAGCGGCGCGGTACATTGCAGCACCGATTGCAGGACCCGTGGCTCGTAGACGATATCGGCGTAGGTGATCAGTACATCGCCCGGCGCCTCGCGGATGGCCGACTCGGCGCAGAACAGCGTACTGACCATGTTGGTCTCGGCATAGCGCGGGTTCTCCATCAGACGCACACCCGGCATGCGCAGCTGATCGCCGCGATAGCCACTGACCAGCACGATGTCATCGACACCGGCATCACGCAGCACCTCGATCTGCCGGTGCAACAACGGCCGGCCGGCCAGCTCCACCATGCCCTTGGGGCGGTCGTCGGTATGGGGTCGCAGCCGGCTGCCCTGCCCGGCCGCCAGTATCACGGCTCGCATGTTCACTCCCTGTTCCGTCTTTGCGGTTCAAACAACGCACGGATCAACGCGCGGTCCTGTTCCCGGAACGGTGACTCGCGTTCCGGGTGCCACATGATGGCCAGCCAGCCCAGTCCGTCGTGCCGGAAGGCTTCGATGGTGCCATCGCCGGCACGGGCCAGTGCCGTCAGCGGAGCGGCCAGCTCCCCCGGCTGTAGCGCCCAGTCATGGTAACTGTTGACCTCGCCGAATCCGTCGAAGCGGGCATCATCCGCACAGGCCTTCAATGTGTGATACCGAGCTACATGGCCTTCCACCGGTGACTGATGTCCGCCGAAATGATGGTTGATGAGCTGCAGCCCACGGCACACGCCCAGTACCGGCAGACCGCGCGTGGCGGCCCAGTCCAAAAGCCGGTTCTCGGTGGCATCACGCTCCGCCGCGATAGCGGTGGCGCCCGGCAGATGCGCCAGGTCATTGCCGCCACTCAGTATCAGACCTTCCAGGCCCTGACGCTCGGCCCAGGCCGTCACATCGTCCAGACTGTTGGGCACCGGCACCGCATCCAGGTCCAGCGAGCCCAGCAGTTGCGACCAGCGCTGGTCCAGACAGTCGCGCCGCTCACCCCGGTCCGGCAGAAACTCCACCCGCTGCGTCACGCCAATTCGCCTCCTCATTGCACCACCTGGATCTGTCGGTTGCCGGCGTCCAGATGCAGCACGGATGCCTGCGACAGGTGCTGGTAGCGGGTCTCCCCGATACCAATGGCGGCCGGAAGGCCGAATTCGGCGGCACGGATCGCCATGTGCGAGTTGGCCCCTCCATACAACGTGATCAGCGCGGCGATGCCCTGACCGAACAGCCAGTCATGGCCCGGATCGGCCTGGGGGATCATCACCACACAGCCCTGCAGCGATCGCTCGCCGGCGGCCTGCCCGGCGAGGTCGACACAGGGAGCGGTAACACAGCCACTGCCGACGAAATTGGGCTGGGAGGACGGATATTCGAAACCATCAAAGTCCGAGGCCCGGCACAGCAGCGGCGGCAGCTCGATCCGTTCGGCCAGGGTCCGCTCGGCCGCGCCCTCGGCGGCCCGGCGGGCGACCCAGTCCGCGACCGCTTCCGGATGAGCGGTACCGGCGCGCAGCGCCAGCAGATCCTCCAGCATCACATCAGCCAGTGTGTCCCGACCCAGTCCCTGCGAGGCGCCCCAGTCCGCCAGCGCTTCCAGCGCCGCGGACAGGTTGCGGCTGAAGGCGAACTTGGCGTACTCGCGCCCCTCGATGGCCGTGCGCAGGAAGGTCTCCACGGCCCCGGCCTCCGCCGGCAGGCCCAGCTCGGCCAGTGCCTCCAGCAACCGGGGCCGCGCCTGCCGCCATTCCACGCCGGGTCCGCCGCTTTCGGCATCACCCGAACTGTTTGCGAGGCGTTGCAGCAGGGGGTCGAGATAACGCCCGGTCTCGGCCGCGTAGCACGGCGACGTGATGTCATAGGTGCCGGGTCGCAGATGACCGTAGCG
>JAWLFN010000117.1:0-8365 GCA_041685555.1 Gammaproteobacteria bacterium | reverse complement strand
GAGGAGGCCACCTGCTCGCTGGATATCGCCTGTCCGGCGGATGAATTTGCGGCTTTCTGCGATGAAAACCCCGACCGCACGGTGGTCGTCTATGCCAACACCTCGGCGGCCGTCAAGGCACGCTCGGACTGGGTGGTGACGTCCAGTATCGCGCTGGACGTGGTCGAGCATCTGCAGGACCGGGGTGAGAAGATCCTCTGGGCGCCGGACAAGCACCTGGGGCACTACATCCAGCAGAAGACCGGGGCCGACATGCTGCTCTGGGATGCCGCCTGTATCGTGCACGAGGAGTTCAAGGCCAAGGGCCTGATGGACATGAAGACGCTGTATCCGGAGGCGGCCATACTGGCCCATCCGGAATCACCGGCCTCTGTGCTGGCGCTGGCCGATGTGGTCGGCTCCACCACCCAGATGATCGATGCCGTTCGGCGCCTGGACAATGAGCAGTTCATCGTCGCCACGGATCAGGGCATTTTCTACAAGATGCAGCAGGCGGCGCCCGAGAAGACGCTGATCATCGCGCCCACGGCCGGCAATGATGCCACTTGCCGCAGTTGTGCACACTGTCCATGGATGGGCATGAACACCCTGCAGCGTCTGCATGACGCGCTGCGTGATGGCAGCGACGAGATCCGGGTGGATCGGGAACTGGCCCAAAAGGCCATGCTGCCACTGCAGCGCATGCTGGATTTCTCCAGAGAGCGCAAGTTGCAGGTCAAGGGCAAGGCCTGACTGCGCGGGGCGTCAGCCGGACGCCTCGCGCTGCATGCGTTCCACATCCATCATCTTCTGTCGCAGGCGGGCCAGCAGGGGCTGGTTGCCGCTGCGGCCGCTCTCGATGCGGATGGCGTAGGTGAGCTGTTCGCGGGCACTGCGGAAATCCCCCACCAGCGTGAAAAACTCGGCCCGGGCCTGATGCACCTTGCTGATGTCACCGGCCATGCCCTGCACCTCGGCGATCGTGTACCACAGATGGTGATCGTCCGGCCGGCGAGAGGCATGGTTCTCAAGCACCCGTGCCGCCTCTTCGTAGCGCCGTGCGTCCATCAGGGCGTCGGCATGGGCCATCACCAGCGGGTGGTTGTCCGGGTTGATGGACAGGTGGCGTTCCAGATATTGCAGGGCCTGTCCTGCCTCGCCCATGGCGGTCAGCATCTCGGCGCGGGTGGTGACATAGGTGATCCTGTTGCGATCGTCTTCCTGCAACTCTTCCAGAATGTCCAGTGCCTCGGGATACTGCTCGTCCTCGGCCAGGGCCAGGGCCAGCCCATAACGCAGGTGTTCGCGCCGGAAATCATCGTCGGCCTGCCGAAGATCGCGCCGGAAAGAAGTGATGGCGTCCGCGGCGCTGTCCGCATAGCGTACCTGGATACGGGCCCGCATCAGGTGATAATCCAGTGAGTCCTTGCCATCGCGCCGGGCGTAACGGGTAGCCCGGCTGCGCGTGTCGGCGATCCGCGACTCGGTGACCGGGTGGCTGAGCAGGAACTCCGGTGGTCGGGTAGAGAAGCGGCTCATGTCCTGCAGGCGTTCGAACAGGGCCGGCATGTCATCGGGGTCATAGCCGGCGTTGTAGAGTGTACGCAGTCCGACCCGGTCGGCTTCCGCCTCGTTCTGACGGGAGAAGCGCAGCTGGTTCTCGATGGCCCGGCCCTGGGCGGCCATGACGGCGGCGGCGCCGGCATCGCTGCCACTACCGCTGGTGCCGGCCATGACCACGATGCTGGCCAGTAACGTGGCCAGTTCCGGCAATCGCCGCCGCTGGGCGTCCTCGACGCCGCGGGCGAAGTGACGCTGGCTGACGTGCGCCAGCTCGTGTGCCATGACCGAGGCGAACTCCCCCTCGCTCTGGGCGTTCAGGAACAGACCACCGTTGACGCCGATGATGCCGCCCGGAGCGGCGAAGGCGTTCAGCGACGGGCTGTCGACCAGGACAAAGGACAGGCGCCGATCCTGCAGTTCACTGTGCCGCGCCAGTTCGTAGGTGAAATTGACCACGTAATCATTGATCAGTGGATCGCTGATGGTCGGTGCGCCGCGGCGCACCGAGCGCAGGAATTCCTGTCCCAGGCGGTGCTCCTCCTGGCTGGAGAACACGCCGGACATGCGGTCTCCCAGGCTGGGCAGTTCCACCTGGGCGGCGGCTGGCGTGGTCAGCGTCAGGGCGGCGCCCAGCAGAGTCATCCTTCCCAGTGTGCGTATTGCTGCAGACATGCGCTTGTGGCTCCGGACCGTTGTCAGAAACAGGGGGTTCAGCAACATAGGACCGATCATAGCACAATTAGTTTCCCGCGCTTTCGGCAGCACCGGGCTTGTGCTATGCACTGTGTGGAGGTGCTGCTAGAATACCGCGATGCACACACAGGCGAACAATCTACAGGCGGATGCCGAGCTCGATGTCACCGGGCTGCAGTGTCCCATGCCGTTGCTGAAAGCCAAGCTGGCCCTGAACGGGATGGAGGCGGCCCAGATACTGCACGTGATCGCCACGGATCCGGGGTCGGAGCGTGATTTCCATGCCTTCGTGGAGCAGAGTCGCCATGAGATCCTGGCGTTCGAGAAGGATGATACGCAGTTCCAGTACTGGATAAGGAAGGGCTGAGTGTCCCGCATGCGCAAATTCTTCAGTGCTTTCGTGGATCGCTACTTCCACGACGAAGAATCGATCATCTTCACACTGATCCTGGTCGTCGCCCTGGTGGTGCTACTGACCATGGGCGCGTATATTGCCCCGCTGATCGTGGCCATCATCATCGCCTACCTGATGCAGGGGCTGGTCAATGTGGGCTTGCGCCTCGGCATCCCCTATCTGCCCTCGGTGGTGGTGGTCTACACCGTTTTCATGGGCGCCTTCCTGGCAATACTGCTGCTGGTATTGCCACAGTCCTGGAACCAGCTGGTGCGTCTGCTCAACGAGTTTCCGAGGTTGCTCAGCGAAGGCCAGGCACTGCTGATGCTGCTCCCGGAAAACTATCCCAGTCTGTTGACAGAGCAGCAGGTGCAGGAGTTCATCAGTTCGATCCGGGGCGAGATCGCCCAGTTTGGCCAATATGTACTGTCCTATTCGCTGTCCAGTCTGCCCAATGTGTTCACCTGGTTGATCTACCTGATTCTGGTACCAGTGCTGGTGTTCTTCATCATGAAGGACAAAGCGCAGCTGCTGAACTGGGTGGCCAGCCTGCTGCCACGGCACCGACCCCTGATGCGCAAGATCTGGCAGGAAATGGACGTGCAGGTGGCCAACTATGTGCGCGGCAAGGTGCTGGAGATCCTGATCGTGGGAGGGACCAGCTACGTGGCCTTCATGGCCATGGGGCTGAATTATGCACTGTTGCTGTCACTGCTGATGGGCCTGTCGGTCCTGATCCCGTTCATCGGTGTGGCCACGGTCGTGGTGCCGGTGGCGGCGGTGGCTTACGCGCAGTGGGGCATGGGTAGCGAGTTCGTGACCATCCTGGCGATCTATGCGGTGATTCAGCTGCTGGATGCCAATGTGCTGGTGCCCATCATCTTCTCCGAGACCGTGAACCTGCATCCGGTCGCCATCATCTCGGCGGTGCTGGTGTTCGGTGGGCTGTGGGGGCTGGCCGGGGTGTTCTTCGCCATACCGCTGGCCACGCTGATCAAGGCCATCATCAATGCCTGGCCATCGCGCAACGAGGCGCCGGAACTGCCGCCTTCCGAAGAAGACGGTGTTGAAGACCCCGGGGGACGAGCCACGCCACGGTGACTGATCCGGACCACCGGTGTTCAGCCGTTTTGGTGCGTACAGGCACGATATGGTACAGTCGCCGGCCTGAACCGACAGAGGATATTGCATGATCCAGGGCAGTATAGTAGCCATCGTGACGCCCATGCTCGACAATGGCGATATTGACTACGAGGCATTCGATCGCCTCATCGACTGGCACGTCGAGAGCGGGACCGATGGCATCGTCGTGGTGGGTACCACCGGAGAGTCGCCCACGCTGACCGAACAGGAACACTGTGACGTCATCGCGCATTGTGTGGCGCGTGCGCAGGGGCGGTTGCCGGTCATTGCCGGTACCGGCTCCAACTCCACCCGCGAGGCCATCTATTACACCGAGGCCGCGCGGGACCATGGTGCCGATGCCTGCCTGATTGTGACCCCGTACTACAACAAGCCCAGTCAGGAAGGGCTGTATCAGCATTTCCGCACCATTGCCGATAGCGTCGACATTCCGCAGATCCTCTACAACGTACCCTCGCGCACGGGTTGCGACCTGTTGCCGGAGACCGTGGGTCGCCTGGCCGATGTCGACAACATCATCGGCATCAAGGAAGCCACTGGTGACCTGGATCGGGCGCAGTACGTCATAGAACTGTGTGGTGAGCGCATTACCGTTCTCAGTGGCGATGATGCCACTGCCCTGGACCTGATGCTGGCCGGCGGCAAGGGCAACATCTCGGTGACGGCCAATGTGGCGCCGGCGCAGATGCACGAGATGTGCCGCCTGGCGATCGCCGGCGAACGCGAGCAGGCCAGTCTGCTCAATGCCCGCCTGGCCGGTCTGCACAATGCGCTGTTTCTGGAGGCCAACCCGGTGCCGGTGAAATGGGCGCTGCGGGAACTCGGTTATATCCGTAAAGGGATTCGTCTGCCACTGGTGGAACTCAATGAAGCGTATCGCATCCCGGTACGCGAGGCGCTACGCCACGCGGGTCTTACATGAGCCCTGATCTGAGAGAGTCAATGAAGTATACAAACCGGTTGCGTACCACGAGTGTTTTCCTGCTGGCGATCGCGTTGTCCGGCTGTTCCTGGCTGGGCATCGGCGGCGACGAGGGCTGGCTTCGCGACCGTCAGGGAGCCTATCTGGAGGCTTCGGTGGCGCCGCGCATGGATATTCCGTCCGACCTGGACAGTTTCACGATCGATGATCTGTATCCGATTCCACCCGAGCCGCCAGGGCAGGATGAATACTTTGTGACACCGCCGGCGCCCAAGCTGATGGACAGCCGTGTACGTGATGGTGTCGTGGTGCAGCGCATCGGTGATCGCGCCTGGATCGTGGTCGGGGCGAGTCCGGCCCAGGTCTGGCCGCGCCTGCTGGACTACTGGCCGACCAATGATATTGAGCTCAGCCGTGCCGATGCGCCGGCGGGCGTGATGGAGACGACCTGGCTGGAAGAGCAAGATGGCGACCGCCGTCACAAGTACCAGATCCGCATAGAACCGGGTCTGCATGCGGGTAATTCCGAGATCTATGTGGTTGAAGTCAATGATGACGGCAGCAGTGCTCCGGATGAGCCCCGTGAGTGGCCGGAACGCTCCCAGAGCCAGGAATACGAGAACGGAATGCTGTCGGCGATCTCCCTGTATCTGGCCGATCGCTCGGATCTGTACCGGGCCTCGTCGGTGTCGCTGCTGGCCGGTGATATCGAGGCGGCCAGCAAGGCCAATCTGCTGACCGGGCGGGGCGATACGCCGACCCGGCTGGAGCTGCGCATCGATTTCGAGCGGGCCTGGAGCCAGGTCAATCAGGCCCTCGGGGATGCCGGTATCGAAATCACGGCGTCCAATCGTGACGAGCGCCGGTTCACGGTGGCGTTCAGCGGCGAGGAGAGCGAGGACGAGCCCGGTTTCTTCGCCCGCCTGTTCGGCGGAGGAGGTGACGAGGCCGAGGCTGTGACTTTCCATGTGGACCTGCAGCCTCGGGACGGGGCGATCATGGTGGAAGCGACCCCGGTTTCGGAAGAGGTGGCGCCTCGACTGCAGGACCTGCTGATACGCACCATCAACGACAATCTGATCTGACCGCCGGGCGACAACATGAGTACCACGGACCCGGCCATCGACCGGATGATCACGGCAGCGCAGCTGGAGGATATTCATGCCTTCCTGCCCTGTCCGACGCCGCGGGCCTGGGTCCGGTATGCGCTGGATCACGTCGACACCCTGCTGATCGATCACGCCAACTGCGAGAAGAAGGCCGCCGCGACGGCCATGAATCTGCTGTATCGGCACACCGCTCATACCGAATTGCTGGACAAGATGTCGCAACTGGCCCGGGAGGAGTTGCTGCATTTCCAGCAGGTGGTGGGCATCATGAATGAGCGGGGAATCGAGTACGAACACCTCGACGCCTCGCGCTACGCCAGTGGCCTCCGAGAGGGCATGCGAAACGACCGTGATGGGGCCCTGATCGATACGTTGTTGATCGGTGCCATCGTCGAGGCGCGTTCCTGCGAGCGTTTCGCCAGCCTGGCGCCCCTGCTGGACCGCTCACTGGGCCGTTTCTATGCGCAGCTGCTGCGTTCCGAGTCCCGCCATTACCAGGATTATCTGACTCTGGCCCGGCGTTACGCGCCGTCGGGGGATGATATCAACGATCGCCTGGCCGGGTTGCTGGCGCGTGAGAAAGAGCTGATTGAATCGCCGGATCCGCAGTTCCGCTTTCACAGCGGCGTGCCGGCGGCCGCCTGACTCAGTCCCGGCACTGCCCGGGGCGGATCAGGTCATCGCCCAGCCGCTCCTCCAGCGCGTCCAGCTGATCGCAGGGAATGCCCGGGGAGCCGCTCAATACCGCCGTGGTCAATGTGTCGATCCGCAGCAGGGCGGAAATGTCCCGCAACGGATTGTCCGGGGCCCGGACTGAAACCAGTCGGGGCAGCCGGGCCAGCGCATCCAGATGTTCCAGCTCATTGTCTCCCACATCCAGATACCGCAGCGACGACAGCGCACTGATGCCCTCCAGGGAGCCGATCTCGAGATCCGAACAGGACAGGATGGTGATGTCCCCCGGCGCCACGGACGGGTCCTGCTCCATGCGGACGTTCACACAACTCTGCAGACCGGCGTCCTCGAAACGGATGGCCGGATTACCCGGTCGCGGATCATACAGTACCTGCTCGTTGACGCTGACACTGTAGAGCCGGTTGCAGGCGGTCAGCAGGAGCAGCAGACACAGTGTCGCTAGATGGGTGCGGGGCATAACGTATTCCATGGGGGGTTGCTGTCAGGTGTCAGGTGTAGTGGTCCATGCGGACAACACGGTAACGTTCAGCCGTATTGTTCGCATGGACCATTAGCATACCTTACCGCGGGTCGCAGGTGGAAATTGTCCTCCCCTGCCGTTAGTATGCGAGCATCAATCATGAACGACAGGAAATCCCGTATGAAAAACCGTATGCCTCCGTTTCTCCGTACCGCCATGGCCGCTGCTGCCATGGTTATGGTCACCGGCTTCGCTACCACGCCGGTGGTGGCACAGGATGTCGATCTTGAGAGCGAGAATGCCCGGATCGGCTACAGCTTCGGCGTCAACATCGCCCAGAACCTCATGGATCAGGGCCTGACCACCGGTATCGACATCGATGCCTTCATGCTGGGTCTGCAGGATGCCCTGGGCGACGACGTACAGCTCAGTCAGGACGAAATGATGCAGGCGCTGATGGCGTTCCAGCAGCGGATGGAAGAAGAGCAGCAGGCCGAGGCCGAAGCGGCGCGCAGCGAATCCGAGAACTTCCTGGCCGAAAACGCGGAGCGTGACGAGGTCATGACCACTGAATCGGGTCTGCAGTACATGGTGCTGGAAGAGGGGGATGGCGGCGAGTCCCCGTCCGCGACCGATACGGTACTGGCACACTACGAAGGCCGTTTCATTGACGGCGAGGTCTTTGACAGCTCCATTGAGCGCGGCCAGCCGGCCGAGTTCCAGCTCAGCCAGGTCATTCCCGGCTGGACCGAAGGACTCCAGCTGATGAGCGAGGGCGATCGCTACCGGCTGTTCGTTCCGGCGGAGCTGGGGTATGGCGAAGGGGGCACCGGGCCCATTCCGCCATTTTCCACACTGATCTTTGATGTCGAGCTGATTGAAGTCAATCCCTGATCCGGGAGACCCGAACGATGGATAAAGCGGCTTTCCGCCAGGGCCTGCTGGATTTCATCCAGCGCTCGCCGACGCCGTTCCATGCCGTGCGCGCCATGAGTGCGCGGCTGGAAGAGGCCGGCTTCACCGCGCTGGACGAGGGACAGGCCTGGTCCCTGCGGTCGGGCGGGCGTTACTACGTCCATCGCAATGACTCGTCCCTCATCGCGTTTACCCTGGGCGACGGGGACGTGGCCGACCTCGGTTTCTCCATGGCCGGTGCCCACACCGACAGTCCATGTCTGAAGATCAAGCCGGACCCGGTCATGAGCCGCCATGGTGCCGTGCAACTGGGAGTGGAAGTGTACGGAGGCGCATTGCTGGCGCCCTGGTTTGACCGGGACCTGGCCATTGCAGGACGTGTTGACTACCGCAATGCGGATGGCCGGATACAGTGTGCCCTGGTCGACAGCGAGGGACCGGTGGCCGTCATTCCCAGCCTGGCCATCCACCTGGATCGCGAGGCAAACCAG
>JAWLFN010000116.1:0-8537 GCA_041685555.1 Gammaproteobacteria bacterium | reverse complement strand
ACGGTTTTCCATCGGCCTGCTGGCGTTGTTCTGGCTGGCGGCCTGTTCCACCACTTCGGTGAAGAGCACCGAATTCGTCCCGATGGTCCAGGGCGAGGCTCCCGAACAGGAGGAGCTACTGATGGACGTTGGTGTGATGGTGTTCGATCCGGGCATCGATGAAGTGGATGATGACGAGATGGACCGCACCAACCTGGAAATCCGCCGGGCGGAGTCGCGCTACGCGCCGTGGTTGATGGCCGACAGCCTGCAGCGATCCGGTAACTGGGGGGTGGTGCGCGTACTGCCCTCGGACACCAGTACCATGGATGTCTACGTGGACGGTACCCTGTTGCTGTCCGACGGCGAAGGCATGGTGGTTTCGGTCACCGTGACCGATGCCACCGGCCGTGAATGGTACAGCCGTGTCTATGAGGAGCATGTCAGCCAGTTTGCCTACGATCGCACCCAGCGGCAGTCACATGATCCGTTCCAGGCGCTGTATAACCGCATCGCCAACGATCTGGTCGAGTACCGGAAGGAGAATGTCTCCGCCGATGAGATCCGCAACATCCGGACCGTGGCCGAACTGGACTTTGCCGCCGATTTTGCGCCGGAGGTGTTCGGAGATTATCTGCGCACCAACGAGGACGGTGTCACCGAAGTGGTGCGGCTACCGGCGGAGAATGATCCGATGATGGAACGGATCCGCAATATCCGCGAGCGGGACCACCTGTTTGTCGATACGGTACAGGATTACTACGCCACCTATGCCAGACAGATGCGCACGCCGTATGACGCATGGCGTGAGGAGAGTTATCACGCCACCATGGCACTGGAGGAAGCCGAACGCTCAGCGCGCCGGCGTTTCATTGCGGGTGCCGCGGCCATCGTCGGTGGTATTGCCTCGGCCAGCAGCAGTAATGCGGCGGTCCGTACTGGCGGTATCGTCGGTGTCGGCGCCGGCGCGTACCTGGTACGCAGTGGGTTCGAGCGCTCTTCCGAGGCGGAAATGCATATCGCCACCCTGCAGGAGATGGGGCAGTCACTGGAGTCGGAAGTGGCACCCCGTCTGATTGATCTCGAGAATCGTACCATCCGGTTGACCGGCACGGTTGAAGAGCAGTACGAACAGTGGCGCGACATACTGGTGGAAATGTACGAAACCGAGACCGGCATGCCGGTCAGCAGCACCGAATGACGGAGAAAGACCGGAATCATGTCAGACAGACAATCGTTCGATCCAGCACGGGGGCCGTCTGGCCCGCCGCGGCATGACCATGACCGCCCTGCCGCTGTGCGGCCGCTGGTCTGGGTGTCACTGGCAGCACTGTTTCTGCTTGCGCTCGGTGTGGTTTTTGTCCTGCCGGGCCTGGTGGAGCGATACGAGCTGCCGCTGACCGAGAGGACCACGCCGCAACAGACAGTGTCTCCCGAAGTGGTTGATGACACGCCAGTACTGAACACCGTCTCGCCGTTCGAGGAAGCCCAGCGCGCCCGTCAGCGGCGAGAAGCGCAGGACGTGCTTGCCAGTCTGCTGGAGCGTCAGGAGGCACTGGAGGCGGCCGGTGTCGAGCAATGGGCCGGCGAGGATCACGTTAGCGCACTGGAAGCAGCCCGCCGGGGTGACGAGCAATACCGGAGGGGTGAATTCGGCGCCGCCATTGCCTCGTATTCGGAAGCCGACGAGACGCTGGCCGTATTGCAGGATCAACAGTCGGATGTACTGGAAACCCTGCTTGGGGAGGGGCGTCAGGCCCTGGCGGAGCAGGATTCGGAGACGGCCGCGGCCCGGTTCTCTCTCGCTACCACCATCGATCCCGACAGTGAAGCGGCGCAGCTCGGCCTGCGGCGCGCGGAGACGCTGGACGAAGTGGTGGCACTGGTGGATGAGGCCCGACGTCTGCAGGAAGAGGATGAGTTGGAGCAGGCCGGGCAGAGACTGGACGAGGCGTTGGAACTCGATGATCAATATCAGCCCGCCCGGGATCTGCTGGCAACCAATCGGGAGTTACAACGCGACAACGAGTTCACCCGCATCATGTCGCGAGGGTTCTCCCTGCTGGGCAACAACGAACCCGAGGCCGCGATCGAAGCGTTCGAAGAAGCACGCAGCGTGCGACCGGAGGCATCGCAGCCCGATGATGCCATCCGACAGGCCCGTGAGCAGATGGTCAATGCCGCCATTGCACGACACCGCAGCCGGGCCGTCGCGCATGAGACCGAGGAAGAATGGGAACAGGCCGTTGCCGAATACGAGGAGGCCCTGTCGCTGGACAGCAACCTGGTGTTTGCCCGTGAAGGCCTGGATTATGCCGAACGTCGTCTGCAGCTCGACCGCCTGATTGAACAGGCGCTGGCTGACCCGACGCGACTGGGCGAGCCGGAAATTCTGGAGTACACCACCGAAGTGTATGAAACGGCGGCCGGACTGGAGGAGCGCGGTCCGCGCCTGGAACGGCAACTGGATGCATTGCGGGACTTGCTGGCCGAGGCCCGACAACCGGTAGAAATCCGTATCGATTCGGACAACGAGACACAGGTCACTCTCTATCGGGTGGGCGAGTTGGGTACGTTCGAGAGCATGGAACTGGAACTGAACCCCGGTCGCTATGTGGCGGTCGGCACCCGCCCCGGCTATCGCGATGTGCGACGTGAGTTCGTGGTAGGCTTCGGTAACGATCCCGGCCCCATTACCATCGAATGTAATGAGCAGGCGTTGACGACAGGCGGGCGATGACGTGGTGGATGTGAACCCAGAGGTGCGTGATGATGGCCGCGATCATGACGATGATCTGATCGCGCCGGTCGATTTTTCCCCACCACCACCGCCCTCCCGGCAGTGGCAATTCAGGCCCAGGCTTTGGCATGGCCTGGTGGCACTTTTCATGGTCGCGGCGGTCGGCGCCGCCTGGTTCGTCCTGACGGCGCGTTCGGTATTCATCGAGTCAACCCCGGCCGCCGCCGAAGTGGACATTTCCGGAGGCCTGGCCGTACAGGTCGGGCCGCGCTACCTGATGCGTCCCGGCGAATACCGGATCGAACTGCAGCATCCCGGCTACCACGCCCTGCGGCAACCGCTGTCGATTTCCGAAGCCCAGGCACAGACCCATGAAGTGACCATGCAGCCGATGCATGGCCTGGTCTCCCTGCGCGCGATTGATGAAGAAGGGCAACCGCTGGACGGGGTCCGGGCCCGTCTTGATGGCCGCGATATTGGGGAGTTGCCGTTGGATTCGCTGGAGATCGAGCCCGGAACCTATCGTCTTGCGCTGGATGCCGAACGTTATCTGCCGCTGGAGCGGACCCTGGAAGTGGAGGGGCGACTGCGGGAACAGGAACTGGAGCTACCCATGCGACCGGCCTGGGCAGAGATCCGTTTTGCCACCGAGCCGCCCGGCGCCGACATTCTGCTGGATGGAGAACGCATCGGCGAGACACCGTTGACAGCGCCCGTGCTGCAGGGAGAGCGCCAGGTCACCCTGAAACTGGGGGGATACAAGGCGGTGGAACAACGACTGACCGTGGTCGCTGGTGAGGATCAACAGCGGCCCGTCATTCCGCTGGAAGCGGCCGATGGGCTGGTTTTCATCCGCTCCCGGCCCTCCGGGGCCAACGTGACCATCAACGATGAATTTCGTGGTCAGACGCCACTCGAGGTCAGTCTGGAGCCGGGTCGCCGTCATGACATATCTCTGTTCCGGTCCGGTTACGCCACGGCCAGCCGGCAGGTGTCCACGGATTCCGAGGAGGAGCTGAGTCTGGATGTGACACTGGATCCGGAAACAGCACCCGTGCATATCGCGGCCGACCCGTCCGATGCCGAGGTCTATGTCGACGGTGAGCCGCGGGGCCGGGTCGGTCAGACACTGGATCTGCTGGCGGCGGAGCAGCGTATCGAGATCCGCCGGGAGGGTTATGTTCCTCATGTCCAGAGCTTCACGGCCCGCCCCGGTCTGGACCAGGAAATCCGGGTGGACCTGCAGACCGAGGAGGAGGCGCGGATCGCCGCCATCGAGCCGGAAATCGAGACCGTGGCCGGCCAGACACTGAAGCTGTTCTATCCGCACCGCTACACCATGGGTGCTTCGCGCCGTGAACCCGGGCGTCGTGCCAACGAGGCTTTGCGCGAGGTCAACATGGAAAAGCCGTTCTACCTGGCGCTCCGTCCCGTGACCAATGCCCAGTACCGACAGTTCCGTCCCGATCACGCCGCCGGCAGTGTGGAAGGTCAGACGCTGGATCGACCCAACCAGCCGGCGGTGCAGGTGAGCTGGAGCGATGCCGCGCTGTATACCAACTGGCTCAGCGAGCAGGAATCCCTGCCGCCATTCTATCGGGTGGAGGACGATGAGGTAGTGGGAATCAACCCCGACTCCACCGGGTACCGCCTGCCCACGGAAGCGGAATGGGAGTGGGCGGCCCGCAGTGACGGCGAAGGCAATATCCGGCGCTTTGTCTGGGGCGATGACTGGCCGCCCCCGGAAGGGGCCGGCAATTTTGCCGATCAGTCCACCCAGTCGTTTCTCGGTCAGGTCGTTCCGGACTACAACGACGGAGCGCAGGTGACCAGTAATGTCGGCGAATACGAGCCCAACCCGCTGGGTCTGTATGACATGGCCGGAAACGTCTCCGAATGGGTCCATGATCGCTATCGTGCCGTCAGTGGGCTCAGCGCCGCGGTCGAGACCGATCCGCTGGGGCCCGAAGAAGGCAACTATCGCACCATCAAGGGTTCGAGCTGGATGCACGGTGCCATGACCGAGCTTCGACCGTCGTTCCGGGATTTCGCGGAGGAGCCCCGTGATGATCTCGGTTTCCGTGTGGCCCGGTATCTGGAGGAGTGATGGAACGGTCTGGATGGGTGATTCTGTTGGTACTGGTCTGCCTGCTGGCACCGGCAACGTATGCCCGGCAGGACAACGGGGACAGTGAGGATACGACTGATGGCGCGCAGCCGGATCAGGAAGCTCCCATCACGGACCAGCCCGGCGGCATCGACGCGGCCAATGAACGCGCCCGCGACAATGAAGAGGATGAAGAAGGGGATGGTGATGCGGATGGAGAGGAGGAAGGCCGTGGTCGTTTCATTCCCTCCGAACAGATTTCCCAGGATCTCGGTGTTTCGTTTCCCGCCGATATCTGATCACGGTTTTCGAATGAAAGGTTACACGACAAGGAACCCGGCATGAAGCAGAAGTATCTCTCGGAAGTCATCTACCAGCTGTTCGCGCTGATCATTTCCATTATTGTGGTCCATGCCGTCTACGTTGCCGTGATCCGTCCCAGCGCCGACATCGTCCAGGAACAGCAGGCGGTGATGCAGGAAGTGGATGAGGACTATGTGCCCGAGCGCTCCGTCTACGTCGTGTTGCGCGATATGGAACAGGAAATCTGCATCATCCTGTTTTTCTGGGCACTGTCGATCATGGGGATGAAACTGGTACGAACGATGCGCGAGCGCAAGCTGCTCGATCGCACCCTGTTGCCAGTTACACCCGGCACCAGCATACTGCCCGAGGATTCGAGGGAATACGCCCGGCCACTGCAGGCCCTGCCGGAAGAGGAACAACGTTATCTGCTGCCAAGAGTGCTGCTGACGGCATTGCACCGTTTTGGCAGCACACACAGCATCCAGGCCACCTCGGGAACCATCAAGGACCTGTGCGATGGCGAGGCCGAGCGGCTGGAAAGTGAACTGACCATCGTCCGTTATATCGTCTGGGCCGTACCGTCGATCGGCTTCCTGGGGACCGTGCGGGGCATTGGTACTGCGCTGGGTCAGGCCCATCAGGCCGTCAGTGGCGACATCATCGGTGTGACCACAAGCCTGGGCGTGGCCTTCAATTCCACCTTCGTGGCATTGCTGACCAGCATCCTGCTGATGTTCCTGCTGCACCAGCTCTCGCTGATGCAGGACCGCCTGGTGCTGGACAGTCAGGCGTACGCGGACGAGAACCTGGTGCGCTATCTGCAGGTGCCGGATCAGGATGACGGGTCATGACCCTCCATGTACTGTCACTCAATGATCAGGCGCTGACGGTTGGCAATGAACATGGCATCCTGGCCCGCAGCCCTGGCTGCGTGGTCGACTGTGATGGGCAGGTGCTGTTCGGTGAGGAGGCAGCCGCGCGCAGTCGGCTGTATCCGGTCACATTCAGCAACCGGTTCTGGCATGAGCTGGACATGGAGCCGCTGACACGTACGATCGCCCATTTCCGGCACCACGCCGACATCGCTCATGCTCACCTTGCACACCTGGCCCGGCTGGCCGGGATGGATCCATCCGCTGCGGTGGAGACCCTGGTTCTGGTGCCTGGCACATTCGGTCGTGACCAGCTGGCCACGCTGTTGGGGATCATGCGGCACAGTCCCTTCCGGCCCGTGGCTCTGGTGGACACCGGCGCGGTGGCCGGTGCCGTTGCGCTGGAGGAGGAGCAGGGCCTGCACCTGGACATGCAGTTGCACGAGATGGTGGTGACGGGACTGCAGAACGATGGCACCGATGTGCGGCAGGACCGTGCCACGGCCGTCCCGGGGCTGGGCTGGCATCAGCTGGAGTCGTCTCTGGTCGCGTTGAGTGCCGAGGCCTTCATCCGCCAGGCACGTTTCAACCCGGGTCACGATGCCCACTGGGAACAACGCCTGCATGACCGGCTGCCGGAATGGCTGCGTCAGAGCCCCGGCGAGGATGACAACCTGTTGATCGTACTGGAAGGAGAGGGGCAGCGTCACCAGGCCCGGCTGACCCGTTCCGCGGTGGAGCAGCGACTGCGATCCCTGTATCGCAATCTGGCGCAATCCCTGCCCCCGGGGACGCAGGAGGCTGCCCTGGTGTTGGCCGAGCGTTGCTCCACATTGCCGGGGCTGCGTGACCTGGTGAGCAGTGGTCCACATGATCCGCAAACCGTGCAGGATGAGCAGCTGATTGCGACTGCATTGTCTGCGTCCGGGGAGCTGCGCCAGGAAGCCGGCAGCCGCCTGCGCTTCAACCGCAGTGTCCCGGTGCACCGGGCTTCACGTCGTGTGACGCGCACCCGGCAGGCGCGGGAACCGGCCACGCACGCTCTGGCCGGACACCAGGCACGGGCGTTGCGCGACGGGATATATTGCTGCGCCGATACAGACGGAATGCTGCGGCTGTACAACGGGAAACCGGCAGTTGATGGCCTCACCGTGGTGGGTGAGATCCGGGCCCATGACGGTCTGTTCTTTCTCCACTGTCACACCGACGGACTGCTCCATAATGGCCGGCCCTGCCCGGAGCCACAGGCGCTCTACAGTGGCGACCGGCTGCAGCGTGCCGAGGCGCCAACACGATCCCTGCAATTGATTCAGGTGCATGATGGCTAGTGCCAGGAAAAGACGAGGGGCATTCAATCCACTGAGCCTGGCCTTCCTGGACGTGATGTCCTGTGGCTTTGGCGCCGTCGTGCTGTTGTTCCTGATCCTGGACCATACATCGCGGGAGGAGCAACAGGAAGAGGTCGATCCGGCGGTGCAGGCCGAGGCCGCCCTGCTGGACGAGGAAGTGGAAGAAGGCCAGGGAAACCTGGTGCGGCTGCGCAACACCCTGGATGATGTGAGCCTCGAGGTGGTCGAGGCTCAGGGCCGGGCGACAAGGATTCAGCAGGAGATCGAGGATTTCCGCGAGCAGCTGGCGGCGCTGGAGGGCGATACCCTGGCCAGTGAGGAGAGTGTCGAAGAGCTGCGCGCCGATGTGGAATCAATGGAGGAAGACCTGCTGCGACTGCAGGCCAGTGCGCCGGAAGACACCGGTGGGGCGGCCAGGGAGTTCCTCGGGGACGGTGACCGCCAGTACCTGAGCGGCATGTACATGGGTGGCAATCGTATCCTGATCCTGCTCGACATGTCGGCGAGCATGCTGGATGAAACCCTGGTCAACGTCATCCGTACCCGTAACCTGCCCGAGGAGAATCAGCGTCAGGCGAGCAAATGGCAGCGCGCCATCCGCGTGGTGGAGTGGATTGTCAGCCAGTTGCCGCTGGACAGCCAGTACCAGGTCTACGGCTTCAATCACGAAGCCGTGCCGATCCTGGAGGGCACTGGCGGCGAGTGGCTGGAGGTCAGCAACCGGGAGCTGCAGGAGCGACTCAGTCAGTCCCTGTCTCTGCTGACACCACGCAGTGGCAGCAATCTGCAGCGCGGTTTTGATGTGGCGACGTCATTGCCCCGACCGCCGGACAACATCTATCTGGTCACCGACAGTCTGCCGACCCTGTCCAACCGCCGTGAGAGCCTGGAAGGCAACGTGACGCCGCGGCAGCGCATGGAACGCTACTGGGATGCCGTCGATGGGCTGGCGGACAATATTCCGATCAACACCATACTGTTGCCGATGGAAGGTGATCCCGGCGCTGCGGCCGCGTTCTGGCAACTGGCGTATCTGACGAGGGGTTCCTTTGTCACTCCATCGGGGGACTGGCCATAATGCGACGACGACGCGAGCCCGAAAATTCGAATATCTCCTTCCTGGATGTCATTTCCTGTGGCTTCGGGGCCATCATCCTGTTGTTGATGATTGCGGAGTTCTCCGC
>JAWLFN010000115.1:0-8679 GCA_041685555.1 Gammaproteobacteria bacterium | reverse complement strand
GAACAATATCGTCAGTTGCTGGGCACGGAGGGACTGACGGTCCGTTTCACGGATGATGGCATCCAGCGCATTGCCGAAATCGCCTGGCAGGTCAACGAGCGTACCGAAAACATCGGCGCCCGCCGTCTGCACACGATCATGGAGCGGCTGACCGAGGAGCTGTCCTTCACGGCCTCCGACCTGTCCGTGTCGGGCCGGGAAGAAGTCGCGATCGACGCCGCCTATGTGGACAGCCAGCTCAGCGACCTCGCCGACAATGAGGACCTGAGCCGGTTCATCCTGTGATGGGCACCGCCCCGGAACAGATCAGGCTGCATCGCCGGTCCGGGGTGCTGGAGCTGACCTGGTCCGGTGGTGAGCACTGTGAGCTGGACGCGGAATTTCTCCGGGTCCACTCGCCGTCGGCCGAGGTGCGCGGTCATGGTCGGGCCGATGCGGTCCTGCAGACCGGCAAGCGCGGTGTGGGCATCCGGGACATCGAGCCGACCGGTCGCTACGCCATCCGCATCCTGTTCGACGACGGGCACGAATCCGGCATCTACAGCTGGGAGTACCTGCACGAACTGTGTCACAACCATGCAACGCTCTGGCAACGCTACCTGGAAACGCTGCGGGAGGCCGGCGCGCGACGGGATCCGTTGCCAGAGGATGTGCAAGCCATTAACATAATGGATTCCTCCAACTCTGACACCGACCGGTCCTGACCGGTAGAGCATCGAGCCATCCCATGCCTGATAACACCGGACACCACGGCCCCCGGCCGACGGACGAAAACACCACCGACTTCGGCTTCCAGCGGGTGCCGCTGGAAGAGAAAGTGGAACGCGTGGGGCAGGTATTCCGCTCCGTGGCGCGGCGCTATGACGCCATGAACGACCTGATCTCGCTGGGCTCCCACCGCCTGATCAAACGCTACACGGTGGAGATGAGCGCCTTGCGACCCGGCCAACGGGTGCTCGATCTGGCCGGCGGTACCGGGGATTTCAGCCTGCGTTTCTCGCCACTGGTCGGTAACGACGGCCATGTCGTGCTGGGCGATATCAACGACGCCATGCTGCGGGTCGGACGCGACCGGCTGATCGACGAGGGCGCGCCGCCCAACATTGATGTATTGCAGCTCAATGCCGAACACCTGCCATTCGCGGACGACAGCTTCGACTGCATCTGCATCGCCTACGGATTGCGCAATGTGACGGACAAGTCCGCCGCCCTGCGGGAAATGCAGCGCATCCTCAAGCCCGGCGGGCGGGCGCTGGTACTGGAATTCTCGAAAGCCCGCAACCCGATGCTGGGTCGTGCCTATCAGACCTGGCAGTCGCTGTGGCCGACGGCCGGCAGACTGGTGACGGGCGACGCTGACAGCTATCGCTACCTGGTCGAGTCCATCCGCATGCACCCTGATCAGGACACCCTGCTGAGCATGATGGAAGACGCAGGCTTCAGTGAGGCGCGCTACCACGACATCATGGACGGCATCTGCGCCCTGCACGTAGGGTTCAAGCCCTTGCCGCCGACCGGGGGATAGACACGCATGTCATTACTGGGCAGTACATTGCTGGCGCCGGTCGAGTCCCTGGTCAATGCGGCCCTGGAGGGTGATCCGGCCAGCCGCCACCGGCTCGCGCGCCTGGGCGAGGGCCGCATCCTGCAGATTCACAGTGACGGCCTGAAGAACGGCATGGCCAGCGGCGATCTGTACATCCGCACCGGTGACGACCGACTGTACCTGCAGGGCAGCCACGAAGGCGCGGTCGATGCCCGGCTGAGCGGCTCGGCCCGCGCACTGGCCGCCCTGCTCACCGCCAGCGAACCGCGCCTGGCGCTGTATGACCCGGTGCTCACGCTGACCGGTAGCACGGAACTGGCCGAAGGCATTCAGCGCCTGTTCAGGGATCTGGACATAGACTGGGAAGACCGGCTGGCACCGGTACTGGGCGACATCGCAGCCCATCAGCTGGGACAGTGGCTGCGGGGCGCCCGCGCACAGGCCCGGGAAACCGGTCAACGACTGGAAATGATGGTACAGGATTACCTGCAGGAAGAAGCCGACTGGCTGGTGGGGAGAGCCCGTTTCACCGCTTTCCGCGACCGGGTCGATGCCCTGCGGCTGCGCCTGGATCGCCTTGAGGCGCGCACCCGTGAACTGTACGACACAGGCGACCGTAACCACCGTGCGACAAATTGACACTGGCCGCGTGACGCAGACGCTGCGATACTCACCAGGTACTGACAGACCCCGCATCCGGGAACAGGAGTGAATGCTTATGAAACGATCCGACGGTATCAAGATGGCCTCCGCCGCTGCCGCTCTGCTGGCGGGCATTTCCACCGGCCAGGCCGCCACTGACAGCGACGAAGGCCCGGTAAAGGTCAGTCATTGCCAGGATGTGGAAAATGCCCCGGACGGTATCGCCACCATCACCACCGGCAATGCCAATTTCTCTGCCGTCATGTGCCAGGTGCTGGGCGGCAGCGAGGCCAGTGCCAGTACAGCGGCTCCGGGCGAACACCCCGAAGGCGCTCCACAGGCCATGACACATTGTAACGACGTATTCACCTGCGCCGGCCTGAGTGCCTGCAAGGGCAATGACAATGCCGCGTGCGCTGGCCAGAACGACTGCCATGGCATTGGCTTCGTGGGCGTATATTCCGCCGAGAAAAGCGTCTCCGACTCGCTCTGCGAGAAGCTGGGCGGTACGGTATTGTCGTCCATCTGATGCGAACACGGGCACCCCATGCCTGACACCATACAAGGCTTCGGACTGGGACTGCGACGGCCGCACTACCAGCATGTGCTGGAACAGCGCCCCGACGTGGACTGGTTCGAAGTCATCACGGAAAATTTCCTCGCTCCCGGCGGTCGTCCCCGCACCATCCTGAGACGCGTCCGAGAACACTATCCCATTGTCCTGCACGGCCTGTCTTTCAACGTGGGCGCGGATGAGCCTCTCGACCGACGGCATCTGGACCGGCTGAAAGCACTGATAGAGGACATCGATCCGGTAGCGGTTTCCGATCACCTGTGCTGGACCGGACTGGACGGATACACCTCCCATGATCTGCTGCCGATTGCCTACAATGACGAGACCCTGGCCCTGGTCGGCGACCGGGTCGAGCAGATCCAGGAGCACCTCGGCCGTCACATCCTGCTGGAGAATCCATCCGCCTATGTGCAGTTCCGCGGCGCCACGATGGGCGAAGCCGAGTTCATCAATGCCCTGACCCGCCGCACCGGCTGCGGCATCCTGCTGGATGTCAACAATGTGCACGTCAGTGCCTACAACCTCGGCTTCGACCCGGAAGCGTATATCGACACGCTGGACCCGACCTGTGTGCAACAATTCCACCTGGCCGGCCATACCCACAATGGCGATCACCTCATCGATACTCACGATCAACCGGTATCCGATCCGGTCTGGGCACTGTATGATCGCGCCTGCCGCCGTTTCGGGGCAGTCGCGACGCTGCTGGAACGTGACGATGACATCCCGCCGTTCCCGGTGCTGGAAGCGGAGCTGCAGCAGGCGCGAGCGCTGCAGGAAACCGTGCTGCGGGAAGCCACGAACCTGACTGCCTCCGGGGCGCCGGTGTGACCTGGCGGGACGAACAACGCTGGTTCTGGGAGCAGATCCGTCGCCCCGGCGAACCGGAAAGTGACGAGCGCGTGCTGGCCTCCCACTTGCAGCCCCATAGCCGGATCAGCCGCCGCGCCGCACTCAACATCTACCACAATGCCTACCACCAGCGGCTGCTGCATTTCGCCGCTGAGCTCTACCCGGTGATGCAGCGCACGCTGGACACGGACACTTTCAATCAGCTGTGGCTGGATTATTTCCGCTACTACCCGCCGGAGCCCGGCCCGGTCAGCCAGATCGGGCACGCGTTGCCCGATTTCCTGCTGGAGGATCCCGACTACCGGCGCTTGCCCGCATTGATCGACATCGCCGTCCTGGAGAACCACTTCATCAGCCTTTTCGAAGCACCCGATGAGGCTCCCATGACCCGGGAAGAATTGCTGTCGCTGTCGCCCGAGGCCTGGCCCGATACCCGATGGCCGCCACGACAGGACTGGACACTGATGCATAGTGCCTTCGACCTGCCGGGCTACTGGGAAGCACTGCGCGAACACTTCGCTGCCCCCGGGTCCCTCCCGGGTAGCGCTCCTTTCGGGGTCGAACGCCTGCCCGAACCGGAATGGTTCCTGATCCATCGCCAGCAGCAGACCATGCAACTGCGGCGCCTGCATGGCCCGATGGTCCTGTTTCTGCGGGGCATCCGGGCCGGTGAAAAGTTTGCCACCCAGTGCGAACAGCTCGCCGGACGTTACCCGGACCGGGACATTCCCGAGCTCAGCCTGGCCCTGCTGCTGGAAGCGATCGAGCGGGAGTTGTTGGCCAGCCTGCATTGATGCTATCTTTGCCTGCGCTACGAGCCCGGTACCGACTCGCCCTGCTGCAAGGCCCATACAGTGTCCCATCTGCCCCGACTGCTGAAAATTCTCGCGGTGATCGCCCGATACCGCCTGGACCAGATCACTGGCATCAAGGGTCCCGCACGCCTGCTGGTCCCGTTGATCGCGCTGGCCGGACTACCGTGGCGTAATGACCCGTTGCGCCGCGAGGCCGCCGCCGTGCGGCTGCGGGCCGCACTGGAAGAACTGGGACCGATCTACATCAAATTCGGGCAGCTGCTGTCCACCCGCCGCGATTTTCTGCCCGTCGAGATCGCCGATGCGCTGCAGAGCCTGCAGGACCGGGTGCCCGGCTTCGCCTCTCCCACCATCCATGAACTGGTGGAGAAAAGCCTGGGCCAGCCCTGGCATCATTATTTCACCAGCCTGGATCCACAGCCGCTGGCCTCGGCCTCTGTCGCCCAGGTGCATGCCGCCGTGCTGAACAATGGCGATGATGTCGTGATCAAGGTACTGCGCCCCGGTATCGAACGCGTCATCCGGGACGATGTGCGACTGCTTCACGCCGTGGCCCGCTTCGTGGAACGCCATGTCCCGCATGGGCGCCGGCTGCGGCCCCGCGAGGTCGTGGCCGATTATGAGACGGTGATCTTCAATGAACTCAACCTGCTGGCCGAGGGCGCCAATACCACGCAGCTGCACCGCAATTTCGAGGGATCATCGAAACTGTATGTGCCCAGGGTCTACTGGGACGTGTCACGGGACCGCATGCTGGTCATGGAACGTATCCATGGCATACCGGTGTCGGACATCCGCGAGCTGCAGCGACGCGACATCGATCTGAAGAAGCTGGCGGAAACCGGTGTGGAGATCTTTTTCACCCAGGTTTTCGAGCACAGCTTCTTTCATGCCGACATGCATCCCGGCAACATCTTCGTGGACCCTGATCGCCGCGCCCAGCCGCGCTACATCGCCATTGACTGCGCCATCATCGGCTCACTGAGCCGCGCCGACCAGCAGTACCTGGCCCGCAACCTGCTCGCCATTTTCAAGCGGGATTACCGCAAGGTGGCCGAGCTGCATGTGGAATGTGGCTGGGTCCCACCGGAGACCCCGATCCACGCCTTCGAGAGCGCCATGCGCACGGTCTGTGAGCCGATTTTCGAGAAACCGCTGAAGGATATCTCGTTCGGTTACCTGCTGGTGCAGCTGTTCCGCACGGCCGGTCGCTTCAACATGGAGGTGCAGCCGTCACTGGTACTACTGCAGAAGACACTGCTCAACGTGGAAGGTCTGGGGCGGCAACTGTATCCGGAACTCGACCTCTGGCAGACCGCGCTGCCCTTCCTGGAGCGCTGGAACCGTCGGCGCATGGAGCCCGGTTACCTGTTGCGCGCGCTGCGCGAGAACGTACCGGACTGGATCGAACAGTTCCCGCAGCTACCCCAGATGGCCATCGACAGCCTGCAGCAACCGCAGCGCCTGCAGGCGCTGAATGACACCCTGAAAGAGCAGGAGCGGCACCGGCAACGCGAGGCACAGCGACGTCGCCGTCAGTCACGCCGCGGGGGAATCGCGGCACTGGCCGCCGCCCTGCTGCTGGCGCATCCGGAGGTGGCCGACACGCTGGCGCCGCTGCCTCTGGGCAGCCTGCTGGCCGGCGCGATCGGCGTCTATCTGCTGTTGGCGCGGGCCTGACGGCCCTGAATCATCACGAGACAGGAGAATCGACCGACTATGACGAACACCGGATGGCTGGATGAGGTACAATGGGGTGATACTGACCTGGTGCCCGTGGTCACGCAGGATGTAAACAGCAAGCGCATACTCACTCATGCATGGATCAATCGTGAGGCGCTGGCGGTGGCGGTGCGGGAACAGCGCGCCGTGTACTGGTCCCGCTCCCGACGCCGACTGTGGCGCAAGGGCGAGGAGTCCGGGCATGTGCAGAAGCTGCTGGACGTGTACCTGGACTGCGATGGCGACACGGTCATCTACCTTGTCGAACAGGTCGGTGGCATCGCCTGTCATACCGGGCGGGAAAGCTGTTTCTACCGTCAACTGGTCGACGGGCAGTGGAAGAGCGTGGACCCGGTGTTGAAATCGCCGGACCGGATGTATGGCGGGAAAAAGGCTGAATGATGGACACGGTACTGCTACAACTGGCCGAGACCCTGGAGCAGCGCAGAAGCGCTGATCCGACGGAATCCTATGTGGCCAGCCTGCACCAGAAAGGATTGAACAAGATCCTGGAGAAGGTGGGCGAGGAGGCCGTGGAGACCATTCTGGCCGCGCGCGATGTCGCGCAGGGCGAAGACCGCCAGACCCTCGTCAACGAGACCGCCGACCTGTGGTTTCACAGCCTGGTCATGCTCAGTCATCTCGACCTTGGCCCGGACCAGGTATTGGAAGAACTGCAAAAACGCTTTACCATATCGGGCCTCGCGGAAAAAGCCGCCAGGCCAAAGACTTAATGACGACATCCCCCGGAGGCACCCATGGGTATCGGTGGCATCAGTATCTGGCAATTGCTCATTATCGCGCTCATCATCGTGCTGTTGTTCGGCACCAAGAAACTGCGCAGCCTCGGCTCCGATCTCGGTGGCGCACTGAAGGGCTTCAAGAGCGCCATCAAGGAAGATGACGAGGACGAGGCCAATAAGAAGGATTCAGAACGGCTGGCCGAGGATGCCGACGCCGGAGAACCGGCACAGGATGCTTCCGACACCGTCCATGCACGCAAAGACGCCGAAGAGAAGTAGGGATCTCCGCAAGGAACCTCCCTGATCATCCGGCGCGGATTCCGCCATGTTCGATATAGGTTTCACCGAATTGCTGTTGATCAGCATTGTCGCGCTACTGGTGCTGGGGCCGGAGAAGCTGCCGCAGGCCGTGCGCACCGCCGCGCTGTGGATAGGGCGCGCCCGCCGCAGTTTCAACAAGGTCAAGGCTGACATCGAACGCGAGATCAATGCCGATGACATACGGCGTCAGCTGCACAACGAGTCCATACTCGCCGACCTGGATGAAGCCAAGGAAAAAGCGGGACAGCTCACCCGTGACACGAAGGAATCCTTTTCCAGTCTGGAGAGGGACGTCCGGCGTGGACTGGAAGAAGGAGCCGGATCCGCTGACGAGAGCGGCCGGAATGCCGAACCCCGGACAGAAGAGGACAAGTCAGAAGCCGCATCGGAACCGACCGTCGAGGCGCCGGAGAAACCGGCGGATGACGAGGATGGAAACGCGGCAGCCACCGGGGATGACAATCGGCCGGTGACCGATTTCTACAATAACCCGCCAGAAAAGGTGGTCGTACAGGGCCGAAAGTTCAGGGCCGGGAAGGACGATGACGACAACGCCTGACGACGACACCGGCCGCCATGAGCACAAGGAACAGACGCTGGTCGATCACCTGATCGAACTGCGCAACCGCCTGATCAAGAGCATTGGCGTCCTGCTGCTGGTTTTCCTGGGTCTGGTCTACTTCGCCAACGACATCTACACTTTTGTCGCCAGACCCCTGGTGGGCGTGCTGCCGGAAACCAGCAGCATGATCGCCATCGACCCCACGTCGCCGTTTTTCGCTCCGTTCAAGCTGACATTCTATGCCGCCATGTTCCTGACGGCGCCGTTCATCCTGTTTCAGATGTGGGCCTTCATTGCACCGGGGCTGTACCGGAACGAAAAGAAGCTGGCGATCCCGTTGTTCATTTCCAGCGTGGCCCTGTTCTACGCCGGCATCGCCTTTGCCTACTACATCCTGTTCGGCATCGTGTTCAATTTCTTTGTATCAGTGGCCCCCTCGGACATATCCGTGGCCCCGGACATCAGCAGTTATCTCAGCTTCGTCCTGAAGATGTTCTTCGCTTTCGGTTTCGCGTTCGAGATTCCCATCGCCGTGTTCCTGTTCATCTGGGCCGGCCTGGTCGAACCCGAGGATCTCACCAGCAAACGACCCTATGTGATTGTCGGTTGCTTCGTGATCTCCATGATGCTGACACCACCGGACCCGTTCACACAGTCGCTGCTGGCGATTCCGATGTGGCTGCTGTTCGAACTGGGGATCTTTCTGGCCAAGTTCTTCCTGAAGAAGAAGGCCGAAATGGAAGCCGAGGAAGAGCGGGACTCCTGATCGTATGGTCGTGGTGATCACGCTGTAGCCCGATTCGTGCGGGAGGAAGGGCTGCCCGGGAGACGGCCGTGGATACATCCCTGTAGGCCTCGGCGTGCGCCATCCCTGGCGCCCGACGCTCCCGGTCAGCCCTTCC
>JAWLFN010000114.1:0-8707 GCA_041685555.1 Gammaproteobacteria bacterium | reverse complement strand
GGCATTGACGGCAGCGCTGTCATTTATGATCAGTGCGCCGCTGAACCGGTTCGCGCACCCGCTGTACGAGCGGATCTGCCACCGGCTGATTCCGCTGGAACGAGATACCAGGCATCCGGATGAGCAGCCCGTCTCGCTGGGCGATGCGGAAGTGCTGATCATGGGACTCGGGCGCAAGGGCTCGGCGGCCTATGAGCATCTCAAGGATCTTTGTCGGCTGGTGGCGATGGATTCCGATCCGGCCAGGGTGGAGATGCATAAGCAGCTGGGGCACAATGTCTTCTTTGCCGATGCCGAGGATCAGGTGTTCTGGCAGAGTCTTGATCTGGGACAGGCGCGAGCGGTGATCCTTACTGTCAATGATGCCGAGGCCAAGATCATCGCCACCCGCAAACTGCGTGACGCCGGCTTCCGGGGGCAGATCGTCTCTCACAGCATGCATCACGACGAGGCCGAGAAAATCATCCGGGCGGGCGCCGACCGGACCTATCTGACCATGTCGGAAGCGGGTGCCGGCCTGGCACAGCACGTCTACGAAAAACTGTAAGGACGCCTCCAGTCACCTTTTGTACCTCTCCGGACAGACCATGACCGACTATCGTACTGCCTGGCTGCAGATTCATTTCTGTGTGCTGTTGTGGGGGTTCACTGCCATACTGGGGCGGCTGATCTCAATTGATGCATTGCCTCTGGTATTGTGGCGCATGGGGCTGGTGGCCATGGTCCTGTTGCTGCTGCCCCGCGTCTGGCGGGCCCTGCGGTACATGCCGGGTCGCTTGCTGGCGGGTTATCTGGCCATTGGCGTGCTGGTGTCGTTGCACTGGCTGACGTTTTATGGGGCGATCAAGCTGGCCAATGCGTCAGTGGCGGTCACCTGCATCGCCACCGTGCCGGTGTTTCTGTCCGTTGTCGAGCCCGTGCTGACCGGTCGCCGCTTTCTGTTGCGTGAACTGCTGCTTGCGCTGCTGGTGGTTCCCGGTGTGGTACTGCTGGTTGGCGGTACGCCGCCCGCCATGAATACCGGCATCGTGGTCGGAATCATCTCGGCATTTTTTGTCTCGCTGTTTTCCTCGCTGAACAAACGGCTGGTGTTCCGCGCCGACTCGCTGACAGTGACCGGGCTGGAGATGGGAGCCGGGGCGTTGTTTCTGGCGCTGATCGGACTATGGGTGACCTGGCTTGGAACGGGGCCACTGACCGGGCTGTTTGTCACTGAGCAAGGGTTGTTGTTTGCGGTTCCGTCGTTATCCGATAGCGGCTGGCTTTTGTTGCTCGCCTTCGGCTGCACGCTGCTGCCATTTGCGCTGTCGCTGGTGGCCCTGCGGCAGTTATCGGCGTACGCCACGGCACTGGCGGTGAACCTGGAGCCGGTATATGCCATCCTGATGGCGATGGTGTTTCTGGGCGAACAGCAGGATCTGGCGTGGTCGTTCTATGCCGGTGCCGGCCTGATTCTGCTGGCCGTCTTTGCCTATCCGGTACTGGAATCCCGACGTCGATCCCTGGCCACTGCGGACGCAATGGCGTGATGGCGAGTGGTCGGCTCGGGTACCTGTTGATGTCAATATGCGGCTATAATTACGACCGGCCCCCATCACGGCCACTCTATCCATACTGTTGAAGTGGAAACAATCGCATGACTCTGAACCGATATTTCTCTTTCCTGCTGTTTTCAGTGGCGCTGATCGCGGGCCAGGCGGCTGCGCAGCCCGACCATGACGGCACACTGCTGCACAACATCAACGGGTACACGCTGGACAGCGACCGTGAGCTGCATGCCTTCCATGCGCTGCAGTTTGTCGATGACACCGTCTTGCGGATTTACCGGGAGGGAGAGCCGCTGCCGGATCGTGATGATGTGCAGCGTATCGACGGCGATGGCCGGACTGTATTGCCGGGTCTGATCGACGCGCACGGCCACATCCTCAATTACGGACTGAGCCTGCTCCGGGTGGATCTGACCGGGACATCCACCGAAGCCGGTGCGGCTCAGCGTGTAGCCGATTTCCTGGCCACGAATGACGGTCTGGAGTGGGTGCAGGGGCGAGGATGGAACCAGGTGTTGTGGGACAGCAATGCATTCCCCGAGGCGCGGAGTCTTGATGAGGCAGCTGGCGACACACCGGTCTGGCTGACTCGTGTGGATGGCCATGCGGGTTGGGCCAATAGCGCGGCGATGGAGCTGGCGGGAGTGGATGCGACCACCGCGGATCCCGAAGGCGGCCAGATCCTGCGCGATGAAGAGGGTCGTCCGACCGGCGTGTTCGTGGATAATGCGATGGCATTGATCAGCCGTAATATTCCGGAAACCTCGCTGGAGGAACGCAAGTACGCGTTGGAACTGGCGCTGGACTCATTGGCCGCGCAGGGACTGACCAGTGTCCATGATGCCAGCATTTCAGCGCTGACCGAGCAGGCCTACCGGGAAATGCAGGTCGACGGAGACATGTCCGTGCGGGTCAACGCCATGCTGGCGGGCACTGATCCCGAGCTGCCGCGTCTGCTCGCCGATGGGCACTTCGTCAGTGATGACGGCATGCTCAAAATCGACAGTGTGAAGATCTCGGCCGACGGTGCACTGGGCAGTCGCGGGGCGGCGTTGATCGAGGATTACAGTGATGATCCGGGCAACCGTGGACTGCTGTTGCATGAGCCGACCACGCTCACCGGATTGATGGAACAGGCCATGCGTGCTGATTTCCAGGTCAATGTGCATGCCATCGGTGACCGCGCCAATGAACTGGTACTGGACGGTTTCGAGCAGCTCATTCCGGTCACCGGCACACGCGATCGTCGACACCGGGTGGAGCACGCACAGGTGTTGCAGTACGAGGACATCATGCGATTCAGTGAGCTGGGTGTCATCGCCTCGATGCAGACCACTCACGCCACCAGCGACAAGAACATGGCCGAGGATCGCCTGGGTCCGGTCCGCATACTGGGCGCCTATGCCTGGCGCTCCCTGCTGGAGGCCGGTGCCGTCATTGCCAACGGTTCGGACTTCCCGGTGGAGTCGCCGAATCCGTTTTACGGCCTGCATGCCGCCATCACCCGGCAGGATCACCAGAACGAGCCGCCAACGGGCTGGTATCCGGAGGAGCGCATGACGGCCGAAGAGGCTTTCACCAGTTTTACGCTGGATGCGGCCTGGGCCGGACATCAGGAGCATCGCCTCGGCACCCTGGAGCCGGGCAAGGCCGCTGATTTCATCGTGATCGATCGCGATATCTTCGCGGTGGATCCCGAAGAGATCTGGCGGACAGAAGTCCTGGAAACCTGGGTCAACGGCCGCCGGGTGTATGCCCGCGGTGACTGACGGCGGGCTGTGTGGTTACAGGTTGTCCAGCAGTTCGGAGAAGCGTCCGTTGTCCGGGTAGGAGCCCGACGTCCAGCCCAGACGCACAATGACGACATCGCGGGACGGGATCACCATGATCCGTTGCTCGCGGTTTCCCTGAGCGGCGAACGTATCCGGGGGCAGATCAGGCCATCGAAGCGAGTCGCCGCCGCTGTTCAACCACCACTGATAGCCGTAGGCCGGGTCATTTTCGGAGGGATTGGGTTGCAGTGCCTGGTCCACCCAGTCGCGGTCGACCAGCCGGTGCCCGTTGATCACACCCTCGTTCAGCATCAGCAGGCCCAGTCGGGCCCAGTCCCGCGCGGATGCATAAAGATAGGAACTGCCACCGAACACACCGGCACTGTCGACCTCGAAGGTGCTGTGCTGGAAGCCCATGGGAACGGCAATATGCTCGATGTAGTCATCGTAGGCCGCCTGCAGCGTGCCACCTGTCTGTTCATGATGCAGTCGTGCCAACAGTACGGCCGTACCGGAGCTGTAGTTGAAGTGCGTGCCCGGCTCCCGTACCAGTGGCCGTCGCAGCGCATAGGCCGACGCTGATGGCTCTGTGAACAGCATGGCCGTGGCATCATCGCCCGGGTCGTATTCCTCAGAGAACGCCAGTCCGTCCGTCATGGTCAAGAGATGTGGGATACGGATCTGTTCCCGGTCGCTATCGCGCCAGGCTTCGAAGCCAGGTGTATCCTGCAGATCGATCAGTCCACGATGGGCCAGATTACCCACCATGACCGATGTCAGGCTCTTGGCCATTGACCAGCCCAGCAGTTGTGTCTCCGGCCCGGCCCCCTGGCCATAGCTCTCGGCAATGATCCGGTTATCTCTCACCACCAACAAGGCGCGCGTATTGAGCCCTTCCCGATTATCCCGGGCCAGCATTTCGTCGGTAAGGGTCTGGATTCCGGAATCGATGTGGTCGACCCGGTTGCCGTGAGGCCAGCGACTGTTCAGGACAGCCAGCTCGCGGGCAGTCAGCTGCTCGCGTTGCGTGTAACCCTCGAAGTCGATGGCGCAGCCGATGCCCGGCTGGAAGGAGGCGGTGCGTTCACTGATCCCTGACAGGGACGCGGTCACTGTGCCAGCCTCTTCATCATAGGAAACGTCCAGTTGCTCCAGTATGGGTGAATACTGCAGCAGGTCGTCGAAGGCCTGTTCGCGTGACTGTCCCGAAACAAAGCGGGCGCTGCACAACAACTTGGCGCCGATGCCGGACGCCACGCCGGGGGCGTGGTACAGGTAGGTCGGGGTATAGCCCTGCAGAGACGCATAGCTGAGCAGGGCCGCGGTGACGATGAACAGGGACAGGAACAGTTTTTTCATGGTGCCTCCATCCGGTGAATGTCTGCATGGTAGAAGGCCCGCCTGGTGACGGCAACCGGATTCATCATTCCGTACTAAGGATTTTTCAACGGGTGCCGCTACCCCGGACATAAAGAAGGCGGTCTACAGCCGTCCATCACAATCAGCACAGGGTGGGAGATCCATGTTCAGCAGCTTATCCATTCGCAAAAAGGTCTGGTTACTGGTGGCTTTCAGTGTCATCGCGGTGGTCGGTCTGAGTGTGACCCTGCTGTCGCAGGCCAGGGACCGTTTCATGACGCAGCTGGAGCAGGGCAGTGTCAACCAGGTCCAGATGGTGGTCGATCAGCTGGAGGGACTGCATGAGCAGGTCCGGTCGGGAGAACTGACCGATTCAGAAGCCAAGGCCAGGGGACGCTGGATCATCAACAACACTGTGGTTAATGAACGCAATTATCTGCTTCTATACCACGAAATGGGACAGATTCTGGCTCACCCGTTCCGGGGCGTGGATTCGGCCCTGGATACCGAGGCCGAGGTCAGGCAGGCCATCGAGGATGCAGCCACCACCGAGCAGCAACGCCTGGAAGAGCAGGGGTATCGCGACCCGGGGCCGACCATGACGGATATCATTTCCAGTCAGGCGGGGCCGGATTTCACGGGATTCTCCGAATACGCATACCATCCGGAACAGGAGTTCGGCTACAGGATTCTGACCTATACCGATGATCCGCTGCGTCACCCTGAATCCGATGTCCGACGTGTCTACTCTGAACTGTTTGAGCCCTGGGGCTGGGTCGTGATTCATGGCCTGTTCACGGAAGACGTCAATGCGGCCTTCATGGAGTGGACGCTGAGCGCGGCCATGGTCGTACTGGTGATTCTGGTTCTGCTCTGCGCCGGAGCGGTGTATCTGTCACGTTCGATCACGGGTCCGCTGGTCAGGACTCGTGATTATATGGAGGACATCGCCCAGGGTTCAGGCGACCTGTCGCGACGCCTGAATGACAAGGGAAACGATGAGCTTTCGCAACTCGGTGCAGGATTCAATACTTTTGTTGGCAAACTTTCCGACATCATCCGCCAGGTACTGAACACGAACAGCGAAGTGACCAGAAAGTCAGCACAATTCTCGGAAATGATCGAACGCACCTCTCAGCGATCGTCATCACAACTCGATGAGACCGAGATGTTGGCTTCTTCCACGACAGAGCTTTCTTCCTCGCTGTCGGATGTGGCCAATGGCGCGCAGACCAGCGTGGGCGCGGCCAGCGAGGCGAAGACCGCCACCGAGAAGGCCACGGATGCTGTATCCCGCACCAATCGCTCGGTGGAGCAGCTGGCGGAATCGTTGAAGTCGATTCAGCAGAAAGTGCATGACATGAGCAATCATAACGAGAAGGTCAATACCGTACTCGATGTGATCCGTGGTATTGCCGAGCAGACCAACCTGCTGGCGCTCAATGCCGCCATTGAGGCGGCCCGTGCCGGAGAGCAGGGTCGTGGCTTTGCCGTGGTGGCGGACGAGGTCCGCAGTCTGGCACAGAAAACTCAGGATTCGACGCAGGAAATCAACACCATTATTCAGGAACTGGAAGACAATACCTCACTGATCGTCAAGTCGATGGATGATGGTGTGCGCATGTCGGGCGACTGTCAGGAGACGGCAAGTTCCGCCAACAGTCTGCTGTCCTCTGTGCTCGAATCAGTGGCTCTGATCACCGATCGCAGTGAGGAAATCGCCTCTTCAGTGAAGCAGCAGTCCGAGGTTACCGATGAAATTGCCAAGAGTAGCGTCAAGATTGCCGGCGACGGGCGCCTGAACGTGGAGGATTATCAGAAGTGTCAGGAGTATCATGAAGAGATCAACCGGCTGTTGAGTTCGCTGGATCAACTCGTGGGGCAGTTCAAACTGGGCTGACCACTGTGTTGGGTGTGTACTCCGTAGCCCGATCCCGATGGTGGTGACAGGGCCCCTCGGGAGACGCCCGTGAATACGTCCATGTAGGGCTCGGCGTGCGCCATCCCTGGCGCCCGACGCTCCCGATGGGCCCTGTCACCACCATCGGGATCTCTGTCCCTGGAACCCGCCCGTCTTTGACATCGTAGTCCTGATCGGAAAGCCAATGCGATAGTACCAGTGAATATTGGAGTCAATCAGGTCGGTACTTTGCCCGCGGATTGCCTCCAACCGGTTCGCGCTAATGCGCTACACCAGCCGCTCAGGAAAACCGGCGTGTTACAGCGCGCGAATCCGATCAAGCTTGTCACGCAGTGCAGCCAGGGCGCTTTCGGTGTCTCGCTGACGGGTACGCTCGGCGTTGACCACCGCTTCGGGGGCATTGTCGACGAACTTGTCGTTGGACAGCTTGCCGTTGATGCCCTGGAGTTGCTTCTCCAGCTTGCCGGTTTCTTTCTCCAGGCGCGCCATCTCCGCGTCCTTGTCGATCAGATCGGCCAGGGGAACCAGGATTTCCATATCGTGGTAGAGCTGGGTGGCGGCGACCGGGGCTTCCTGGCTGTTGTCGAGCCAGTCGAGTTGTGACAGCTTGGCGAGTTTCATCAGATACTGGTGGTTGGCCTCCAGGCGCTGATGATCCTGTCCGCTGCCGCGCAGCAGAGCGGGGAAGGCCCTGCCCGGGGCGATGTTCATCTCGCCGCGGATGTTGCGGATGCCTTCGATCACGCCCTTCACCCAGTCGATGTCGGCCTCGGCCTGCTCGTCGATCAGGTCCGTCTCCGCTTGCGGGTAGGCCTGGAGCATGATGGTCTCGCCCTCGATGCCCAGCAGTGGAGCCACACGTTGCCAGATTTCCTCGGTGATGAAGGGCATCAGCGGGTGGGTCATACGCAGGCTGGCTTCCAGCACGCTGAGCAGGGTCAGGCGGGCCGCGCGGGCCTTTTCCGGCTCCTCGTCGGCATTCCACAGCAACGGCTTGGACAGCTCAACGTACCAGTCACAGTACTCGTTCCAGATGAACTCGTAGATGTCCTGCGAGATCAGGTCGAAACGGTAGTTGTCCATATGCTCGTGTACGCGCGCCACTGTGCGCTGCAGGCGGGACAGGATCCAGCGGTCGGCCATGCTCAGTTCGGCCTCGCGCAGGGCGGCGTGGTCTTCCGCCGTGAACCGGATGTCCTTTTCTTCCGTGTTCATCAACACATAGCGGGAGGCGTTCCAGATCTTGTTGCAGAAATTGCGGAACCCTTCCATGCGGCCCATGTCGAACTTGACGTCGCGCCCGGTGGAGGCCAGCGAGTAGAAGGTGTAGCGCAGCGCATCGGTGCCATGGCCGACAATGCCGTCCGGATAGCTCTTGCGCGTCATTTTCTCGATCTGCTGGCGCAGCTTCGGCTGCATCAGGCCCTCGGTGCGTTTGGCGACCAGCGACTCCAGGTCGATGCCGTCGATCAGGTCGATGGGGTCCAGTACGTTGCCCTTGGACTTGGACATCTTCTGCCCTTCGCTGTCACGGATCAGGCCGGTGATATATACTTTGCGGAACGGCACCTCGCCGGTGAACTTCAGGGTCATCATGATCATGCGTGCGACCCAGAAGAAGATGATGTCGAAGCCGGTGACCAGCACATTGGTCGGGTGGAAGGTCTTCATGGCTTCGGTGTCATCCGGCCAGCCCAGCGTGGAGAAGGTCCACAGCGCCGAGGAGAACCAGGTATCGAGCACGTCCTCGTCCTGCTTCAGCGCAATGTCGGGTGCCAGGTCGTACTTTTCACGGACTTCCGCCTCGTTGCGGCCAACGTAGATGCTGCCCTCGTCGTCATACCAGGCCGGGATGCGATGCCCCCACCAGAGCTGGCGACTGATGCACCAGTCCTGCAGGTCGCGCATCCAGGCGAAGTAGGTGTTCTCCCAGTTCTTCGGAACGAATTCGATGTCGCCGCTCTTTACCGCATCGATGGCGGGCTTTGCCAGTTGCTCGACGGCCACGTACCACTGATTGGTCAGATAGGGCTCGATGACGGTACCGGAACGGTCACCGCGCGGCACCTTCAGCTTGTGGTCCTCGACCTTGATCAGCAGGCCGGCGG
>JAWLFN010000113.1:0-8733 GCA_041685555.1 Gammaproteobacteria bacterium | reverse complement strand
GTTGCCCCGGTACATCAACCAGTCTTCCTCGGGTGGGGTGACCAGGTCCCGGTCTGGAATCGGTTCGAAGGAGCTGATCTGCCCGCTGACAGTCAGGCCGGCGGCTCCGGTGTTGTCCGGGGAGGCCTCTTCCGGGAACAGGCCCCCGTCTTCGACGATCTGTCCGGCAATCAGGAATTCGCTGTCCGCTGACAGTGGGCTGTCGCTCATGCGCACGCCATTACGTTGCAGTACGTAGGCGGTCACCTCGGCATACTGCTCCGGGTCGATGCCGGTTCCTCCGCCGGGCGGCATGGTTTCGCGGATCTCCTGTAGCAGCGTACCGGCGCCACGCTCGCCCCAGCGTCCCAGAAAACCATCCCCGCTGAGCGCCGGTGCCGTGGTCGTGCCATTCAGTGCCCTGCCATGGCAGGAAGCGCACTGTTGCTCGTATAGCGCGCTGCCCGCACTGGCCTGTGATCGGGTGTAGGTATCGGGCCCGGTTTCCTGTGCGTTGGCCGCGACAGCAGCGATGACTTGCAGTACCACCAGGGCAAGCAGGGCCGGCAGGCCCCGTGCCGTGTGTTCATTGCGCGATGACATGATCGACCTCGGTATCCTGACTCTATATGGTATATGATTGAATGGTTGGACCGTACTTTATATGATCGGATGCGCCGAGTACATTCACTGGAATCGTGGTAATTCGCCGGAATGCGGAAAAAGCTGATCATACTGCTGCCTGTCCTTCTGACCCTGATGAGTCTGCCTGTGGGGGGGCAGCAGTCCATGGATGTGACAGAGACGAGGGAAATACTGACCATCGCCCCACACGAGGATATGGTGGACGTCTCGTCATATCTGTGGATTCTGGAAGATCCGCGCGGCTCCATGGATCTGGAAGAGGCCCGTCAGCACATGGCGGAGGACGGAGAGCGCTGGCAGGGTCGCGGAGCGCCCACTTTCGGGTACACATCATCCGCCTACTGGGCCCGACTGGAGCTGCAGAGTCAATTGAATGCCCCGTCGGAGTGGATACTGCAATCCCGGTTTGCTCTGCTGGAACGGATTGAACTGTATTTCCAGGACCAGCAGGGGCAGTGGCAGAGCAAGGTATCCGGACACGGAGAGCCGCGTTCGGCTCGCGAGGTCAATGATCCCAGGCCATCCTTTCTTGTGCCGATGAGGCCCGGACAGCAGCAGACGCTGTTTGTCCGGGTCGAAAGCTATGGCTCGGTGCAGCTTCCATTACGTCTGATGAGTCAATCGCGTTACCAGTCTCTGGTGCAGTTGGAGCAGTTGTTGGCCGGCGGATTCTACGGTGTACTGCTGGTGCTGGCCTTCTACTGTCTGTTCATGTGGGGCTCCAGCCACGACCGCAGCTACCTCTATTTCAGCCTTTTCATTATTTCCGGAGCCATGTATTCCTTCGCGGACCAGGGATTGGCGCTCCAGTATGTCTGGCCCCAAAGCCCCGAGTGGGCGAACTACCTGCCCATACTGATGGCGGGACTCGGTGGCCTGTTTGTCATGTTGTTTGTCCGTGAGTACCTGCATGTCAGTGATTGGCGATGGTTCTGGCGACGACTGGTGCAGGGCCTGTTGCTGGCTCTGGTTGTTGCAATATATGTCAGTGCTTTCATGCCCGCGGAATGGGCCAGCCGGCTGATGCTGGGATGCGCGTTGATGGTTCAGTTGGCGATCACGGTGATCGTCATCAAGGCAGTCAGAAGCGGTCGTCATTCCGCCTGGTATTTTCTCAGCGCCTGGCTGGTGTTTCTGACTGGATTCATGGTCGAGGTGGTCCAGCGCGTGGGAGTGCCCATGCCTCCGTTGTTGGCGTATCACAGCGACCAGGTTGGCACGGTGGTGAGCGCCCTGATTCTCTCATTTGGCCTGAGCAACCGGATGAATCGTCTGATGGTCCATTACCGCTCCGCGCAGCAGGACATGATCAAGGCCAATCAGCTCAAGCTGAACGCTCTGCAACGGGCTGACAGCCTCAAGGAAGAATTCGTCACCAATGTGTCGCATGAACTGCGCACACCGTTGACCGGCATCATCGGCCTGGCAGAAATCATGCTGGACAGGCGCGGTGAGTCTCTGCATCGCGAAGACCGGGAAACACTGTTGTTGATGAAAGTCAGCGCGCAACGGTTGGCCACGCTGGTCAATGATGTGATTGACTTTTCCACGCTGAAAAAGGGATATCTGGAGCTGCACCGGACGGACGCCGATCTCAAGCCGCTGTGCCATATGGTGGCCCAGATGACCAGGCCATTGATCGGAGGGAAGCTCGTGGAGCTTCGCGAGCACTATCCGGATCAGCCGGTAATCGCCGAAGTCGACGAGGATCGATTACAACAGGTCATTTTCAACCTGGTGTCCAATGCCATCAAGTTCACCCAGCACGGATATGTGGAAATACGGATTGACGTGATTGACGACAAGGCCCGTATCACCGTGGAGGATACCGGCTTGGGTATTCCCGAGCGTGACCGGCAGAGCATCTTTGAGCGGTTCTACCAGGCTGACCTGGCGGGCGGGCAGCCCAATACGGGGACCGGGCTCGGGTTGTCCATTTCCCGCCAGCTACTGGAAATGCACGGCACACGGATCAATCTTCACAGTGAGCCTGGCAAGGGTTCTGTTTTCTATTTTGATCTTCCAGTCAAAGACGGTGTTGGCCAACAGGAGAGGGCGGCCTTGCCGTCGTCCGTGTCGCTGGAAGAAGTAGATGATAAGCAGAATGCCATGTCCGTGTTATTTGAAGAATCCGGGGATATGATGGAGCGAAGGACGTCCCTGGATTCCACTCAGACGGCCATCATCCACTCCACGGGTAGTGGTGGTGATCGCGGCAGAGTGCTGATCGTCGATGACGAGTATCTCAATCTGCGTGTTGTCGAGTCTCACCTGGCGCCTTTTTATGAGGTGAAAACCGCGTCCAGCGGCTCTGAAGCGCTGGAGATGATCTCGGAAAGGTGTCCGGATCTGATCATTCTGGATATCATGATGCCGGTGATGACCGGGCTGCAGTTCTGTGAAATTATCCGCACTCGATACGAGCCGGACGAACTGCCGGTGATCATGTTGACGGCCCGAAACCGTGTCGGGGATCAGGTTGAGGGTTTCAATGCGGGGGCCAACGACTATATCACCAAGCCATTCAGCAAGGAGGAGCTGCTGGTTCGGGTCAGCAAGCAGTTCGAGCTGCTGGAGCTGATCCGTGTCCGCAGGGAGAACCAGTATCTGAACTGGAAAGTGCAGCGGTTCGAGGAGTCTCAGCGACACCTCAAGGCACAGCAGCACAGGCTGGCGGGGATGCTGGATATCACCGATGATGCGATGATCGGCCTGGACGGGGACGGCATTGTCGCCTATATGAATTCGGCGGCGGAGCAGCTGCTGCAGGTCTCACAGGATGACTTCTCCGCACAGTCCATCAATGAGCTGTCTGCATATCTTGGTGCCAGCAGTCCGCAGTTGGCCGCCTATTTCCGTTTTCCATTCGACGAAGCCCTGTTGTCCAGTCGGGATGAATTGCGCTACGAACCGTTCGTCGTGAACCGGGATGATGATGACAGAGTGGTCGGTCGGTTCTGTATTATGACACTGGACCTGGAGCAGGGACCGGATTGCTTCGTCATGACGCTGGAAGTTGCGGATTCCGAGGAGTCCGGTGCGGCTGAAGAGAGGTTGGAGAAAGCCTCGCTACCCGAGCTCATACAGGAGTTCAATCGGAATGTGGAGCGCACCGAGACGCTGACGCAGTATCTGCGGCAGATTCAGCCCGAGGATCTGAAACGGCATAAGGAATTGTCGTCTGGCCTCAAACAGGTGGATGAGCTGATTCAGCAATTATCGGGCAAGTTGCCGGAAAAAGACATCGAACTGCAATATCGGGAGGCCCTGGTCAAGGTCATGCAGGACTGCCATTTCTACTGGCAGAAGGTCACCGGGGAGTCTGTCATCAGGCTGGCCGAGGAAAGCCGGATATGGAGTGTCAGTGTCGATAACGGGCGATTGCGAACCCGCTCCATGAACCGTTATCTGTCCGTCGACAAGCTGCCGGCCAACCCCCGTTGGCGTCAGGTGGCCCGCACAGCGTATTTCGTGCTCTCCAGAGTGTCTCACGACCCGGAAGCCCGAGAGGCGCTGGATGCTTCGGTCACGCGCCTGCAGGAGCTGGTGGAAGAGCGTGCCATGAGCTGATCACGGTGCCTGCAGCAGTACACTGAAGACGGTGCTGCGCCAGTCCAGATGGGCCAGATAGATCAGGCCGACACTCAGCAGGGCAGTGATCTGACTGCCCCGGTCCCGTAGAACGAACGTGAGCGGATCATCATGCACCTCGCCCCGGCTGGCCAGCAACCAGATGCGGCTCAGCAGGTACAACAGCAGCGGGCAGATGAACCACAGGACTTCCGGAGTGACGTACTGGTTCTGGATATCCTCGCTGTTGATGTACAACGCAAATACCAGGACGGCGATCAATGCGCTGCTGGCTCCGAATATTGCCATGATATCAATGTCAGTGGCCAGGTATCCGCGACCCGCGCTACGTTTTATGTCCTCCTGTCTCAGCCAGAGCAGCTCTGTATAGCGTTTGATGATGGCCAGGCTCATGAAAATGAACATGGAAAAAGCCATCAACCAGAATGACGGGATGATGGGTATGGCCGCGGCACCGGCGATGATCCGTAATGTATACAGTCCGGCCAGCATGATGACATCGACCATCATGACCTGCTTGAGGCGGAAGCTGTAGATCAATGTGGCAAGGAAATAGGCTGCCAGCACCAGAACGAAATAGGTGGGCAGCCAGAGGAGGGCGATGGCAAACGCTGCCAGTGTCAGTGTCGGGCTGCCGATCAGCCCTGCCTGCAGCGGTAGCCGGCCACTGGCGAAGGGACGTCTGCGCTTGCCGGGATGCTGGCGGTCATCGGCCAGGTCGAGCATGTCATTCAACAGGTAGACGCCGGAGGCACACAGGCTGAAAGCGAGGAAGCCGGTGGTCGTCTGTAAAATCAGGGTGCTACTGTAGAATTCCGTGGTCAGTAACAGTGGCAGGAAAAGCAACAGGTTCTTGAGCCACTGATGGGGGCGCGCGGCGCGCAGAAACTCACGAACCGGACTGCGGTCTGAATCGATGTGTTGTGACAGGCGACCCGTCCGCCGCAAACGTTCAGTCAGTCGGTCAGGTGTGTTGACGGCAATGATTTCCGCGGCCTTCTCCCAGACCGGCATGTCCCTGACCCGGTCGCCGGCGTAGGCAAAGGGAGCTCCCTGTTCGCGTTCCATGATGCGGTCACGTTTGGTCGAGCCAGAGAGATTGATGCCGCCCCGGCTGCCTTCGGCTTCGTCGAACATCTCCAGATACTGTGCCACGCTGTCCACCAGGCGTTGATCGGATGCCGAGATGAGCACGAGGCGACGTCCGGTGGATCGTTGCTGTTGCAGGTGGTGGAGCAATCCGTGGTTGTACGGAAGCAGATCGGCGCGCGGTCGGATGCGATCGGCCAGATTGCCTTTCAGATTGGCTCGCCCGCGCATCAACCAGATCGGTATCATCAGCAGATACAACGGGTTTGCTCGCAGCAGCTGCATACAGGATTCGAAAAGCAGATCTGAATGGATCAGGGTCCCGTCCAGATCTACGTACAGTGTGCCCGATGTATCTACGTCCGGTTCAGCCATGGCAGGTCACAGATTGCTGCGCTTGAAGAGCGATTCGGGAATCATGCGGATCACCCACATGATGGGTCGCCAGAAGCCGGGCGCATAGATTGTGTCACTGCGCCGTTCCATGCCTCTGTCTATCAGTCGGGCCACCTGCTCCGGAGTGCTCCACAGTATGCCTTTGCGGAACCGTCGGGTCATCGGAGTGTCGACAAATCCGGGGCGGATGTCCATGACATGCACTCCGTGCGGATGCAGCTCCGCACGCAATCCCTGCAGATACGTCGAAACCAGGGCCTTGGCGCTACCGTATACATAGTTGGAAGCCCGACCCCGTAGGCCGGCTACCGAGGTGATCACTGCGAGGCTGCCGCTCCGCCGGGCCCGGAGTCGTGGTGCCAGAAGACACAGAAGGCGGATACAGGACAGCCCGTTGGTCCGGATGGCGTCGGCTACCTGTGCCGGATCATGAGCGATGGTCGGTTGATCCGGCAACGTTCCGTGGCAGATGATGGCGGCATCAATGTATCCCAGTCGGTTTTCAGCGGCTTTCATGCATTCGTTCAACACCGGATCACTGTCATTCACATCCAGTTGCAGTGGATGTGCCAATGCCGCGCCCCGGACCAGCAGGTCCTGACAGTCCCGCGCCAGCGCCGTGGCGTCACGGCCGGTCAGCACCAGCCTATGCCCGCGGGCCGCGTACCGTCGGGCCAGGGCGCGGGCCATGGCAGAGCCGGCACCGATGATGAGTATGTTCTCTGGCTTGCTGATGTTCCGTTCCTCACAGTCCAAGGCGTCTGGATTGTAGCGAATTGAAATAATGGTGTGCACCCAGGGCACAGCGTGTCTCGACGAATGATTCCCAATGTGGATACATGCGGCGGAAGTGCTCCCGGGACAGGCGCGCATCCTTCGCCAGATAGACCCGTCCTCCGGCCTCCGCCACGATGTCGTCCAGTGTGTCCAGTACCGGCAGTAGTTCGGGGTCGTACCGGAAGTCCAGAGCCAGTGTATAGCCGCTGAGTGGAAACGACAGGGGATTGTGGTTGGCCGGGCCAGTTCGCTTGAGTACCGTGAGGAACGAGCCGATGCCGATTCTTCTTGTCCGGTGCAGGACTTCCTCGATGGTCTGCTCGGCGCTGGCGTCGGGCACAACGAACTGATATTGAAGGAATCCCTTGCGCCCGTAAAGCCGGTTCCAGTTTTGTATGCCGTCCAGCGGAAAGAAATACCGCTGGCCGTGTTGTATCCGGGCTGTGTGTCGCCCCGCGATCCGATAGTACAGCGCGTTAAAGGCTTTCATGGTGTACTGGTTCAGCAGGGCGGCCGGGGTGGGAAATGGCACGCTCAGGCGGGACGCGCCCGGCGCTGCTACGGGAGGTGCCTGGAAATGTTCGCCCAGGAGAACCAGGCTGCGCCCCGCCGCACGGCCACCGGCCATGCAGTCCAGCCATGCCACGCTGTAGGGACTGTCGTTATGAACCGCCAGCAATGAGAGGGTCTCCGCCAGGTTGCCAGCGCGCAGGCATTGTTGTCGGATCATGGGGCCGGGAACCCGTTTCAACCGGAGACTGACATCGACGATCACGCCAGTGAGCCCCATGCCGCCGCAGGTGGCGTGGAAAACCTCCGCGCGTTCGGTGGGGGAGCAGGCCAGAATGTCGCCGTCGCCGGACATCAGCCTGATGCTCTCGACATGGTCACTGAAGCAGCCATCCAGATGGTGGTTCTTGCCATGGATGTCCGAGGCGACGGCGCCGCCCACCGAGACCCGGGCCGTGCCTGGGACCACCGGCAGGATCCAGCCCCGCGGGATCAGCAGTGTCATCAGCGTATCCAGCGTGGTGCCGGCGCCGCAGCGCAGCATGCCACGGTCCTCGTCGAGCTCGAGCAGTGTGTCCAGCCAGCGGCTGCTGATCAGGTCACCGGCCAGCGCCGAGTCGCCGTAACTGCGACCTTTGCCACGGGGAATACAATCCCCGACATCCACCTGGCGCAGACAGGCCCGCAGGGAAGCCACGTCTTCTGGGTCATGGCAGCGGGCCTCGATGACTGGATACCGACCCCAGCCGCTGCAGGGCTGACGGATGATTTCGTTCATGTTGCTCCGCTGTCAGTGCACGTCCGGATTCCGTATCATACACCATCATTCCGATGCAGAGAGGTTGCGCCAATGCTTGATTTCATCCGTACCGTCGCCAGGGAGGCAGGCGAGCGGGCGCGCGCCATCCGTCTGGAGGAAAAAGGCCTGGACACCCGCTACAAGGGTGGGGATGAGATGGTCACTCGGGCCGATCTCGCGGTGGAGGAGCTGATCACTGCCCGGATCCGCGCGGCGTTTCCGCGACATCGGATCCTGGCCGAGGAATCGGCACCGGACAGTGCGGGACTCTCACGGGAGACCGGGCCGATCTGGATCATCGATCCCATCGATGGCACCGTGAACTATGCACATGATCACTATCAGGTCGCCGTGTCCATCGCCTACGCATGCGACGGGGAATTGCAGGCCGCGGTGGTCTACAACCCGTTTCTGGAAGAGCTGTTCGAGGCTTCGCTGGGTGGCGGTGCCCGGCTCAACGGGCAGCCGATCCGACCTTCGGACAAGCAGGAAATGCGCAGGGCCCTGGTGGCTACCGGTTTCCCGTATATCAAGAAAGATATGGCACTGCTGTCGAGGCGCGTCAGTCATGTGTTGGCGCATTGCGCCGATATCCGGCGACTGGGATCGGCGGCGCTGGACATCTGCTGGGTCGCGGCGGGCCGCATCGATGTCTACTACGAAAATCTCAGTGTATGGGATTTTGCCGCCGCCCAGCTCATCGCCAGGGAAGCCGGGGCCTGTTACGGACACTTCCAGCCGGTGCCGGAGGGGGTCAGTCCGGTTTTCCATGATCGCAACATACTGGTGACAAACCCAGCACTGTTCGAGCCGATGAGGTCGCTGTTGCGGGAGGCCGACCGTCAGCGCTGAGAATGGATCGGTTCGCTGCCTGCCTGATCAGTACGCCCCAGGCGCTGTAACAATGTCGGCAGGAAGGTCAGATCCAGCAACAAAGCCAGGGCCAC
>JAWLFN010000112.1:0-8796 GCA_041685555.1 Gammaproteobacteria bacterium | reverse complement strand
CCATGCAGTGCCAGCGCCGCCCCCAGATCCCGATCCAGTCGTGCCTCCATACCGGCCTCGACGAACAGAATCCGGTGGATCTTGTCGCGCAGGTAGGTCTCCACATCACCATTACCGGTCAGTTCGCGTCCCAGCTCCAGCAACAGCGCGTAGTTCGTACCGATGCGATAGTACCAGTCGGCCACCGCATCGACCTGGCCCCGTGCGGCATCGAAACTGTCCGATACCCGGGCTTCCAGCAGCGCCTGAAGGTCATGGCGGTAGGCCTCGCTGGTGGCGGGTGCCGTCTGTCGCCACCAGTCGCCGGTACGTTCGGCGGCCTGCTGCAACTGCCGGGGGGAGACCAGCGAAACCAGTTCCTCGTCGACGAAACGGACCAGTCTTCCGATCAGATGGGATTGCTGGTCCAGCGCGGTACTGGCCGTGTGCAGGGTGCGTTGCTGCCAATCCACGCGCAGGGCCACCACCAGCAGCAGCACGAGGGCGAACCACCAGACCGACTGAGAACGACGGGATTGACCTGCGTCCCGCGGTGCCAGCGGATCCTCTGGGTCAGACTGCTGCAGTTGCTCGGTGCTCATACCTCATGATATCACGGCCCCATCAGTCGTCGATGCGACGATGCCAGTCCACGATGCCCCGGCCGATGGCCTGTGGGGCATCCTCCTGCAGATAGTGCCCGCCATACCCGACGAACTGGGTTTCGATGTTACGGTAGTTTTCAGCCATCCATTCGGCCGCCTCGGGCGGGATGAGTCCGCCCGGCTGGGCATACTGCAGCAACTTGGGTATCGATGACTCACGCAACCACTGGCCGACCGCGTTCACCGCCTCCACATTCCGGGCCGGCTCCCCACCGATGGGTAGCTCATTGGGCCAGACATAGATCGGAAAGCGGGTTTCAGGGTCAGTGAACGGCTCCCGGTAGGCCGCCTTTTCCGCTTCGCTGAACTCTCGAGTCCGCGGATTGCCAAGCAGAATCTGTTCCACGAACAGGTTCTGCTCGATCAACAACTCGCGCCCCTGCTCTTCATCGCGGAAGCGGCTGAACTGCTCGCCCATGCCTCCGGCATCGGCAATCGGGAAACGCGGTGGAATGATGGCTTCCATGAACACCACGCCCCGCACACGGCTCTCATGCAGCCGGGCATAATGCAATCCCATCATCGACCCCCAGTCATGCACTACCAGAACGATGTCCCGCAGATCCAGAGCTTCAATAAACTGTTCCAGGTATTCGTAATGCATCTGCAATGTGTAATCAGGGCCCCGAGGCTGATCGGACCCGCCAAATCCGAGATTGTCCATGGCCACGATACGTCCATGTGGCTCGACATATCGCATCACATTGCGCCACAGGTACATGGACGTGGGGTTACCATGCAGGAACAGGAACGTATCCCCTTCCCCCTCGTCGATGTAGTGAATGCGATCACCATTCAAGGTGACGTAACGCGATTCCCACGGGAAATCGCTCTGGAAAACGCCCGCGCGCGGGTCATCATCCTGCTGGGCCAGCGCGGCCGGAGTCGTCACGAAGAAAAACGTCAGAAACAGAAAACGGGCCATTGGTCGAAGCATGTCAGATCCTCTTCTCGTTGTTGTTGGTGATCATTTTCGCCGAGTCAGTCCTCGGCCGCCCGGGTCACAACACGGATTTCGTTGTGCAGGGTACGGTGCACGGGGCAACGGTCGGCGATCTCCAGCATCCGCTGACGCTGCTCCGCATCCAGATCACCCTCGATCCGGATTTCCCGCAGCAGCTCATCCACCTTGCCCTGACGCGACTCGCAGTCCTCGCAATCGCTGGCATGGACCTTGCGATGCCGCACCTCGCAGCTCACCCGTTGAACCGGCAGTTTCTTGTGACGGGCATACATATTCAGCGTCATGACAGTGCAGGCTCCCAGCGCCGATGCCAGATAACCATACGGATCCGGCCCCTGATCACCGCCGCCATTGGCCCGTGGCTCATCCGCCAGCAGCGCGTGTTCCCCCGCCTGTACCCGGCACAGGAAGTCATCTTCGGTGCGCCCGCTGGCCCGTACCCCATCTGAAGCCGCCGCCGGCAGTGGCTCCAGGAACCGACCGGCCCAGGCAGCAATGACCCTGGCCGCATACGTGGCATCAGCCGGGCGACTGAGCAGATGGTCGGCGTCATCCAGACTGACGAAACTTTTCGGATGCATGGCTGCCCGATAGATCTTCTCGGCATTATCGACCGGCACCACCACATCGTTGGGGGAATGCATGATCAGAACTGCCCGGCGCAGTCGCTTCAGTCGTTCGGCCAGTTTATGATCGCGCGCATCATCGATGAAATCCTTGCGGATCCTGAAGGTACGGCCGGCCAGTTCAACCTCGGCACTGCCCCGGGACTCGATTGTCTCCAGGTCGTCTCCGAACTGTTTCAACACATGCTCGGGTGACGCCGGCGCTGCAATGGTTGCCACGGCGCGGACACTGTCGAGCCGCTCCGCCACGGCGAGCACCGCGGAACCCCCCAAAGAATGGCCCAGCAACAGCTGCGGGGCGGCATGATGCTCTGTCAGCCAGTTCGCCGCATCCTCAAGGTCGTCCAGATTGCTGGAGAAAGTGGTATCGGCGAAATCGCCCTCACTCTCACCCAGGCCGGTGAAATCGAAACGTAATACGGCATAACCGGCCTGTGACAGGGCATGAGTCAGGGTGCGGGCGGCGCGAATATCCTTGGAGCAGGTAAAACAGTGGGCGAACAGCGCGGTGGCCTGCCATTCACCGCCGGGCGGCAGCTCCAGGCGACCGGTCAGCTCCACTCCGTTACGGGCCTGGAATCGGACGGTGTTCATATGCGCTTCTCCTCTACCATACCACCAGTGTCGATGAGACTGATAACACTATACAGGGTGTATCCTGGGCTGACACCGCGCGACCCACACTGTTACACACCACCACGGTCGATCCGGACATTGCAGATCTCCGCCAATGGCGGGACAATGCCTGTATGACAGACAATCAGGACAACAATGACGCCCGCGACGAAGGCAGTCGCCGTTTCGCCGTATCCGCCAACCGGGGTCGGGCCCGGCACCAGGTCCGTTATGTGGAATCAGGAGGCGGTATGCCGGAAGATGACTGTCGCGTGTGCGCGCCGGTGATACCGCCCCTTGAAGGCAAGACACGGATGTGGGACGAGCGCTACGCGCGGGACGATTATCTGTATGGAACCGCTCCGAACGATTTCCTCGCGGAACAGGCCGCCCGGATCCCTGGCGGAGGACGCGTGCTGTGTCTCGCTGATGGAGAGGGCAGGAACAGTGTATACCTTGCCGCGCTGGGCTTCGAAGTAACGGCTGTGGATTTTTCCGCGGTGGCGCTCGACAAGGCGGCCCACCTGGCCCGACAGCAGGGAGTCACTGTGGAGCTGCGACAGGCTGACCTGTCACAGTACACACTGGAGAATGATACCTGGGACGGTATTGTATCGATTTTCTGCCACCTGCCCCCGGAAGCACGGCGGCGACTGCACAGACAGATCCCGGGGGCCCTCACTGTTCACGGAGTGCTGATTCTGGAAGCATACACTCCACGGCAACTGACACTGGGGACAGGCGGGCCACCCGATGCGGAGCTGATGATGAGCACCACGATCCTGCGCGAGGAGCTGCCGCGGTTGGAATTCGTACTACTGGAAGAAAAGCAGCGGGACGTTATGGAGGGGTCCGGTCACACCGGCCAGGGAGCGGTTGTCCAGGCTGTCGCCACCAGATCCTGACCTGAACAAACCGGCTGCGGGCCGTCGGAACCAGGGCCATCATGGCAAGGGACAAAGCCCGCCGGAGGTAGCGCTGCAAGTGGACAGGCCACTGTCGAAAAATCAGTTTCTCTCTCGCGATGGACGTCGGGTCCTGAGCGGTCTCGTGCTGCTCTTCTTGCTATTCACCGTGATTCCAGCTCCGGCTCCCTTAGGCACGGCCAATTATCTGCCACTCCACACGATGCTGGAAATCGCCGCGGTGGCCGTGGCCTTTCTGGTGTTCGTCATTGGCTGGCGTTCCTGGCTGCGGGCGCCTCCACTACCGATTACGATCATCGCCAGCGGTTTCCTGGGCGTCGCCCTGCTGGATGTCTCCCATCTACTCTCCTATCCGGGCATGCCTCACTTCATTACACCATCGGGCTCCGAAAAGGCCATCAATTTCTGGCTCGCCGGACGGGCCCTGGGCGCGATGGCGCTGCTGCTGGCCGCGTGCCTGCCCTGGGACCAAACCACGCGGGGCTGGCAACGCCAAGCCGCCCTGTTTGTACCCCTGGCCATGGTTGCAGGCATCAACATTCTGTTGCTGCTGGGAGAGCACTCTGTTCCAGCGACATTCCATCCGGACACCGGACTGACTCCGTTCAAGATCGCGACGGAATACCTGATTGTCGTATTGTATCTGGCTGCTTCCCTGTTGCTGTGGCATCGACGCGCGGTAATCCACGGCATCGACCTGCCTGCCCTCAACCTCGCGGTGCTGGTGATAGCACTGAGTGAACTGTTCTTCATGCTTTATACCAACAGTACCGGCCTCTACAACCTGATGGGTCATGTTTACAAGATCATCGCGTATTACTATCTCTACCAGGCACTGGTGGCCAGCGGCATCGATTATCCCTACTTCCGTCTCGAGCAAGCACGCCAGCGCCTGAGCGCCACCCTGAAGGCCTTGCCGGACATGATGTTTGAACTGGACCGGGACGGTATCGTCCATCAGTATCACAGCCAGCAGGATGAGCTGGCCGCGCCACCAGAGCAGTTCCTTGGAAAGCCGGTCTACGCGTTTCTGCCGGAAGCCGTGGTAGAGGTCACCCGTCAGGCGCTCGATGATGTGATCCGCACCGGGCATACGGAGGGTCGCCAGTACCGGCTTACGATCGACGGGCAGGAGCGATGGTATGAGCTGTCCGGCTCGCGGCTGCAGGTTTACCCGGCACCCCGGGCACCGGAGCCACGCTATCTGCTGCTGGTCCGCAACATCACCGATCGCAAACTGGCGGAGCTGGAACGGGACCGGGTGCAACAGATTCTGTACACGGCGTTGGACAATCTGCCGCTGGGACTGGCGATCAATACCGTGACCGAACCGGTCCGTTTCGAATACATGAACGATCGCTTTCCTGTCACGTATGGCGTAACCAGAGAGCAACTGCAGAATCCCGATGGCTTCTGGAAAAATGTCTATCGGGATCCCCGGCAACGCGAAACCATGCGCCAACGCGTCATGGATGACGTCGAGAGTGGTGACCCGGACAGGATGTTCTGGCCGGATGTACCACTACCCGACGCTGAAGGAAATACTCGCTACATCACGGCACGCAACATTCCATTACCGGAGCAGGGGCTGGCCCTGTCCCTGGTCTACGATGTCACAGAAGAGCACAGGGTGGCGGAAGAACTGCGCATCGCGGCGGCCGCGTTCGAGTCCCAGGAAGGTATTGTGGTCTCCGATGCCAACCACCGTGTGCTGCGTGCCAACCGGGCCTTCACTGAGCTGACCGGTCTGACGGCGGACGAGGTGCGTGACCAGAAGCTGGAGGAGTTGCTGTCCGAACCGGGTAACGACAGATTGTGGGCTGCCATCAGACGAACGCTGGCGCAAACCGGGTACTGGCGCGGTGAGCTGTGGCTGCGGCACGCCGATGGCCAGCGATACCCGCAGCGCACCACGCTCACCGCCACTCATGATGACCAGGGCCGGACCACACACTATATTGCCGACCTGATTGATACCACGGCACTCCATGAGGCCGCACAGCAAATAGAGCAGCTGGCACTGTATGACTCACTGACTGGCCTGGCCAACCGCAGCCAGATGCTTCAGCAGTTCCAGGACGCCATCGCCCGTCATCAGTCCGTGGACCGTTATGGCGCTGTGCTGTATCTGGACCTGGATCACTTCAAGACCATTAACGATACCCTGGGACACCGGATGGGAGACCGCCTGCTGGTCCGGGTGGCCAGCATCATCCAACAACAGGCCGGACCCGACCGCTTCGTGGCACGCAACGGCGCCGACGAGTTCGTGGTGATCATGGAAAACAGTGGACGGGAATCGCAGATGGCTGCCCACGCCGCACGGAATCTGGCCGAGCGCCTGCTGGCAACAATCTCTGGAGGCTATGAACTGGACGGACAGCGTTATCACAACAGCTGCTCCATCGGTATCACGATATTCGGTCACGAACCGGTCGATGCCATCACGCTTCTAAAGCAGGCTGATATCGCCATGAACCAGGCCAAGCATCTGGAAGGACAGCATATCAGTTACTTTGACCCGGCCATGGAGGCTGAACTGCTGGCGCGGGCGTCGCTGGACAGTGAACTGCGCAAGGCGCTCGATCGACAGCAGTTTGTTCTGTGGTACCAACCCAAGGTGCGCGGCGACGGCACCGTGGTCGGCGCCGAAGCCCTGATCCGTTGGCAACATCCGGATAAAGGCCTGCTGCCCCCGGCACAGTTCATCCCCGCGGCCGAAGCCTCCGGGCTGATCCACGATATAGAGCAATGGGTGCTCGGAGAAACTTTGCAGCAGCTGCTGGACTGGCAACAGCGGCCCGGATTTGCCACCTGTCGCTGAACGTGAATGTCACGTCCGGACAGTTCTACCGAACCGATTTCGTGACCAGCCTGGAGTTACTTTTCGGGAAGTACCCGGTCGATCCGGGCGGACTGGTTCTGGAATTTACGGAAAGCACCCTGATCGCCGATATCGACGCCGCCCGCGAGCGCATCGAAGCCCTGCGCCTGCGAGGTGTCCATTTCGCCATCGATGACTTCGGCACCGGCTATTCCTCATTGACCTATCTAAGCCAGCTGTCCCTGGACCAGCTCAAAATCGATCAGAGTTTCGTGCAGAGTATCGGCACCGACCCGTCCAATGCCGCCATCATCCGCGCGGTAATCGAGATGGCCCGGGTACTGGGCCTGGAGGTGCTGGCCGAAGGAGTCGAGACACAGGAACAGCTGGATTTTCTGCGGCTGGAGGGCTGCGACCTTTTTCAGGGTTATCTGTTTGGCCGCCCTGTCCCCGCGGCGGAATTCCGGGCAGAATAGCGCCCGTCCCACAGCACGACGGAGGCGCAATGCCCGCGGATCAGCTTTTACCCCTGATGGGGCTCATTCTGGTGATGACCGGCACCCCCGGACCCAACAACCTGATGCTGATGACATCGGGAGCACGCTTCGGGTTCAGGCGCTCGATCCCACATATCCTCGGTATTGTCACGGGCTGTCAGACCCTTCTACTGGGTATTGCGCTGGGCCTGGGCACCCTGTTGCAGACCTGGCCGCCGGCGGAACGCATCCTGACCGTGCTATGCACATTGGCATTACTGTACCTGGCCTGGTTGCTGGTCCGGCCAGCCGCGCCCCGGGACAATCCGCTACCGGACCAGACGCCAGACGCGGTGTCTGGTGGCGCTCATCCGCTGCGCTTCTGGCAGGCCGCCCTTTTCCAGTGGGTCAATCCGAAAGCATGGATGATGATGATCACGGCACTGGCGGCCTACAGCCAACCCGACCGCGTGGCACTCAGCACTACGGTCATTGCGGTGTTGTTTCTGGTCATCAGCCTCCCGGTGATCGGTTTCTGGAATCTGTCCGGTGCCGCCCTGCACCGATGGCTTGAAGATCCAGTGCGGGAGCGATGGTTCAACAGAGTAATGGCGGTGCTTCTGCTGACGTCGCTGTACCCGGTACTGATGTGAGTACTGACTTGATGCATCCCCGATTACAGATCCAGCCAGTCGGTAATCTGTTCCAGCGTAAGAATACCGCTGTGCGCCTCGCGTCGATGAACCGGATCAAGCGGCCATATCAATATCCGGTCCGTGATGTAGGTCGCAGCCGCCAGGCCTGATGAGATATGATGTCCTGACAGACATAGCTACAGCGGAGAGCATCATGAGTGATTCTTCTGTTTCCACATCACGAAGACGCCTGCTGCATGCCGGCCTGGGAATCGCGGCCGGAGCATTGACGACAGCCACTCTGCAATCGAGGCTGGCCGTGGCGCAGGAGCATGCTGGCGCCCCGTTGACAGCCGCCGCGGATCATGAAGACTACTGGCAGCTGGTGCGGGAACAGTTCTCTTTCACCGAGGATGCGGTGCCGATGAACGCAGCGAACCTGTGTCCCTCATTCCGCGCGGTCGCGGAAAACGTGGCGTGGTTGACGGCGGACATTGATCGCGACTGCTCTTTCAATAACCGGGCAAAGTTCTCCACGTTACTGGAGGATGCACGCGATCGCGTCGCTTCCCAGATCGGTGCCGATGCCGATGAGATCGCGCTGGTGCGTAACACCAGTGAAGCCAACAACCTGGTCAACAGCGGACTGGATCTACGGGCCGATGACGAGGTATTGATCTGGGATCAGAACCACCCGACCAACAACGTGGCCTGGGATGTCCGCGCCGCGCGTCATGGCATCCGCGTTCGCCACGTATCGACACCACCCCGGCCCGCCAGCGCGGATGAACTGGTGCAAGCCTTCACTCAAGCATTCTCCCGACGCACGAGGGTACTGGCACTCACGCACGTATCCAATGTCAGCGGCGTGAAGCTGCCGGTGAAGGAACTGGTGGAGGTGGCCCATGCTCGCGGCATTCATGTACATCTGGACGGAGCACAGACCTGGGGAGCCATGCAACTGGACCTGCACGCCCTGGGCGTGGATACATTCACCGCGAGTGCCCACAAATGGTACATGGGCCCCAAGGAGGTCGGCCTGTTGTATGTGCGTTCGGATCGCGTCGACGGGATCTGGCCGGCCGT
>JAWLFN010000111.1:0-8874 GCA_041685555.1 Gammaproteobacteria bacterium | reverse complement strand
AACACGGCAATGGCGCCACCAAACACGAGTCCGCTGAACCAGCGCGTGCGCTTCATCCACAGGTCACGGGCCTCGATCAGTTTCGGCACCAGTACATCGCGCAGATGTTTACCGCTGTATTCGAGCAGCCCGGTGATCCGGTATGCCCGGTCCACATTGAGCTGTTCGATGCGACGCCGTATTTCACTCATGTCTTCGTCGCGCTTGGATTTCATCCGGGCATGCTGTTGTTCGTCCTCGAACGGCACTGCGGCACTCTCCGCGTAGGTACGATAGAAACGGCCCGCGGTCAGCCCGGACTGTGCCAGACCCCGCTGCCAGGCCGCCACCACCTCTTCCGGATTATCCTCCCGGGCCGTGTTATCGATCTGATTCAGGATATAGAGAAACTTGTCGCTGTCCGCACGACTGATGGTCCTGGACACCAGGTGTTCCAATGTATCCATCATGGCCCCCGGCTCCGGGTGCCTGGCATCGAAGAACACCAGCACAAGGTCCGACAGGCCGATGATGTGGTCTGTGATGAGCAGCGTGGAACTGCGCTGCTGGTCCGCGTCGAACCCCGGTGAATCGATGAAGATCTTGCCACGCAGTGCTTCGGAGTTGCAGGTCTTCAACTGCAGGTAGGAATCGATGCGCTTGCCGTCGCCATCGGCATCCTGCTCGATCTGGTCACTGATCTGGTAGAACGGAAACCGCGGATCACTGTCCAGCGCCAGTCCGGGCAATTGTCGGGGTTCAGAGTCCGCGCTGAAACAGAGTACCGTAAACTTGTCATCCACCGCCTGATTGCCGGTGCGCTGCAGCGGCACCCCAACATACTCATTCAGGAAGGTGGATTTGCCCGCCGAAAAGGTTCCCAGCACGGCGATCACCGGCCACCAGGAGATCTGCGTTGCATAGGATTCGTCCTCGTGCAGAAATCCCAGCTTCCGGGCGATTTTGTCCAGTTCCTGAAAATACTCCACGGCCTGTGCAAGCGCGGGATTTTCCTGCTCAAGATGACTTTTCAGGCGCTTGATGCGCTCTTCTGTCGCTGTCTTGACCACAATGCGTCCTCGAATACCCCAGTAAAAGGACAAGGATCGCATCGACATGGCCATTCTGTCCACAAAAGCCTGTACATGCCGGTCTAACAGAGCACCCACGCCGCCGTGGAAGACCTCATGATCTGAATGGTGCTCACCCACACCTTGCGTGGTTCGCCCAATCGCCTATACTGGCAGGTCGGTCTGCTGGAAGATCTGTCCGGCCGATTCTGCGAGAACGGGAGAATTTCCGAAAATGCGTCCTGATCACTACCTGCTGGCACTGGCCGGCGGCGCTGCACTGGCCGGCTGTGTGTCTCACACCGAGCCACCGGCACCGACCGCTCTGCCGGAGACCTTTTCCGAAGTGGCCATGCTGCCCATGCAGGCGGAGGAGGACTGGAGCCAGTGGTGGACCCGATTCGACGATCCGGCGCTGGACAGACTGGTCGACCGGGCGCTGGCGGACAACCTGGACATCCGGCTGCAGGCGCAACGGGTGCGGGAAGCCAGGGCGCAGCTGGGACTCAGTGATGCCAACCGACTGCCCACGGTGCGGACCCAGGCCAGCGCCACCCGCGAGCAAAGCCCTCAACTGGGCTTCTCCCTGGGCGGAGACGCCGGGGGCAACAGCATCGTCAACCAGTACAGCGTGGCCGGTCTGCTGAATTACGAAGTCGACCTGTGGGGACGGCTCGCCAACCAGCAGGAGGCGGCCCGCTCCCTGCTCGAGGAGTCGGTATTCAGCCACGATGCCGTGCGGCTGTCCGTGACCACGGAAGTGGTGAACACCTATTTCAACCTCCGCGCCGCCGAGGCCCGCCACCGGATCACGCGGTCCGCGCTGGAAACCCGCGAGGAGACGCTGGAACTGGAGCAGTTCCGCTACGACAATGGCGCCACCGACCGCTTCACCCTGCGCCAGGCCGAATCCGCCGTGGCCGCCACCCGCGCCAGCCTGCCAGCCCTGCGGGAGCAGGTACAGCAGCTGGGCAACGCCCTGGCCATACTGACCGGACAGGCGCCGGGCGACATCCTCGCCGGCATGACGTTCGAGGGCGCCGAGCTGGACGCCATCAGCATACCGGATACGGTGCCCGCCATGCTGCCCGCCAACCTGCTGCAGCGCCGGCCGGACATCCAGGCGGCTGAAGCCGGTCTGCGGGCCGCCGATGCCAACACGGCGGCCGTGGCCGCGTCCCGTTGGCCGGCCATCAATCTGTCCGGCATGCTCGGCGCGGTGCATATCGATTTTGCCGATCTGATCAGCCAGACCTTCGATACCTGGAGCACCAGCGCCGCGCTGAACGGTCCGCTATACGACTTCGGTCGCACCGGCTCGCGGGTCGAGTCGGCGGAAGCGCAACGCGAACAGGCCCTGGTGCGCTATCGCCAGACGTTGTTGTACGCGTTCGGAGAAGTCCGCGATGCCCTGACCCTGTACGAGACCAGCCGGGACCGGCTGGAGGCGACCGAAAGCCAGCTCGCCGCGGTGACGTCCACCATGGAGCTGGCCCGGATCCGTTACGAGGAAGGCCTGATCAGCTTCCTGGAACTGCTTGACGTGGAGCGCTCCCTGTTGGAGGCCGAACTGCAGCTGGCCGGGGCCAGACAGCTCCGCCTCAGCGCCGTGTCCACCCTGTTCAAGGCCCTGGGCGGCGGATGGCGGGAAGACAACGCCACCTTGGCCGGTCTGCGTTGAATATTGACAAAATCCGGGAACGTGGCAGTATGACTACCCGATTTTCGCCCGAGCACTGAAGCGATTCCATGCAGAACCCTCACACATCGATTGCGATACGCCAACTGACCGGCAACCGGCTGGTCAGGATGTTGCTGGTGCTGCTGATGACCCTGCAGGCCGCTGTAGCGGCACCCCCTTCGCATCACGGCCAGGGCATGATACATGACGATCCTCACGCGGCACACGCCGGAATGGAGGCAAATCACACGCAGACGCACGAGGACTGCTGCGAAGTGGACTGCCGGGACTGCACCATGGGCGGCTGTTTCAGTATGACCCAGAGCGGGGGTTCGGGACCCTACAGCACCGACGCACTCCGCCAGACACGTGGCCTGAATCACTTCATCCCCGATCCGCTGATCAGCGGCCCGTACCGCCCGCCCATACTCCGTTGACACAGGACAGGTCCGTCCGGATTCCGGCATTGCCTGATCCTGCCCCGTCAACGGGAGTCTTCAGCATTATCTGAGGCTTCCTCTCTTTTCCCACGAGAACAGAGGGTTCTCCGGAGCATATGCCCGGAGCCCCGGAGAGTGAGCATGTATTCCGAACAACATTCCGGTTCCACCAACGTCGTGGAAAGTCCGACCCGGCGCCGTTTCGTCCTTGGTGCCGCCTCCGCCCTGGGACTGGCCAGCCTGCCCGCCGGTTTCCGCGCGATGGCGCAACCGTCCCCGGACGGAGGGCCAGGCATCCTGCAGGGTAATGAGTTCGATTTGCACATCGGGCAACAGACCGTCAACTTCACTGGTCGCTCCCGGCCGGCCACCACCGTGAACAACAGCCTGCCGGCACCGATCCTGCGCTGGCGGGAGGGCGAAGAGGTGGTATTGCGTGTCCACAATCATCTGGACGTGGACAGTTCCATTCACTGGCACGGGCTCATCCTGCCTCCCGGCATGGATGGCGTGCCCGGCATCAGCTTTCCCGGCATCGGTCCGGGAGAGACCTTTGAATACCGGTTCGACGTCCGTCAGAGCGGTACCTACTGGTACCACAGTCATTCCGGCTTCCAGGAACAGACCGGGCTGTATGGCGCCATCATCATCGATCCCGCCGAACCGGACCCGGTGCGGTACGACCGCGAACATGTTGTTCTCCTGTCCGACTGGAGTGACGAGCAGCCCGAACACATCTATGCCACGCTGAAAAAGGAAAGCCACTACTACAATTTCCAGGAGCGCACGGTCGGCGACCTGTGGCGGGACATCCGCAACAAGGGTCTGTTCGAGACATTCCGCGACCGCGCCATGTGGAACCAGATGCGCATGAGCGACACCGACCTGGCCGATGTCACCGGCTACACCTACACCTACCTGATGAATGGTGTCACCCCGGACAGTGGCTGGATCGGTGAGTTCGAGCCGGGTGAGCGTATCCGTCTGCGCATCATCAACGGCTCTTCCATGACCCTGTTCGATGTTCGCATTCCTGGATTGAAAATGACGGTGGTGGCCGCGGACGGGCAGAATGTCCAGCCCGTCGATGTGGACGAGTTCCGCATCGGTACCGCCGAGACCTACGACATCATCGTGGAGCCAGACAGTCGCGAAGCATTCACGATCTTCGCCCAGAGCAGTGACCGCAGTGGCCATGCCCGCGGCACGCTGACGCCGGACCCTAACCTTCAGGCGGCGGTCCCGGAGCTGGATCCGGCCCCGACGCTGGGACATCGCGACATGGGCATGCAGCACGAGGGCATGGACATGTCCTCCGATGACGAACATGCTGCAATGAATCACTCGGAGATGGATCACTCGGAGATGGATCACTCGGAGATGGACCACTCGGAGATGGATCACTCAGTGGACCAAGATCTGGCGCCGGCCGGCATGGGCAACCACCAGTCGGATCGATGGATGATCCGGCATCCGGAAACCGAGAAGGGCCCGGGCGTCGACATGCGAGCCGAGATGCCAGTCAACGGACTCGACGATCCCGGCATCGGGCTACGGGAGAACGGGGAGAAGTACGGGCGACGCGTGCTCACCTATGCGGATCTGCGAGGCCTTGCCCCGACAAGGGATACCAGACCCCCCGGAAGGGAAATCCAGTTGCACCTCACCGGCAACATGAAACGCTATATGTGGTCGATCGACGGCATACCCTTCGCCGATGCCGGGTTGCTGCGCTTTAACGCCGGCGAACGCCTGCGGATCATCCTCGTCAACGACACCATGATGACGCATCCGATACACCTGCACGGCATGTGGAGTGAACTGGAAACGGGTGATCCCGATCACATACCCCGCAAGCACACGGTCCTGGTGCAGCCCGGATCCACAATCAGTTACCTGGTGACCGCCGACGCTCCCGGACGCTGGGCATTCCATTGCCACCTGCTGTACCACATGCACGGCATGATGCGCGAAATCGAGGTGACCTGAATGCCACACACGGCCCGTACGAATTCACCGAACACAGGAACAAGATGATGACCCGTATAGCAACCCTGCTTGCAGGAATGGCCCTGCTCATTGCCGGCAGTCCGATACAGGCGCAAAGCGATACCGCCACCGAACATATGCGCAGCGCCAACCCGATCCTCTTCAGCGTCATGATCGACCAGCTGGAGTGGCGCGATAATGGTGGCGATCCCGCGATACTGGAAGCCGATGCCTGGCTGGGAGGCGACCTCAACCGGCTCTGGTTGACAGTGGATGCCGAGTACGCCGACGGCCGCCTGGAGGAGGCCGAGTACCAGGCATTGTACAGCCGCGCCGTGACCCCGTTCTGGGACCTGCAGGTCGGCCTGCGCCATGACGCCCGCCCCGGTCCCGAACGCGACTGGTTCACTGTCGGCGTGCATGGGTTGGCACCCTACTTCCTGGAAACGGAAGCGCGTCTCTACGTGGGCGAATCCGGTGACACGGCCATGAAGCTGAAAGCCGAATACGAGGCGCTACTGACCCAGCGCTGGATTCTTTCTCCCGAGATAAAAGCCAGCCTTAACGGCCAGAATAACCGACTACGGGGCGAAGGCTCAGGACTCTCCGAAGTATCCGCCGGCCTGCGCCTGCGCTACGAAATCCGGCGCGAGATCGCCCCCTACATAGGTATTCACTGGAAAGAGCGGTACGGAACCACTGCCGGCTACCGCAGGGAAGCCGGTCTCGGCACCAGTGAAACGTCCTGGGTGGCTGGCATCAGACTCTGGTTCTGAGGGCCCGGGAGCCCCGCTGCGCACAATAAAAGACCGGAACATACAGAGAATCCGATCCAGCAGGGGCCTTCGCCCTCAAGCACCACCCTGCCCGGCGGGCTTCCTGCGCTTTCCTTTGTCCTTGTCGACGCGCTTCTTCTTGCGTGGCTGTTCCGTCTTGGCCGCCTTGCGGTCGGCCGCCAGGCGCTCCTTCAGCTTGCGCTTGCGCCCGGTCTTGCTCTTGACCGGTTTCTGCGTCGACCACTGTTCCCTGTCCTCATCGCTCCCCGGCGCGACCTTCGGCCTGCGCATCGGCTTCGACGCAGCCGCGGGGTCGGCCGTCGCGGGTTTCGAAGCGGGCTTGCCGCGGGGCGCCGCCGTGCGCTTGATGGCGGTACCGGCCCTTTCCTTCAACGAAGACGACGCCGCCTTGCCACCGGCGGCCGTCACCGCCTTCTTTTTCTGCAACAGGCTGGCCATGGCGGCGGCCGCATCTTCCACGGAACACTCCTGTTCGCGGCACAGCTCCGCCACCAGGTCATGGAAGAATGACAGGTCTTCCTGCTGGACGACCTGACCGATCTCGGCGCGGAACGCGGCGCCACGACGCTGCATCAGCTCATCACGGCTGGGCAGCTCCAGGCGGGCGATCTTGCGTCGCGTGGTCCTCTCGATCGACTGCAGCAGACGCTGCTCGCGGGGCGCCACGAACAGGATCGCCTTGCCGCTGCGGCCGGCCCGGCCGGTTCGTCCGATACGGTGGACGTAGGCCTCGTTGTCATGCGGGATATCGTAGTTGACAACGTGACTGATGCGGTCCACGTCCAGCCCTCTGGCCGCCACATCGGTGGCCACCAGAATATCGAGCCGCCCGTTCTTCAGCTGCTCGACGGTGCGCTGACGCACACTCTGATTCATGTCGCCATTCAGTGGCGATGCCGAGAATCCGCGTGCGCTGAGCTTGTCGGCCAGCTCCACCGTGCTGTTGCGGGTGCGGACGAAGACAATCATGCCATCGAACTCCTCGACCTCCAGCAGCCGGGTCAGCGCATCAAGCTTGTTGGTGCCCTGCACCAGCCAGTAACGCTGTTCAATGTCGTCATTGGTGCTGGCCGCGGTTTCAATCCGCACCTCTTCGGGATTGTCCAGGTACTTGTTGGCCACCTTGCGGATGGCCGCCGGCATGGTCGCCGAAAACAGTGCCACCTGTCGCTTCTCGGGCGTCTGCTGCAGAATCGCCTCGACATCGTCGATGAATCCCATGCGCAACATCTCGTCGGCCTCGTCCAGCACCACGGTGCGCAGCGTGGAGAGGTTGATGGAGCGACGTCGAAGATGGTCCAGCAACCGCCCGGGTGTGGCCACCACCACATGCACACCACGGCGCAGCGCCTGCAGCTGTTTGCCCATGTCCTGCCCCCCGTAGACGGGCAACACGGAAAAGCCGCGCATGCCGGCCGAGTAGGTCTGGAAAGCTTCGGCCACCTGGATGGCCAGCTCCCGGGTCGGACACAGCACCAGGGCCTGCGTGACCGGTTTCCTGACATCAATGTGCGCCAGTATCGGCAGGGCGAATGCCGCGGTCTTGCCCGTGCCCGTCTGCGCCATACCGGTGATGTCGCGACCGGCCAGCAATGGCGGGATGGTGGCCTGCTGGATCGCCGTGGGCGACTCGTAGCCGACCCGGCTGAGGGTCTCCATCAGGAAATCGGGCAGGGACAACGCGGCGAAGCCGGTGGCCGGAGTGGTTGTAGGAGCCATAAACGGGACCTGCGAGGCGGGGAAGGGAATATCCGGGTGCGGATTATACGTGAAACCGCCTCCTGTTGTCCGATTTATTCGCGCCCCGCCATTTCTTGCTCCGTATTGCGGGTCTCCAGCCGGCTACCGATCATATAGACGAGGAATCCGGCAACCATGCCTGGCAGGATTTCATAGATGGTGGTCACGATCAGTTCGCCGGTCCACTGCCAGCCGAAAACGGCCAACGGCCCCGCCAACACCATGGCTACAGCCACCTTCTGGGAAGGTCGCCGGCCGATGGCATACAGTATCAACAACGGCCCGAATGCGGCCCCCAGACCGGACCAGGCATACAGCACCAGCGCGAAGACGCTTTCGTCGGAAAACAGGGCAATGGCGAGCGCCAGCAGCACCATGCCCAGTGTCGCCATCCGCGTAACGTAGTAGCTGTGCCACCTTTCCGGCAGCAGATCCCGGCTGATAGCGGCGGAGCAGGTCAGCACCAGCGAATCCGCCGTGGAAATGGTCGCCGCGAACAGCCCGGCCAGCACCAGCCCGGCCATGGCATCCGGCAACAGTTCAGCGGCCATGGTCGGCAATGCCAGCTCGGTATCCTCGGCCACACTGAAGTCGGCGATGTCCGGCAGCAACAGGCGCCCCATCAGGCCGACGATCATGGCCAGGGAATAGAAGGTGGTATACCAGCTGTAGTAGTAGATCCGCGTCCGTCGCAGACTCTCTTCACTGTCCAGCGACATGAAGCGGACCATGATGTGAGGCTGCCCGACCACGCCGAAGCCCGCGAACAGCCAGCCCACCACGAACAGCAACGGCCCGGCCGCCCCGAAGGCCAGATCGGCCCCGAACCAGTCCATGTAGGTGTCGGAGACATTGTTCAGCGACTCCCAGCTGGCCTGGATCCCGCCCATGGAACTGATCGTGATCCAAGCCATGATCAGCATACCGGCCAACATGACCGCGGACTGGGCCGCGTCGGTCCAGACCGAGGCCCGCAGGCCGCCGGAGAAACTGTAGAACAGCACCATTACAGCGCCCAGCAGTGCTCCCAACCCCTCCTGCCAGCCGAACAGCACATTCAGGGCCTTGCTGCCGGCACTGAACTGGGCCGCGGCATAGATGCCGAGGAACACCGCCACAATGAGCGCGGCGATCATCTGGAGCGCCTGGTAACGCTGCCCGAACCAGTTGGCCAGCAG
>JAWLFN010000110.1:0-8950 GCA_041685555.1 Gammaproteobacteria bacterium | reverse complement strand
GGCTTCCAGTAGGCGTCAAAGTCGGTACCGGTGCGGTCGCAGTAGTGGCGGAAGCTGGCCATGTAGCCGATCGGCGCATCCAGCCAGACATAGAAATATTTGCCCGGCGCATCGGGAATCTCGAAGCCAAAATAGGGACTGTCCCTGCTTATGTCCCACTCCTGCAGGCCAGCGTCCAGCCATTCGCTGAGCTTGTTGGCCACCGACTCCTGCAGGGTGCCGCTGCGTGTCCACTGCCGCAGCATGTCGGTGAACTCGGGCAGGCGGAAGAAGTAATGCTCGGACTCTTTTTCCACCGGCGTGGCGCCGGACAGTGTGGAGCGTGGATCGATGAGCTCGGACGGGCTGTAGGCGGCATTGCAGACTTCGCAGTTGTCGCCGTACTGCTCCTCGGCCCCGCATTTGGGGCAGGTGCCCTTGACGAAACGGTCGGCCAGGAACAGTTCCTTCTCGGGATCATACAGCTGGCGGATGGTGCGCGTGGCGATCATGCCATTGTCGCGCAGCGCCGTGTAGATGGTCTCGGAGAAGTGCTGGTTTTCCACCGAGTGGGTGGAATGGTAATTGTCAAAGCTGATACCGAAGGCGGCAAAATCGTCCTGGTGCGAGCGCGACATGCGGCCGATCCACTCTTCCGGCGTGATGCCTTCACGCTCGGCGCTGAGCATGATGGCGGTGCCGTGGGCATCATCGGCGCAGACATAGACGCAGTCATTGCCCTGCTGGCGCTGGAACCGCACCCAGATGTCGGTCTGTACGACCTCCAGGATGTGACCCAGGTGAATGGGGCCGTTGGCGTACGGCAGGGCGCTGGTCACCAGGATTCGGCGCTTTGACACAATGTGTTCCTCTTGTTCGACAACAGATTCGGATGGCGGTGGCCCGGGTGGTCAGTCGATCTCCATCATTTCGAAATCTTCCTTGCCGACGCCGCATTCCGGGCACATCCAGTCGTCCGGGACGTCCTCCCAGCGCGTGCCGGGTTCGATACCGTCATCGGGCCAGCCTTCCGCCTCATCATAAATGAAGCCACAGACAATGCATTGCCACTTCTTCATGTTTGCTCACTCCGGTAATGCAAGGGATTCAGGGGGCGGAATTCTACTGTAAATGGCGGGTAAAAAAAATGCGCAACTGCCGGACGCGGCGGGGCCATGCTAGAATCGCCCGCCATGAGTGATCCACAATTGATCGATGCCATTGACGCCCTGCTGCCCCAGACCCAGTGTCAACGCTGCGAGTACGCGGGTTGTCGCCCCTATGCCGAGGCCATCGCCGCGGGCGATGCCATCAACAAGTGTCCCCCTGGCGGCGAGGCCACGATTGCCGCACTGGCCCGGCTGCTGGAGCGTCCGGCGGTGCCTCTCGACCGACATCACGGCGAGCCGGGGCCACGCCTGGTGGCCCGGGTCCGGGAAGCCGAATGCATCGGCTGCACCAAGTGCATCCAGGCCTGCCCGACCGATGCCATCCTGGGCGCTGCGAAACAGATGCATACCGTGCTGGAAAGCGAATGCACGGGCTGCGAGCTCTGCATCGCACCCTGCCCGGTTGACTGTATCGACATGGTGGAACCGGCCGACGGACAGACCGGGATCACGGACCGGCAGTCGGCGTACTGGCGGCAACGGCACGAGGCGCGCAATGCCCGGTTGGTCCGTTGGCGGGAAGCAAAAGAGGCCCGTCAGCGGGCACGCCTGGCGTCCAGGTCGAGCAGCAGCGCGGAATCCGGCGCCGCGCCCGCCACCGTCTCGAGATCGCGCCACGACCTGCAGGCCGATATTCGCGCAGCCGTGCAACGCAGCAGAAAGCGCAAGGCCGCGCAGCGTCGCGAATGAACCGCCGTCAACGGGGCGTCAATGCCTCCCAGGAACGCCGGCCGCGCCACTCACTGAGCCAGCCGTGCATCGCATCGGGCTCCATGGGATGGGCGATGCCGTACCCCTGCACCTGAAAACAGCCCATTTTCAGCAGTACGCGAGCATGCTCCATGGTCTCCACGCCCTCGGCCACCACGTTGCGATTGAACGCCCGGGCCATATGGATGACGCTCTCGACAATGCTGCGGTCATTGCTGTCTTGCAGCATGTCCCGGACAAAACTCTGATCGATCTTCAGCGTGTCCACGGGCAGGCGCTGGAACACTGTCAGTGACGAATAACCGGTACCAAAGTCATCCAGCGAGACCTGCACACCCGCCTCGCGGCACAGGGACAGTGTCAACAGGACCTGACTGATGTCCTTGATCGCCGTCGTCTCCAGCACCTCGATCTCGAGCCGGGCGGGATGGATACCTCCGTGTCTTGCCAGACTGCTGGTGATCCGCTCGGCCAGCCCCGATTGCCGCAGCTCATTACCGCTGATGTTCACACTGACCTGCAGCTCCAGCTGCTGTTCCTGCCAGTGGGTCAGTTGTTGCAGTGCCATTTCCAGGACATACTCCCCGAAGCGGATTTCATGGTCAGAGCCGATGACGAAGTCCATGAATTCGGCGGGCAACAGCAGTCCATGTTCGGGATGCTGCCAGCGCACCAGTGCCTCCACGCCGACCAGACTGCCGTCCCGCAGGTCCACCTTGGGCTGGTAATGCAGAATGAACTGGTTTTGATCCAACCCTTCGAGGATGGACTGCAGACTGGATTGACGTGCTTCCGACTGGCGCAATGTCCTACTGTCAAAGCGGAGGTGGCGATCACGTCCCGAGGCCTTGGCGGAATACATGGCCTGGTCGGCAAACCGCAGCAGCGTATCGGCGTCCTCGCCGTCCTCCGGAAACAGCGCCACGCCGATGCTGGATGACACACTGACCGTGTGGCCGTCCACCTCCAGCGGCTTCTGCAGCGCCTCCAGAAGGCGATCCAGCACCTGGCTCACCTCCCCGATACCCGCGATGCCCGGCAGCAACAGGACGAACTCGTCGCCACCGATGCGAGAAATCGTGTCCGATTCCCGCAGGCCGACTTCCAGCCGCCGCGCCACCTCGATCAGCACGTGGTCCCCCGTCGTATGCCCACAGCGGTCATTGATCGGCTTGAAGTGGTCCAGATCCAGATAGCAGACTGCCAGTGCTTCGCCGTGCCGGCGCGCGTAGCGCAGCGCCTGTTCCAGGCGGTCGGTCATCAACCTGCGGTTGGGCAGCCCGGTCAGCGCATCATGGTGAGCCACCCTGTCCAGCTCGGCCTGATGCGCCTTGATCCGGGTGATATCAGTGACGACGATGATGTAGTTGAGCACCTGACCGTGCTCGCCGGTGACAACCGAAACCGACATCTTCTGCACATAGACATCACCATTCTTGCGCCTGTCCCGCAGCTCGCCGGACCAGTGACCGCGTGCTTCCAGTGACTGCTCGATTTCATGGTCCACTTCCGGCCCATTGAGCCCGGCATGCACGCTGGCGCGCTGGCCCACGAGCTCCTCGCTGCCGAAACCGGAGATCCGGGTGTAGGCAGGATTGACATCGCGAATGACCCCGTCCGGGTCCGTGATCAACACGCCATCATTGCTGGCCCGGAACAGACTGGCGGCGCGTTGCAGGTCCTGTTCCGCCAGCTTGCGGTCGGTGATATCGATGTGCATGACCACTACCCCTCCCTGCGGATGCGAGCGCAACGGGGCGGCCACGAGATTGAACCAGCGCGGCCTGTCCGGCTCATGGCAGGGATATTCCAGGGACAGAGAATCGGCCTCTCCGGCCAGAATCGCGCGGATGCCGGCGGCGGTTTCATGCGCTTCAACCACGTCCGCGGGCGCCGCGTCACACAGCTCCAGATAGTTGCTGCCGACCCCGCTGTCCGGGTCGACCATGCCATGGGAAGCACCGAAGTGGCGCCAGGCTTCATTGGCGTCGATGATCTTCCCGCGGGCATCCAGCAAAGCGATATGGGCGGGCAGCGCATTGAGAAGGGCGGTCTGCTGCTCGGAGAAGCGACGCTGCAGCTCACTGCGCTCGCGCAATTCCTGCTGGGCATCGCTCAACAGCCAGGGTCTGCCCTGTCGATCCACCACCGCATCGACCGACCCACCGGTCAGTTCAACAATACGGTCTTCGATCTCGCGAAGCTGGGCGACCAGTCCGGCCAGCTCGTCACCCTGTCCGTTCATCAGGCGCCACCTCCAGAGCCTGCAATAACGGCGTCGGGTCACTGAGATTGCCGATGATGCTGACGGGTGGGTCACTGGACACCAGCAGCAGCATGGGCGTCATCATCACGCCATCTTCCAGTGCCCGCAGCGGCTCCTCGAACAGATCGATCACTTCCAGTCTGCATCGGTCCCCGAGATATTGCTGCCGGATCGTTTCGATGTTTCGCATCGCCATGCGGGAGTTGGGGGATCCCCGGGACACATACAGCCTCAGATGAACCAGCTCCTCACTCATTACTGCCATGGCCCGCCCGCCGCTTGTCTCGTATCAGATCGTCCGTGTCGCTGAGCAGCTGTTCCACGGTCTGTTGATTGGCTCGCGCCTCCCGCAACTCCTCATTCTTGCCCCGCAGGCTCTCTTCCAGGGCGTACATGCGCTGCTCCAGCTCTCTCGATTCCGCCTCCAGACGCACGACGGACTGGCGGTGTTCCTGCTGCGCCTTGCGCCGGGCCAGTGCCTCGGCGCGCTCGCGTTCCATGCGCAGCGTTCCCATGAGCACTTCGCCTCCGGCGGCATAGACGTCGGCCAGTTCAACCCCGTCGGCACTGAGAATCAACTCCCTTACCTGGTTGGAATGCGCCGTACCCCGCGACTTGATGATGGACAGACCGCGGTTGCGCTCGCCCGACTCCGCCCGGTAATCCAGATGGATCCAGGTATCGGCAATGGTGGAGATCTGTAGCGGAGTGTGGGTTTCACTTTCCGAAGCCCGGTCCAGCAGACTGGTGGTCATCAACGTGATCTCATGGGACTTGCACCAGTCCACCAGTCGATGGATCACGCTGTGCGCCAGCAGTGCGTTGCCGGCCTTGGCCAGCGCCGAAGCTGGATCGATGGCAATACACCGCGCCTGGTGTTGTTCCGCCCATTTACGGATCCGCATCAGCTGGATCTCGCTGCTGCCGGCCAGGCCGCCGGCCGACTCCATGCGCAGCGTGCCCTGATCGAGTGGCGTCCGCAGATCGATCCCGACCGAGCCCAGGTTGCGCACGATCTCCTCCACCCGGGAATCGAAGCTGATCATCAACGTGCGTTCGCCCCGCTGGCAGGCCGCCTCGATGAAGGCACCGGCCAGCGTCGTCTTGGCCGTGCCCGGGGCGCCGGTCACCAGGATGCTGGCACTGCGGTAATAGCCGCCGTCCAGCATACTGTCCAGTCGCGGCACCCCCGAGGACAGTCGCTCCCGACTGACCCTGAGCGGTGGACTCATTGCATGGAGGCTGCCAGCCAATTCCAGCCCGTGAGGGCCGATCACATAGGGCACAGCGTTCTCGTCAAACGCCGAACCACGATACTTGAGCACCCGCAGGGAACGCTGAGAGATGCCCTCGACCACTTCGTGACGGAGTTGTACCGCGCTGTCGACCATGAACTGCATGAAGTCCAGATCCGCCTCTGCCGGCACATGGCCCTGACGCTGATTCTTGGCGGTGACGATGGCGGTGAGATTGCGCTCGAGCAACCATTCATGCACCCGATATACCTCCCGGCGCATATCGTGCCGTGTCGGTAACAGGGCCAGCAGGGTATCCACGGCATCCAGCACGACGCGACGGGCGCCGATCTGCTCAACCACGGCACCCAGGCCGGCCAACAGGCCTTGCAGGTCAAAGCTGCCGGTCTGTACGAGATCGACGGATGGCTGGCAATCCATGAAGGTCAACTGGCTTTCGGACAATTCATCCAGGTGCCAGCCGAAGCTGGCCGCATTCTCCCTGATCCGTCCGGCATGCTCCTCGAAGGCCACGAATACGCCCGGCTAATCCAGCTCTCGCGCCGCATGGACCAGTGACTCCAGCGCCATGATGGTTTTTCCCGTGCCAGCTCCCCCTTCCAACAGAGTGACGCGGCCTCGGGGCAGACCACCGCCGGTCAGCTCATCGAATCCGGCAATCCCGGTTCCGGCTTTCTCGATCATTCTCGGCCTTCCAGTTATCCCGATCCTGATGATCGGGTAATCCAATCATTACCGGACAGCATAACGCCCGCTCATCGCCTGGCGCAAGCAGACCGGGGTACAGGCAGACGTGGTAAACTGCGGCCCGGATCCGTCAACCAGGGAAGTCCCATCCATGAACCGGGAAAAGCGCGAAGAAATCTTCCGCCGTCTCAAGGCGGAAAACCCCGAGCCGACCACCGAGCTCGAATACAGTTCGGTGTTCGAACTGCTGATCTCGGTCATCCTGTCCGCTCAGGCCACCGATGTCGGTGTCAACAAGGCCACCCGGCGGCTGTATCCGATCGCCAATACGCCTCAGGCCATACTGGATCTGGGCCTGGGTGGATTGAAGGAACACATCCGGACCATCGGCCTGTACAACAGCAAGGCAGAGAACATCATCAAAACCTGCCAGGCACTGATCGAGCGTCATGGCGGCGAAGTACCGGCCACCCGCGAGGCACTGGAGGCCCTGCCCGGCGTCGGTCGCAAGACGGCCAACGTGGTATTGAACACCGCATACCGCCAACCGGCCATGGCGGTCGACACCCATATCTTCCGGGTCAGCAACCGTACCGGCATCGCAAAGGGCAAGAATGTACTGGAAGTGGAAAAGCGTCTGATGCGGGTGGTGCCGAAGGACTACCTGCTCGATGCCCACCACTGGCTGATCCTGCACGGGCGCTACATCTGCACGGCGCGCCGACCGAAATGCGCAGCCTGCGTGATCCATGACCTGTGTGAGTTCAAGGACAAGACGGCCTGATTTGCGGCAGATCAATCAGTGAGTGACAGAATGTCGCAGACCACTGACTTGTCATGCAGATCCGTTCTATACTCGAATCCTGAACGAATTCACAATCAGAACAGGTGGAGAACGGATCATGAGAAGAAACCTATTGCTGCGACGGGCAGGCACGGCACTGCTGGTGGCCGGCTCGCTGCAACTGGCCGCCCTGCCGGCGGCCATCGCCCAGTCCGGCGACAACGAGCCGCTGGCGGTGGAGCTGCCGGGTTCCGGGGACTACAGCCGGCCGATCACCACGGATTCCGAGCGGGCGCAGCAGTTCTTCGACCAGGGGCTGCGCATGGCGTGGAGCTTCTACTTCCCGGAATCCATCGCGTCCTACCAGGAAGCGGCCCGCCATGACCCCGATGCCCCGATGGTCTGGTTCGGCATGGCCCATGCCATGGGCCCCAACCCCAACAGCCGCTACGCCAACATGCCCGATGACCCCCAGGGTGAAGGCCTCAAGGCCATCGAACAGGCCATGGAACTGATCGACAACGCCAGCGAGCGCGAGCAGGACATGATCCGCGCGCTGTACGTGCTCTACAACAAGGACGCCATTCCCGACGACAGCGAACGCGATTTCGCCTATCTGGACGCCATGGCGGAGTTGCATGAGCGCTATCCGGACGATCCGGACATTGCCTCCCTGTACGCGGCGGCCTATATGTCGATGGGCCGCTGGGACTACTGGAACGAGGATGGCTCGGCCCGACCCGGCACGGCCCGCGCACAATCCGCGCTGGAGCAGGCCATGCAAGTGGAGCCCTATCATCCGGGCGCCAATCACCTGTACATCCACCTGATGGAGGCCTCCACGCAACCGGAGCTGGCCATGCCGGCCGCCCAGAAACTGGAGCGCACCGCACCGATTTCCGGGCATATGGTGCACATGCCCGGCCACATCTATCTGCGCGTGGGTGAGTATGAAAAGGCCATCAACACCAACATCCGCTCCCAGGAAGTGGACCTTCAGTTCGCCGATATCTGGGGCGACACCAATTTCCCGATGATCGGCACCTACCCGCTGTCACACCGCAGCCACTCCGGTCACGCCCAGGATTTCGTGCGCTATGCCGCCTCTCTGCAGGGCAACCATGCGCTGTCCGCCGAGACCGCCGAGGCCGGAGCCAGCAGCGTACCGGCCGATGGCGCGCAAGGGCGCGGACAGAAGCGCGTGGTCTCTGCCTGGCTGGTGGACAAGATTTTCGGCCAGTGGGACACGATCCTGGAGAAGCAGCAATCCCATGACGGCACGGCCTACCTGGACGGCATGTGGCAATACGTGACCGGCAGCGCGCGCGCCAACATCGGCGACGTTGACCGGGCCGAGGCCGCCCTGGCCGAAATCCGGCGTCTGGCCGAGCACGAAAGCGTCGACCAGACCAGCGCCGGCCCCACCCCGGTTTCCCACATCCTGCGCCTGGCCGCCGCCGGCCTGGAAGGCGAGATCGCCGAGGCCCGCGGTGACCTGGATGCCGCCATCGCCGCCTATGAACGCGCCGTGGAGCTGGAAGACCAGAACAACTACACAGAACCCCCGGACTGGCCGCAGTCCATGCGCCTGTACCTGGGTGCCGCCCTGCTGGAAGCGGGCGACGCCGAACGCGCCGAAGCGATCTACCGCCGCGACCTGGAATGGAACCAGCGCAACGGCTGGGCCACCTTTGGCCTGGCGCAGGCACTGGAGGCCCAGGGGAAACAGCACGAAGCAGATATTGTGTGGCGGCAGTTCGAGACGCTGTGGCGTAATGCCGATGTGGAGCTGGAGCGCTCACGGTTGTATTGACAGCATTATCGTTCTGAGTGATCACCCTCCGATGCCGAGCGTGGTGGCTGGGCCGGTGGCGGACAGGTCGGCAAACCGGGGCGCGGATCGGCCATTGTCCGGCCCCCGAAAACGGACTCCCAAGCGCTCGGCGAGGGAACCAATGCGTCCCTCCATGGCTGCTCTGCGGAATCTGGTGCGCTCTGGCGCAAGGCGTCGTGCGCCGGCAATGGCCGCAGCCCTTGGCAAGCGCGACAACGCGGCGACAGGGCGCGCCAGATTTCGCCCGGAGGGGCTTTCAGCCAG
>JAWLFN010000109.1:0-9031 GCA_041685555.1 Gammaproteobacteria bacterium | reverse complement strand
GCGGCCCTGCAACGTCAGACCATCAAGCCTGTGCGTGATTCGTTCTTCGGGCCGGCCTTCAGTGCCACGCGTTGCTGGCAGGCCTGTGAAGAGCGGCGGGAGAAGTACTGTCGGGAGAAGCTGGACGACCCCGCCGAGGTCGCGGCCCGGCTTCTCTCGGAAGGTCATCTGGTGGCCTGGTTCCAGGGGCGGATGGAGTTCGGTCCTCGGGCACTGGGACACCGGAGTATATTGGGTAACCCGGCGCAGTCGCAGATGATCGAAGCCATCAACAAGAAGATCAAATTCCGGGAGAGCTGGCGTTACTTTTCACCCAGCATGCTGGACACAGTTGCCAGGAAAGTGTTGAAGAACGGCCACCCGGCCGAATATCTGACCATGACCTTCGATGTGGATGAGGAGTGGCGGAAGCGATTCCCCTCTCTGGCCTATCATGACGGCACCACACGGGCGCATGTGGTCCACGAGGACACCAATCCGCGGTTTCATGCGCTGCTGAAGGCCATGGAAGCCCGTACCGGCTATGGCATCGTGCTCAATACATCGCTTAATCGACCTGGCGAGGCGATGGTCTGCTCTCCGGAGGATGCTCTGGAGATGTTTTTCGGCTCCGATCTGGAATACCTGATCATGGAAAATGTGCTGGTCACCAAGGGCGTGCGTGACGAGGAGAGGGACCAGGACCTGGAAGAGTACTTCAAAGACGACGGTAGATGATGATGCGCGGTCCCCGCCGATCCTCGAACCGGGCCAGTTCCCGGACCGCGCCCTGCTGCTCGGCCTCCTGGATGGCTGCTGACAGTGCCGATTGCCTTTCCACCACCAGGATCGATCCAGCCGGCGCGTCCAGCAGAGCCTGCGCCGGCAGATCGCGCCGGACCTGATCGTAGGCCTCGATGCGTCCGCTACGCCAGGCGATATACCGCTCGTTGGTGCGCAGTGGGGTCTCGGCGTCAGTCTCCATCTCCAGCCACTCGATTGTCGCCGGCAGCCAGCGCTTCGGTTCGCCGAAGGTGATATGTGCATCGATGGCGCTGTAAGCCAGCAACAGACCGAACACCCAAGCGAAACGGCGCTGACGGCCGGTCTGTTCCGCGGCGATCCAGATCCGATCCACGATCAGGGGAACTAGCACCAGCAGCAGCAGAGAGAAAAGTAACGTATAGCGGGTGGTCATGAAGCGGGTGATCAGCGTGAAGAGCATCAGAATGGCCAGGCTGGTTGCCAGCCAGGTGACCCAGGGACGGAAGCAGACTGGTGGCAATGGCGGGCGCTGTCGCCAGAGCCCGTAGCCTATGATGCCGGCCGCGATGATACCGAGACTTTCCAGCAGACGGGCGATCAACATGGCGGTCAGCCCACTCGTCAGGATCAGTCCCGTGTACTCGGCCGAATGCCTTGCCGCATGGTCCGTGAACATTGCCTGGGTCAGGGCGGCATGGCCGCTGCCCGATCCGTTCAGTGCACTCTCGAGAAACGGGCGGTATGTGCCGACCACGGTCCGCAACCGTTCCCACAGATCCACGTCGGCCAGCAGGAACATCGCCAGCACGGCCAGTAGCAACATGGCCGTCATTCCCCAGACAGGCAGCAGGCGCCGGAGCCTTTGACGAAGGGGCAGTCCGGGATGCGCCAGCAATGACAGTGGCGTCAGCAGCAGAAGCGCGAGGGCTTCGGCCCGGAACAGCGCAGCCGCTGCCAGCAGCGCACAGCAGGCTGCCGCCCGGAGTATGCCGCCATGGCGGTAATAACGCAGCAGAAACAAGGCCGCCCACAGGGCCAGCCCAAGAAAGGCGATGTCACGGATGATATAGAACCGGAATTCGTTCAGCAGCGGCCAGGCCAGCACAGTCATTGCCGCCAGCACGGCGACGCGCGGCGATGGATTGAATTCCCGGACCAGGTTGACGAAAGCCACCGTCACCACCGCATACCACAGCGCATTGAGCCACTGCGCCGCGGCGAGGAAGTCCATGCCGGGAAGGTATTGTAAAAGACCGATCAGTACCGAATGCGTGGCCCAGGGATAATGCCTGAAGGCGGCCACCAGGCCATCTTCCACAAAAATCTCGGCCGTGCGCAGGTAGATGAAGCCATCTTCATTGGGTTCCTGCCCCAGCATCACCGCCACCATGGACAGCAGCAGACTGCTCAGCGCGGCATGGAAGCGGACGTCCCGAAGCAGCCGCCAGCGGTTCATGCGAGGCCTTTCCGGTGTGCTCTGTAAGGGTCGGGTGTGCCTTCCGGCCTTGTCTTGAAACGGCGGTGTAGCCAGATGTATTGCTCGGGGTGCCGGCGAATGGCGGCTTCGATAAGGCGGTTGATCCGGGTCGCGTCCTCCACATCATCCCCGGTGGGGTAGTCTTCCAGCGGCTTACTGAAATACAGTTCATAGCCCTGGTGGTCCGGTGTCCGGTAGTGTGCAAAGAAAATCACCGGCGAGTCGTTGTACCGTGCGAAACGTGACGTTGCCGTAATGGTGGCCGCGGGCCGGTTGAAGAACGGTGCGAACACGGAGTGTCTGGGCCCATAGTCCTGGTCCGCCGCGTACCACAGAGTGTGACCCTCGCGAAGGCGGCGTAGCGCCTGCCGTACCTGCCTGCGTTCCACCACGGCGCCGAAATGCCGTTCCCGGCCGCGTTTCATCAGCGCATCGAACAGGGGGTTTTTGTGGGCGCGGTAGGTGATATCCACCGGGAACAGCTGGGCGGCCAGCCCGCCGATCAGTTCCAGTGTGCAGAAGTGGGCGCTGACCAGCAGTACGCCGCGGCCCTGCGCATGCGCTGCCTCGACGTGTTCGACGCCATGTGCCGTGACCCGGTCCATGAATTCTTCCGGCCGGCGATACCAGGATAGACCGATTTCCATGATGCCCATGCCATTGGACAGGAAGGTGTCTTTCACCAGGCGTCGCTGCTGTTCTTCCGACAGCTCGGGAAAGCACAGTGCGATATTGGTCTCACAGATCTGCCGGCGGCGTCGCGCGAAATGGTAGCTGAGCCGCCCGATAACGCGTCCGATCGCCATCTGCCAGCGAAACGGCAGTCTGGCGGCCAGCCAGATGGCGCCATGTGCCAGCCAGGTGGGCCAGAAACGCGGAGTCAGGTAATGGCGCGGTGATTGCTTGTCTTCCCGGGACATCGTGACGGAATACTCGTGCTGCGGGGGTCGGCGGCATTGTAGCAGACTGCATGCTATGATGCGCTTTTGCGACCGGCAAGGAACAAAGCGGAATGACAATGGAGCTGCCCCCTTTTCAGCAGGCCCGCGTGCTGGTCGTGGGCGATGTCATGCTGGACCGTTACTGGCATGGCAGCACGTCGCGCATTTCTCCCGAGGCTCCCGTTCCCATCGTGCGCGTAGGAGGTACCGAGGATCGCCCGGGTGGCGCGGCCAATGTGGCGCTGAACATCGCGGCGCTTGGCGGGGCCGCCACGCTGGGTGGCATCACTGGAGCGGATGAGGCGGCCGATACCCTGGACGGGCGTCTGCGGGCCGCCGGAGTGCGATGCGAGTTCCGCCGTTCCGGTTCCGCCCCGACCATCACCAAGTTGCGCGTCATCAGCCGCCAGCAACAGCTGCTGCGCGCCGACTTCGAGGAACCGTTCGCGCCAGACGATGTCGAGTCCGTGACCCGCCGGGCCCTGCGGTTGATGCCGGAAACCGGTGCACTGATCCTGTCCGATTATGGCAAGGGCGCACTGGCTCATCCGGAGCGGTTGATCGAGGCTGCCGGACTGCAGGGCATTCCCGTGATCGTCGATCCCAAGGGGTATGATTTCGACCGTTACCGTGGTGCCACGGTGCTGACCCCGAATCTGTCCGAGTTCGAGGCCGTGGCCGGTGTCAGCCACAGCGAGGCCGAGCTGGTGCGCAAAGGCGAGGCCATGCTGGGATCACTGTCGCTGCAGGCGCTGCTGATCACCCGTGGCGAACAGGGCATGACCCTGCTGCGGGCCGGACAGCCCGAGTTCCACCTGCCGGCGCGGGCCAGGGAAGTGTTCGATGTCACCGGCGCGGGCGACACGGTAGTCTCGGTGCTGGCCGCCGCGCTGGCCGCCGGCGGCACGCTGGAACAGGGCATGGCGCTGGCCAACATCGCCGCCGGCCTGGCCGTGGGCCGTCTCGGCACGGCCGCCATCAGTGCCCCCGAGCTGCGCCGGGCCGTGCAGCTGGAGCAGGGCAGTGCCCGCGGTGTGATGAGCGCGGAACAGCTGGCGGTGGCCGTGGAGGATGCCCGCGCCCATGGTGAGCGGATCGTCTTCACCAATGGCTGTTTCGACATCATCCATGCCGGTCACGTGGGGTACCTGGCGGAAGCACGCAGGCTGGGCGACCGCCTGGTCGTGGCCGTCAATGATGATGCCTCGGTGCGTCGCCTGAAGGGCCGGGGCCGTCCGGTCAATCCGCTGGAGCGCCGCATGACGGTATTGTCCGGGCTGGAGGCTGTGGACTGGGTGGTGGGTTTCGCCGAGGATACGCCGGAACCGTTGCTGGCCCGGCTACGGCCGGAGGTGCTGGTCAAGGGCGGCGACTATAGTGAAGACGAAGTGGTCGGGGCCGGCTATGTCCGTGAATACGGTGGCAAAGTGAGGGTGCTGGCATTTCTGGACGACTGTTCCACCTCGGCCATCGTGCATCGGTTATCGACCGGCGCGGACGGATCAGAGCAGTCGTGAGCCCAGCGGGACGTCGGCGTCCGGGGCACACAGTACCACTTCGCCGTTTTCATTGTGAAAGCCGGTCACCAGGCATTCGGAGCGCATCGGTCCAATCTGTCTGGGCGGGAAATTGACCACCGCCACCACCTGGCGACCCAGCAGATCCTCAGGCTGATAGAGGTCGGTGATCCGTGCACTGGATTTGCGCACACCGATCTCCTCACCGAAATCCACCAGCAGTATCCAGGCCGGCTTGCGCGCTTCCGGGAAGGACTGTACGTCCCGGATGCGTCCGACCCGCAACTCCACGCGCATGAAATCATCCCGGTTGATGGTTTCCCCGGTGCCCATCTCATCCCCTCCTGTCATTGTGGCGTAACCAGCCAGTGAATCACGGATCTTTGTAACAGTAGCGCATTTCGGTACTCTTTACAGCCGCCCCTCAATCATCAGGAATCGCAGAGTCATCGAGTTTATGGAGCAGTACAGACAGCGAAAACGACCACTGACCACCCTGATTGCCCTGCCTGCCGCGATGGCGATCAGCGCCATCCCTGTGCCGACGCTGGCTCAGGAAACTGTTGATCTGGGTAGTCTCGTGGTGGTCGGTAACCGCACCGCGCCGCGCACGGCGCTGGACTCCACCGCGCCGGTGGACGTATTCGGCAGCGAGTCACTCGGTACCCCGGGTGCGATGGGCAACGAACTGGGCGAGGCACTGTCTTCGCTGGCGCCGTCTTTCAGTTTTCCCCGGCAGTCCAATTCTGTGACATCCGACCATATCCGCGCGGCCCGGCTCCGTAACCTGTCACCCGATCAGGTGTTGGTGCTGGTCAATGGCAAGCGCCGCCATCCTTCGGCCGTGGTCAATGACAACACCACCTTCGGCAAGGGCAGTAATGCCTTCGATTTCAATACCGTGCCGCTGTCCGCGGTTGAACGGGTCGAGATCCTGCGCGATGGCGCCAGTGCGCAGTATGGTTCCGATGCCGTGGCGGGTGTCATCAACATCATCCTCAAGGATCAACCCGAGGGTGGCTCGGTCACGGTGGGCGGTGGCCAGCACATCAGCGACTTTCCGGTCACCGGTGACACCGTTACCGACGGGCAGACGGCCTTCGTCACGGCCCAGCAGGGCTGGCAGCTGGGACAGACCGGTTTCCTGCGTGCCGGTGCCGAGTTGCGCAGCCGCCGCACCACCAACCGCGCCGGACTCAACCGGGTGCCTGCCTTCGTGGCGCCGCAGACCCGCGACAACCTGGCCTTCCAGGGACAGCAGACCAGCCGCTCCGGCGATCCCGATTCACAGGAGCTGCGTCTGTGGGCCAACGGTGGCTGGCAATGGCGCGAGGCTCAGGGTTATGCCACCGTGACCTGGCTGGAGCAGGATACCGAGGGCGCCGTGCTGTTCCGTCATCCCGACTCCAATCAGAACGTCAAGGCACTGTATCCGGAAGGTACCCTGCCGATCTCGACCGGCGAGAACCTCGATGTGGCCGGCACCGTGGGTCTGCGATTCGATGTCGGCGAGTGGGCGCTGGACGGCAGTCTCGGTTATGGCCGCAACCGCTTCGATTTCGGTGTCAGGGATTCCCTGAACGCGTCGTTGGGACCCGACAGTCCCACCGCCTTCGACTCCGGTCGGTTCCGCCTGCAACAGCTCAATCTGCAGCTGGATGCCCGTCGTCAGGTCCGCGTCGGGGCCCTGCCGGTCTCGATCGCGGCCGGCGCCGCCGTGCGCCGGGAGGATTTCGACAGCCGTGCCGGTGATCCGGCGTCCTGGCGGGCGGGGGACTTCCGCTACAGCGGAGATGTGGTGCTGGCCGATGGCAGTCGCGTCGAACGCGCCTCCCTGCTGGGCGCGCCCGACATCGGCGCCCAGGGCGCCAAGGGCCTGACGCCCGAGGATGCCACCTCGCTGGACCGCGTTGTCGGCAGCCTCTACGTCGAGGCGTCCTCCCAGCTCACCGATCGGTTCTATGGCAGTGTCGCCACCCGCTACGAGGACTATGATGATTTCGGGGACGCCGTCACCGGCAAGCTGAGCGGTATCTGGTCGTTGACCGGGAGCTGGTCGCTGCGCGGGTCGGTGTCCAACAGCTTCCGGGCGCCGACCCTGAGCCAGCTGGCCTGGTCGCGCAGTGACAATACCTTCGATGCGGACACCTTCGAGCGCATCGCCTCACGCCTGATCCGGGCCGACTCGGCCATCGGTCGCGCGCTGTCCCTGCCGACCCTGGACAAGGAGGACGCGGTGAATCTGTCCCTGGGCATCACGGCCCGTCCGATGGATGCCCTGAGTCTGAGCCTGGATCTGTTCCGCATCGACATAGATGATCGTATCACCGTGTCCGAGAGTCTGCAGGGGCAGGCGCTGATCGATCGGGTACAATCGCTGCCGGGCGGAGAAGGCGTGCAGTCGGTAAGCTTCTTCACCAATGCCATCGACACCCGCTCTGATGGCGCGGAGCTGGTGATCGACTGGCGGTCCCCACTGGCGGGAGGCGAGCTGGGGCTGAACCTGGCCTGGAGCTATGTCGATACCGACATTCAATCGCTGCGACAGCCACCGGACTCGCTGCAGGCGATCGATCCGCAGATCAGTCTGTTCCAGGCCGAAGCCACCAACGTGCTGACCACAGCCAGCCCGGAGCATCAGGCAGTGCTGACCGGAACCTGGCGCCACGGCTCCTGGCAGACACTACTGCGGGCGCGGCACTATGGCAGTGTGTATCGGGACCGGGGCTTCGCTGCGCAGACTTTCCGCGCCGACACGCTGGTGGACCTGTCGCTGCAATACCAGCTGTCGGAACAGTGGTCGGTGAGCGTGGGCGCCGACAACCTGTTCGACCGACTGTCCGAACCCAGTGGGCCGTCTCTGGATTTCGGCGGCAACTTCGCCTTCGAAGTATTGCCGCCGGCCGGCGCCAATGGCCGATTCGTCCATATGCATGTGGATTATCAGTACTAGCAACGGTATGCTGGCGCCATCGCTCAACCACCACGGGGAGACTGAGAATGGCGGTACTGATCATCGGATTGCTGGTGTTTCTGGGAGTGCACTCGACCCGCCTGTTTGCGCCGCAGTGGCGCGCTGAACAGATCGAGAAACGCGGCGAGAAGACCTGGAAGGGGGTCTACGCACTGATCGCCATTCTGGGGCTGGTGCTGATCGTCATCGGCTATGGCGAGGCGCGCATGGAGCCGGTCTTCCTCTGGAACCCGCCGCTCTGGACCCGGCATCTGTCCCTGGTGCTGAACCTGCCGGTGTTCGTGCTGGTGGCGGCTGCCTATGTGCCGGCCAACAGTCTGCGCGTCAAGCTGGGGCACCCGATGCTGGCCGGCGTCAAGGTGTGGGCGCTGGCGCATCTGCTTGCCAATGGCACCCTGGCGGATCTGTTGCTGTTCGGTGGTTTCCTGGCCTGGTCGGTCGCCTGTTTTGCCGTGTTCCGACGCCGTGACCGGGCCGCCGGAGTGAGTCACGCTGCCGGCACGCTGTCCGGCAATGCCATCACCGTGGTCTCCGGTCTGGTTCTCTGGGTCCTGTTCGTGTTCTTCCTGCATGAGTGGCTGATCGGCGTCAGCCCGATCTCCTGAGGAGTGATAATGAGTAAACTCGATGCCCTGAAGACAATGACCACCGTAGTCGCCGATACCGGCGACGTGGAGGCGATCCGCCAGTATGCCCCGCGTGACGCCACCACCAATCCTTCCCTGTTGCTGAAGGCGGCGCAGCAGTCGCAGTATGCGCAATTGGTCTCCGATGCGCTGCGGTACGGACAGGCGCAGGGTGGGGAGGCCGAACAGCAGCTGGATGCGGCCATGGACAAACTGGCTGTGAATTTCGGTACACGGATCAGCGAAATCGTGCCGGGGCATGTGTCCACGGAAGTCGATGCCCGGCTGTCCTTTGACACCGAGGCCACGGTGGAGAAAGCACGTCGTCTGATTGCACTGTACCGGGAAGCCGGTGTGGACACCTCCCGTATCCTGATCAAGATCGCCTCGACCTGGGAAGGCATCCGGGCCGCCGAACGGCTCGAGCAGGAAGGCATACACTGCAACCTGACCCTGCTGTTCAGTTTCCATCAGGCGGTGGCCTGCGCGGAAGCGGGGGCATATCTGGTCTCGCCTTTTGTCGGACGCATCCTGGACTGGTACCGAGGCAGCACTGGACAGGAGTACTCTCCCGAAGCTGATCCGGGTGTGCTGTCCGTGCAGCGGATCTACCGCTACTACAAGAAGCACGGCTATCAGACCATCGTGATGGGCGCCAGTTTCCGCAACAGTGGGGAAATCGAACAGCTGGCCGGTTGTGACCGTCTCACCATCAGTCCGGCGCTGCTGGACGAGCTGGCCCACGACAATGG
>JAWLFN010000108.1:0-9034 GCA_041685555.1 Gammaproteobacteria bacterium | reverse complement strand
GCAATGAGCACGCTACCCAGCAGCAGACCGGCTGCTGTCAGACTGCGCGCAGCTTTTGATGATGGCATGTTCTTTTCGGTTTTCATGTAGCCCCCCCCCTGGTGGCAGCAAAGATTATCAGGGACACGACCGCAGAGAAAGTCCTGTCGAGCAATAGCAACCGGTAAAAGATTTGCCGCGAAACGGCGACCCATGATAGAAAATTGCCATGGCCATACTGGTGAGAAACCGCATCCTCGAGGACGCACTCGGCAATTGCAGTCCGGAATCGCTTCCTTTCCGGACCACCACGGGTGGAGAGCTGATCGTGCCGGCAAAAAATGTCCGGGCGCTGTTGAACGCATTGGAACAACATGCACCGGGCGCACGCGGGCGGCTCGAGCCGGGTAACGCGGTGGCCATCGACGGGGAGATCCACGCCGATGCCCTGTTACTGCCTCTGACGGCCGACAGTGAAGTCTGTTTCGTACCGGCCATCGAGGGTGGTTGATCAACGCCGGGTGGCGGTCATAGCAATTTCGCCAAAATCGGAATTGAAGTGGCCTGACAGCGAATCGCCTTCCACCATGCCATCGAAGTTCAGTGTCAGCATCATACCCTGTGCATCCACCGTGGTGGAAAAGCTGACCTGGTCCCCCTCGACCGTGACGTCATCCAGCGCCGTTGCTCCCAGCTCCGGAGAACGCATCTCTCCGGTCATGTCCTCATTGACCAGCAGTCCCGCGTTCATTGCGCCCATGGGGGTGGAGATCGTGGCATCCCACTCGCCGACGATCGGATGAGGCTGCCCCAGCCCCGCACAGGCCGCCAGAGCCAGAGCCAGCAGGGTTGCAATCGCCAGTTTCACAGTCTGTGCACTCTTGATGATCATGTCCGTTATCCTTTTTCAGTATTCTGATTGATGCTGTCCGTTTCCCCTCCGGGCCTGTCCGATCGGGCAGACCATCCGTGCATCATTCCCGCCTTTTAGCACTTCCGTCAATCGCGATACCACCAGTTGCCGATCAGGCTCGACCAATTACTGACAGATCCCGGAATCCGGCGCGCGGGCCAGCGCCAGTATCTCGCTCACGTCATCGGCGCCCTCTATCGGACGTGGATTATTACGCACCACGGGATGACGGGCGGCCGCTTTGGCCACTGCATCCAGCGAAGATGCCTCCACTCCCACCTCCTCGAGGCAGACCGGCAGATCCAGCGAGCGGAGCAATGTCCGTAGCTGCCGCGCCAGCCCTCCATCGCCTCCCGCGGCCCCGGCCAGCTCGGCCTGCCGACGGGCGTTCACCGGCGCATTCCATTCCAGCACCGCCGGCAGCATGACACAGGACGTGTGGCCATGCGGCACACCGTGCGCGGCACCCAGGATGTAACCGATGCCATGACTGGCACCATGACGCACCCTGCCGAGAGCGCACCCCGACAGCCAGCAGGCCTGCTGCGCCAGACTGCGCGCCTGAACATCGTCGGGATCGGCATGGATAACGGGCAGCGCACGGAAGAACAGCCGCAGGGCGTGCAGGTAGTGAGCCTGCAGGTAGGGATGGGCATCGGGCGAACAGTACCCTTCCACGGCATGGTCGATCGCGCGTACGGCGGTCGACAATGTCAGCCATGATGGTGTGTGCCGGCTCAGCGCGGGATCATAGAGTACAGCAACGGGACAGAGCCCCTCGGCCCGGTATCCCTCCTTGACCCCGCGCGCCGGATCGCTGAGCCCGGCGTTGTCGCTGAACTCGGCGGCCGACAACGTCGTGGGCAGGGTAATATGGGGTACACGCCGTGCGCCTTCCCGGGGGCGCCAGGACCCAGCCAGCTCTCCCCGATTCCCGTCGGAGAAGCGGCCATGGACCAGCAATTCTTCATCACTGTGAATACCGGCATCCAGGCAGAACTGCACGGCCTTGCAGGCATCGATCACCGAGCCGCCACCGACCGACACCAGCAGATCGATCTCCTCGTCCCGTGCCTGTCGCAGCGCGGCCATGACATTGGGTCTGGGACTGTGAGCGCCGATTTCATCGACCGTCAGCCGATGGCGATCCCCCAGCGCATCCCGCAGGCCCCCCACGGCTCCGGTCTGTCGGTTCAGTGTCCGCGAAGCCATGATCATGACCCGCCGGCCGCCCCATCGATCCACCACCGATGGCAGTGCTTCCGCGGCATCGACGTCTACCAGCACCTGCTTCAGATTGGAATACCTGTGATCGATCATGCGCAGCCTCTTCCGCTTTCCGCCATTCGTCGCAGGCAGGCATCCTTCCATACCACCCGCGTTGAAGCAATCCGGAGACTCCTTTATGCTCGGGGCAAAGATGACACCATGAAAGGACACCCGCCATGATTGAACTGACGGTCAACGGAGACACCGTACGACTGGATGTAGAACCCGAGATGCCGCTGCTGTGGGTCATTCGCAACGAACTGGGACTGACCGGCACCAAGTTCGGCTGCGGCATAGCCGCCTGCGGTGCATGCACGGTCCACCTGGATGGCGAGGCCGTGCGCAGCTGCGTGACTCCGGTCAGCGCCGTCGGTGATCGCCCCGTCACGACGATCGAGGCCCTGGCCGCCAATGCCACCAACGGTCGTACCGACGTGCAGCAGGCCTGGGTCGATCACCAGGTACCGCAATGCGGGTACTGTCAGAGCGGCATGGTCATGGCCGTTACGGCGGCGCTGGACAGCAACCCGGACGCCAGCAATGAGGAGATTCTGGAGGCCGTGAGCAATGTCTGCCGCTGCGGCACCTATCCGCGGGTGGCCAGCGCCATCCGGTCCCTGCGCGCCAACAGAGGAGAGACCGCATGAGTCTGACCCGCCGCCGTTTCATCCTGGGCAGCGTCGCGGCCGGAGGCGCGCTGATCGTGGCGTACGGCGCCACCCGACCCAGCCGTCACCAGCGCGCCAACAGCGAACATGCCAATGAGGGCCAGGCCTTCCTGACCACCTGGCTGCGCATCGATCCGGACAACCGGACCACCGTGCTGGTACCCCATTCGGAGATGGGCCAGGGCATCCTGACTTCTCTTCCCATGATGGCCGCCGATGAACTCGACGCCGACTGGAACCTGGTCGACATCGAGCAGGCACCGGCCACGGATCTGTTCGCCAACGGCGTGCTGGTGAAGGGGTTTCTTGGCGATCTCGGCATCAGCATCCCCCGCTTCCTCGATCGCACGGCCGATTTCGCCACCATGAAGGTCGCCGAGGTCATGAACCTGCAGATCACCGGGGGCAGCAGTTCGGTGCGCTTCACCGGCGAGCATGGCATGCGGGCCGCCGGCGCCGCCGCCAGGGAAATGCTGCTCAGTGCCGCCTCGGTACGCTGGGATGTTCCCGCCGGCGAGCTGCGCACCGCCAACAGTCATGTCATGCACGAGGCCAGTGGTCGCCGGGCCAGCTATGGTGAACTCGCGGCCGATGCCGCCGGTTTCGAGCCCCCGCGCAATCCGGTGTTGAAGTCGCCGGAACAGTTCACACTGATGGGCACGCCCGTCCCGCGGGTGGACATCCCGGCGAAAGTGGACGGCTCGGCACAATTCGGCATCGATGCCCGGCCGGAAGGCATGCTGTACGCGGCCGTGCGCACCTCGCCGGTCTTCGGACAGCGTCTACAGTCCGTCGGCAACCGCGACTCCGTGTTGCAACGTCGTGGCGTGCAACAGATTGTGGAACTGGATGACGCAGTGGCCGTGGTGGCCGACAACTACTGGCGTGCCCAGCAGGCCGTCAACGCCCTGGAGCCGACCTTCGAATCCGGTGCCAACGACGAGCAATCGAGTGACCGGATATTCGCGGCGCAGGACACGGCGCTGGAACAGGCGGAACCGCGGGAGGACGTGTATCAGGGAGACACCGCCGGGGCCATGGGCACCGCGGCCCGCACGGTGGAAGCCGCCTATCGTGTCCCGTTCCTGGCTCACGCCGCAATGGAGCCGATGAACTGTACCGTGCATTTCCGTCCGGATGGTGTCTGCGAGGTCTGGACCGGCACACAGGACAATCTGGGCATCCGTGGACGGGTGGCCTCGGTCGCGGACATTCCGGAAGACCGCGTCGTACTGCACCCCGCCTACCTGGGTGGCGGCTTCGGCCGCCGCCTGCCGCAGTCCACCAATACCATCGACCAGGCCACACGGATCGCCGGTCACTTTGATGTACCGGTGCAGACATTGTGGAGCCGCGAGGAAGACACCCGGCACGACTATTACCGGCCCGCCGTCAGCAGCCGCTTCCGTGCCGGCCTCGACGCCGAGGGGCGAGTCACCGCCTGGGAGAACCGTTACATCGGCCAGAACGAGCCGGCCACGGCCGCTCATATTCCCTATGCCATCGCCAACCAGCGGATCGACTACGTTGACAGCGAGGATCATGTGCCCTTCGGGGCCTGGCGCAGCGTGGCACATTCCCAGCACAGCTTCTTCCTCGAATCCTTCGTCGACGAACTGGCCCATGAAGCGGGAGAGGATCCCTACCGGTTCCGGCTCGGACTGCTGAATGAAAAGCCCCGGCATGCCCGCGTGCTGCAGACGGTCGCGGATAAGGCCGGCTGGGACACGCCGCCGGCGCCCGGCCGGGCCCGCGGCATTGCCCTGCAGGAAAGTTTCGGCAGCATCGCCGCCCAGGTCGCGGACATCTCGCTCCGGGAAGACGGCAGCGTCCGCGTGGAGCGGGTGGTGTGCGCCATGGACTGCGGCCGGGTGGTTCATCCCGATATCGCCGTACAACAGGTGGAAAGCGGCATCATCTACGGATTGACCGCCGCGTTGTATGGACAGATCACCATCGAGAACGGGCGGGTACAGGAAAGCAACTTTCACGACTACCAGATGTTGCACCTGGCGGAATCGCCAGCCATCGAGGTGGTCATGCTGGAGTCGGATGGCCCGCTGGGCGGACTGGGAGAGCCGGCCACTCCACCGGTGGCGGCGGCGGTGGGCAACGCTCTGTTTGCACTGACCGGTCAGCGCATCCGGGAGCTGCCACTGAAACGCTATCAGTTCACCGGCACGCCGGAAGAGAATCCGGTTTCCTGATATGGCGCCGGGCACCCCTTTCGGGCGTGTCCGGCGCCATGTCAGTGAACCTCGGGGGCCACAGGGTGATCACTGTCCCGTGATCGCCTCACTGGCCGACATGCCATCACTGGTCATCAACTGCCGGAATTGTTCGAACTCCAGCCCACCGGACTGGTTGCTGTCCAGCATCGTGAATGGCAACGCCAACTGCTCCCTGGAACGCTCGGGCATTTCGGACAGCTCGACCTTGCCATCCATGTTGCGGTCGAGAAAGCCCATCCCCAAGGAAGTCAGGTAGTCGCCCTGATCAATGCGATGGTCATCGGGGCGCGACTCGGCATAGCGGAATGAGACCCCGCCGTACAACATTTCCTGCCAGGTCTGCTCGCCAAAGCGCACTTCCCGCTCCGGATCCGGATTGGACTCGTTGTGAGGTGAGTTGTCATAGCTGGTGCGATGCACGATCCGGGTTCCGGCAGGCACCTCGATGGGGGCCTGGAACTGGAAGTAACGCTGCCAGTTGAAGTCGTAGTTCGGCACGGACAGCACCAGCTCCTCGTTGCCGTCGGGATACCGCAATGAAAAACTGGACGCCCGCCCCCGGTAATGGGCATGCGGGAACAGGCTGTAGATCACCGCATCGCGACGGAACTCATAGTAGGCCTGCTCGGTGTGCTCAGCCTCCCCGGCCGGAATACGCAGATTGGTGTTAATGATGGCATAGTGCTGTAACACGTGTTCTGGCGCCTCATCCGCGAAATACAGGCCGATGCGGGTCTGATCGGTCGTGGCCTTACCGTAGGTCGTGTAGTGCATCTGCGTATAGAATGACGAATCGGCCGGCACATAGACACCATTGCCCTCCGGATAGATATAGGTCTCGTTGCCGGGGACGAAGGTCATCAGCTGCGGTTGCAGCAGCGCCTCGCCGGAATCGGCATCCTGTGCCAGACTGGAACTTTCGCCGAATGTGGCGATGGCGTGGTGCACGACCTGGCGGTCGCCCGGTACGATCTGCACGGCCTCCACCCAGACATCACGGTCCAGCGGATTTTTCACTTCGAAATACTGGTAATCGAGTACGCCGGTGGCCGGCACCTCGAAAGCAGGCAGATCGACGATCAGGTCAGGCTCACCCATCGACCACTGCGAATCACCCCACTCCTTTTCCGCCAGCGGATCGATGCCTTCTCCCCGGGGCGCACCGGCATCGATCCAGTGCACCAGTGTGCGCGTCTGTTCGTCACTGAGACTCATGTCATGACGGAACTCACCCACCTCCGGGTCGGCATGCCAGGGCGGCATACGGCGGGTCAGTATGGTTTCACGGATCATCGGGGAGAAACCCTGCACGATCTCGTGACCGGTCATCGCCCAGGGGCCGATACCCCCCGGCCGGTGGCAGTCCGCACATTTCTGTTCCAGCAGTGGAGCGATGGTATCGCTGTAGGAAATCTGCTCGTGTACCTCACGATCACTTTCCGAGGACAGATCGAAGGCCAGGGCCCGCAAGGGCTCCGGCATTTCCACATCACCGCGCGCCACATCCTGTCCGGCCAGATGGCGGTCCAGTGCATCGGCCAGTGGCCGTTCGTCACCCGTTGTCACCGGTCCACGGTACAGAATGTCCCAGCGACGGGTATCGATCAGCAGCGCCTGCCCCGGGTATTCCAGCTCCAGCGCCTCGGACACCAGTCGGGTGCGATCGTTGAGCACCGGAAAGGACAGCCCGTTGGCCTCGACATCCTGTCGCAATACTGCCCGGTCCTCACCCGCCACGGCATTGACCAGGAACATCACCACCTCCCGGTGCTGCTCCTGCAGTTCCGCCAGTTGCCGGGCTGCCTCGGCGACCTCCTGCTCCCCCGCACGATGCCCCATCAACACCACGGCCGGAGCGTACGAGTGGTAATGCAACTCCACCGACCGACCCTGATGATCGTTCAGTTTGAAATTGGTGGCCCGCTCACTGGCCTGCGCCACGACAGGAACTGCCAGCACGGAAACCAACAGCAGACTGGTGAGACCACACCGGGAAAAGATCGTACTGATCAATCGGTACATGTTGCTACTCCATCACCGCCCGTGGCGGTCACTACTATCGGGAATGACTGGTCCTGTTTACAGTACGCCATGTCGTTGCGATCAGGATAGTGCACTAATGGTTCATAAACAGGGCAATGCAGAAAATGAACGTATTCATAGTGTAGCCCGCATTGACGATACGCAACAACGCGATGAAGGGATCATCGTCTCATCGTAGGGTCATTCTGTCGCAGGAATGGGAGCATGTGCCCGAATGAAGTCCCCGAGCATTCGGAACTCCTCGCCACGTGTGCTGGCCTTGCGCCAGACCAGGCCGATCTGACGGAAACTGCCCGATTCCATCGGGCGGGTAACGATCGAGGTATTGCCCAGCAAAGGACTGTGGATGGCCATTTCCGGCAGGTAGGTGACGCCCAGGTCGGCATCCACCATCCGCACCAGTGTCAGCAGACTGGTTGCCGTGATATTGCTGACCTTGTCGGCATTCTGAATGCGACACGCACTCAGCGCGTGGTCACGCAGACAATGACCGTCCTCCAACAGCAGAATGCTGTCACTGGGCAGGTTGTCGACGTCGTGCTGCCCGTCGCTGATAAAATGACTGTCCTTGCGGAACGCCATATGGAAATGGTCGTCAAACAAGGGCATTTCAGCGACGTGACGGAGCTCGTAAGGCAGCGCGATCAGGATCAGATCGAGCTCTCCGTCCATCAGACGCTGATACACACGGGCCGTGAGATCTTCCTTGAGATACAGCTTCAGATCCGGGTAAGCGTCATGCAGGGCCGGCAGCACTTCCGGGAGCAGGAAGGGCGCGATGGTCGGTATCACACCCAGTGTCAGGCGTCCGGTCAGCGGTGACTGGTTGCCCTGGGCAATATCCACCAGATCTTCCATGTCGCGCAATGTGACGCGCGCCTGACGCGCAATCTCCCTGCCCAGTGCCGTAATCGTGACGTTCTTGTTGGTCCGATCCACCAACTGCACATTCAACAGATTTTCCAGCTCACGGATCGCGACACTGAATGCCGGTTGCGACACAAAGCAGGCTTCCGCCGCCTTGCCGAAATGGCCATGATGCGCCAGTGCGACAAAATACCGGAGTTGCTTCGTGGTGGGCAGATGGTTCATAGATAAACCGTATCACGATATTGCATTTAATTCATTTTATAAATTAACAAAGGCACTCTACACTGTCATCAATGTCAGCAACCCGGCGCGATCCTGCGTCGGTTGCCCCGGCAGGAAGGTAAGCAAGCTCCCTCGGGTCGGTGCGCGCTTCGGCGTCCGCCGGCCTTTTTTTAGCTTGCGGGCAGGGCACGGGTACTCATTCAGCGTCCGACTGCTATACTGCTCAACAGCCATTCCAGCATATGAACCATTCACGGGCCATATTCATGATGACTCCCCGAAAACACGTTTCAGCGCTGTCCGGCGCGGCATTCTGGCTGTGCGCCGCCAGCGCGCAGGCGCAGCAGGGCGCGGAAGCCGATGAGTGGACCGGCCAGTGGTCGGCGGAGGGCCTTCCGTTTGTGGTGGAAGCCCTCGCCAGGGACGACCGTCTGTCCATCAGTCCGGTCATGCCCACCAATCAGGGCTGGAGCACCAGCAATGGGCGTATTGGAGACAATTCAGCGACCATAGAGGCGGAATATCAGGGAGTCACAGCCAGAATCCTGATTGAACTGGTCCGGGATGATACGGCCATCGCACGAACCGTGTCCTGCCGACCTGATTACCATTTCGTCTGCACGCTGGCGCGGAATCAGCAGGCACTTTTCCATCGTCAGCCGGCCTCCGGACCACAATGAGCACCAGCTGACGACCGTCGCCGGATCAGCCGGCAATTTCGCTGAACGACTTCACTCGCTGTCCGACGATCCCGTATTCGATGGCCTCATCGACCGTCATCCAGTAATCCCTGTCGGTATCCTGGCTGACCCGTTCGACCGATTGACCGGTCTCTTCGG
>JAWLFN010000107.1:0-9095 GCA_041685555.1 Gammaproteobacteria bacterium | reverse complement strand
GTGGCTGTGGTGCGGTGCTGTTGCGACTGATTCGGACAGCCTCCTCGCCTTCCTTGATCTCGATCTCCGCGACATCGGAGGATTCCAGCAATTCGATGAGTTTTTTTACTTTTCTGATGTCCATAAGACTCTCTTATTGATGTTTCCGTGGTGGTTTCAATCCGGAATGGCCGTGTCGAGTCGCGCCATGGCCGCATCCAGGGCCAGCTCGTAGCCCCGGGCGCCCAGGCCGATGATGCAGCCCTGCGCGATATCGGAAAAATAGGAATGCCGGCGAAATGGTTCTCTGCGGTACACATTGGATAGATGTACCTCAATGAACGGAATGTCCACGGCCAGCAGGGCATCCCGCAATGCCACGCTGGTATGAGTGAAGGCGGCCGGATTCAACAGGATGAAATGCACGCCTTCACGACGGGCATCGTGGATCCGTTCGATGAGTTCATACTCGGCGTTGCTCTGCAGGGTCTGCAGGTGATGGCCGGCATCCAGGCAGCGTTCCTGCAGGCGCGCATGGATGTCAGCCAGTGTATCGCTGCCGTAGACCTCGGGCTCCCGGGTGCCCAGCAGATTCAGGTTGGGACCATGCAGTACCAGTATGGTGGCCATTGAGAAGCTCTGATTTGACTATTTTGGCTGCATTTTCTCAGATTTTTATGAGTTTTTCACTATCAATGGCAGAAAATTTGCGGCCTGACGCGAGCGGATGGGCGCCGGCGCCGGTTCAGGGGGCAATGGTGATGGTTTCGGTCTGGGGCGGGTAGCAGAGCCCGGCCTCGGCGCAGCCCTGGAAGCGGACCTGCAGTTCCAGCGGACCGCTCAGGTCGTCCGGCAGCTCGATGGTGGCCGAGACGCTGTCATGGTAGACCTCCACATCGCCAAAATAGGCGTCATGATGATTGCGTCCGTCGGGCAGGGTGGCTGTCAGCTCGGCACCGTTGTCGCCGCGCACGAAGCGGAACTGCTCCCGGTACAGGTAATACCCGGGCGCCACTTCCCACTGGATGGTCAGCTGCCGATCGCTGTGCCGGCGTGTGTGCCAGGGGAATGCATCCTCGACATCCAGGAAGGTCGGCTCGCTGCCCAGGCCGCCGCCTCCGCCCAACGAGGGTTGGGCGAAAGCCTGCTGGCCGCCGCTCAGCAGAACAAACAGGGTGACCAGGAGCGGGGCCAGCCTTTCAGTCCTGATACTTTTCGAACACCAGACAGGCATTCGTGCCTCCGAAGCCAAAGCTGTTGGACATGACGCAGTTCAGCGAGACATCATCCATGCGCTCGGTGGCGACCCTGAGTCCCTCGGCCTCCGGAACCAGTTCATCGATGTTGGCGGACGCCGACACGAAGTCATTCTCCATCATCAGCAGGCTGTAGATGGCTTCCTGCGCGCCGGTGGCGCCCAGCGAGTGACCGGTCAGCGACTTGGTGGAGCTGATGATCGGTGCCTTGTCGCCGAACACGTCCTTGATGGCGCCCAGTTCGGACAGGTCGCCAGCCGGTGTGCTGGTGCCGTGGGTGTTCAGGTAGTCGATCTCGCCACTGGAAGTGGCCATGGCCATGCGCATGGCGCGTGCGCCGCCCTCGCCGGACGGGGCCACCATGTCGTAGCCGTCCGAGGTCGCCCCGTAGCCGGTCAGCTCTGCGTAGATCCTCGCGCCGCGCTGCTGTGCATGCTCCAGCGACTCGATGACCAGCACGGCGCCGCCGCCAGCGATGACAAAGCCGTCACGGGCCGTGTCGAAGGGCCGTGAAGCCTTGTCCGGCGCATCGTTGTATTTGGTGGACAGCGCGCCCATGGCGTCGAACATGTTGGTCAGGGTCCAGTGCTCGGCTTCCCCGCCGCCCGCGAACACCACGTCCTGCTTGCCCAGCTGGATCAGTTCCATGGCATTGCCGATGCAGTGGGCGCTGGTGGCGCAGGCAGAGGAGATGGAGTAGTTGACGCCCTTGATGCGAAACGGGGTGGCCAGACAGGCGGATACCGTGCTGCCCATGGTGCGGGTGACGCGGTAGGGCCCGATACGGCGCAGCCCCTTGGTGCGCAGGATGTCGGCGGCTTCGACCTGGTCCTGCGAAGAGGAGCCGCCGGCCCCCATGATGATGCCGGTGCGCTCATTGGAAATCTGCTCGGGGGAGAGGCCCGAATCCTCGATGGCCTCCTGCATGGAAATGTAGCCATAGGCGGCCGCATCCCCCATGAAGCGCAGGACCTTGCGATCGATGTGTTCCTGGAAATCGATGTCGACCCGCCCGGAGATGTGGCTGCGCAGCCCCATTTCCTTGTATTCGGGGTTGAACGTGATGCCGCTGCGCCCTTCCCGCAGCGCATCCAGCACCGCGGACCGGTCATTGCCCAGGCAGGACACAATGCCGATTCCGGTAACAACAACGCGTTTCATATCTACCTCTTTGGACGTCTCTGTCAGTATGTCAGAACCGGTCTTCCGGTTGGAACAGGCCGACTTTCAGGCCTTTGGTTGTATAGATGGTCTTGCCGTCCACCGCGACCGTGCCATCGGCTATGCCCATCACCAGCTTGCGCTCGATGACCCGGTTTAGCGAGATGTTGTAGACCACCTTCTTCGCATCGGGAAGAATCTCGCCGCTGAACTTGACCTCGCCGGCGCCCAATGCGCGCCCCCGGCCCAGGTTGCCGCGCCAGCCCAGGTAGAAACCGACCAGCTGCCACATGGCATCCAGCCCCAGGCAGCCCGGCATCACCGGGTCCTCGGGGAAATGGCAGTCGAAGAACCACAGGTCGGGATGGATATCCAGCTCGGCGATGATCTCGCCCTTGCCGTGCTCGCCGCCGTCGTCATTGATTCTGGTGATCCGGTCCAGCATCAGCATGTTGCCGACCGGCAGCTTTGCGTTACCGGGGCCGAACATCCGGCCGTATCCGCAGTCCAGCAATTCCTGCTTGTCGTAGGCATGCTTCTGGATGTGTCCGTTGTGCTCTCTGCTGCTCATAACTCTCATCACTGCTGGGTACGATCAGGCAACCAGGCCGGGGAAAATGCGATAGTATCGCGGGCGGGTTGAATAATCGACAAGAATTGTCGCGGAGTATACCAGAAGTGCAGCGCCGCCGTGACGGTGGGCAATGTGTTCGGCATTGGAAAGTGCATGGCTGGCATATATTATGCAGTATCCAACATGCAATGGTCACGTCACGGATCGCCAATCCAGCATCAGGAGTATTCATGAGCCTCATCCAAAAATGTCTGTTTCCCGCCGCCGGCTACGGGACGCGTTTTCTGCCGGTGACCAAGTCCATGCCCAAGGAAATGCTGCCGCTGGTCAACAAGCCGCTGATACAGTACGGCGTGGAGGAGGCCATGGAGGCGGGTATCACGCAGATGGCCATCGTCACCGGCCGGGGCAAGCGTGCGCTGGAGGATCATTTCGACATCAGCTACGAGCTGGAGCACCAGATCGCCGGCACCAGCAAGGAAGAGGCGCTGAACGACATCCGTCATATCCTGGACCATTGTACGTTTTCCTACACCCGCCAGCTGGAAATGAAAGGACTGGGTCACGCCATCCTGACCGGAGAGACGCTGATCGGCAGTGCACCATTTGCGGTCATTCTGGCTGACGATTACTGCGTAGCGCCCGATAATGACGATGGGGTGCTGGGGCAGATGGTACGACTGTATGAGCAACACCGGTGCAGCATCGTCGCCATCGAGGAAGTGCCCCCGGACCAGACCCACAAGTACGGGGTGATCGATGGCGAACGGGAAGCGGACGGACTGTACCGGGTCCGGCAGATGGTGGAGAAGCCCGATCCGGAGAACGCGCCCAGCAATCTGGCGATCATCGGGCGGTACATCCTGACGCCGGACATATTCCAGATCCTGCGCAATACGCCGCCGGGGCGCAACGGTGAACTGCAGATCACCGATGCGTTGATGACGCAGGCCCGGGAGGGTCATGTGCTGGCCTACCGGTTCTCCGGGCGACGCTTCGACTGTGGCAGTGTTGACGGGTTCATGGCCGCTTCGAACTACAATTACAAGTACCTGTATAAAGGATGCTGAAATCTATGAGTCATCAGGATATCACCTGCTTCAAGGCCTACGATGTGCGCGGCCGCGTACCGGATCAACTGAATGAAGAGGTGGCTTACCGGATCGGGCGCGCCACGGTCGAGCATCTGGACGTGTCCACCGTGGTCACGGGGCATGACATCCGTCTCAGCAGCCCGACGTTGCACAAGGCATTGATACGGGGTATCACCGAGGCCGGCGCGGATGTGCTGGACATCGGTCAATGTGGTACAGAAGAAGTGTATTTCGCCACGTCACACCTGGAGGCGGGTGCCGGCATCATCGTCACGGCCAGCCACAATCCGGCCGACTACAATGGCCTCAAGCTGGTGCGCGAGCAGTCGAAGCCGATCAGCGGTGACAGCGGTCTGCCTGCCATCCGAGCGCTGGCCGAGGCGGGAGAGTTCCAGCGCCCGGCCCGTGACGGCCGGCACCTGCAGCGCGATACCCGTCCTGACTATATCCGTCACCTGTTGTCCTATGTCGATCACGACGCGCTCCGACCTCTCAGGATCGTCGTCAATGCCGGCAATGGCGCAGCCGGGCCGGTGCTGGACGCGCTGGCGGAGCAGTTGCCGCACGAGTTCATCCGGGTGCACCATGAGCCGGACGGACATTTCCCCAACGGCGTGCCGAACCCGCTGCTGGAGGAGAACCGCCAGCCCACCGTGGATGCCATCCTGGCGCATGGCGCCGATCTGGGCGTGGCCTGGGACGGGGATTTCGACCGCTGTTTCTTCTTTGATGCGCAGGGCCGGTTCGTGGAGGGCTATTACATGGTCGGGCTGCTGGCCGCGGGCTTTCTGGAGCAGCACCCGGGCTCGCGCGTGGTGCATGACCCGCGCCTGACCTGGAATACTCGGGCCATTGCCGAGCGGATGGGCGGCATTCCTGTGCAGTGCAAGACCGGTCACGCCTTCATCAAGGAGTGCATGCGACGGGAAGATGCCATCTATGGCGGCGAAATGAGCGCGCACCACTATTTCCGTGATTTCGCTTACTGCGATAGCGGCATGATCCCCTGGCTGCTGATCACCGACATGATGTGCCGCGAAAACCGGACGTTGGCTGACATGGTGGAGGCCTGCATGGCCGAGTATCCGGCCAGCGGCGAGATCAATCGCAGTGTCGGAGACCCGGCCGCGTTGCTTCAGCGAATCGAGACGGAGTACGGTGCGCAGGCGCTGGAGGTGGATCATACCGACGGACTGGGCATCAGTTTCGCCGACTGGCGCTTCAATCTGCGCATGTCCAATACCGAACCGGTGGTGCGACTGAATGTGGAGTCGCGGGGCGATCCGGAACTGATGCGTCGCAAGACCGATGAGCTGTTGACGGCCATTGATCAGGCCTGAGTGCGGTCATCCCGGACGGTGCGCGCCGCCTTCCACAGCATGATATACCGCGCAGGGTCCTGGTCGGATACCCGAAAGCCCAGCCGCCAGTAGAGCCGGAACGCCGGGGTGTTGGTTTTCAGCACATTGAGCCGCAGCGGCTTGTTCTGGCGGCGAGCGCGCTCCATCAGGTCTCGCATGATCCGCGTACCCAGCCCGCGATTCTGTTGCTGGGGTTCGATCAGCACGATGTCGACATGCAGAAGCCCGTCACGATCCTTCACGCAATAGCCACCCACATCGCGTCCGTGATGGCGGGCCACGGTGAAGTCGGCTTCGGCGATGTTCTCCATGAAACCCTGGCGCTGGAACATCTCGTCCCAGCCCCAGGTCTGTTCGATGTACGTTCGCATACATTGCCTGAAGATCCGGTAGGCCCATTCGTGATCTTCCCGTCGGGCCCGTCGGTACTCGAGCTTCATCATGCCTCATCAGTATCTGTGATCGGCTGTTGCAGTGGGCGGCGCCAGCCGGCCCGTTTCTCCAGCGCGCTGATCATGGTTCCGGCCAGATCCTTGCCGCTGACTTCCTCGAGCTTTTCCAGGCCGGGTGTGGGCGTGACTTTCAATAGCAATGGACCTCGTGCCGCGCGGATCAGATCCACCCCGGCCACTTTCAGGTCCAGGGCCCGTGCCGCCTTCACGGCCAGACTCCGCTCTGCCTTGCTGATCCGGGCCGCCCTGTAGCTGGTGCGGCGTTGGCTGCCGCTTGCCCGTCCCGGGACGCGCTGTCGTTCCATCGAGGCGACCACCTTGCCGTTGACCACCAGCAACCGCAGATCCCGCCCGTCGGCTTCACGGATGAACTCCTGCACCAGCAGTTGTACATCCAGCGAGCGGAACGCATTGATCAGACTGTCGCCGGTGTTGCGGGTTTCCGCCAGCATCGTGCCCCGTCCCTGCAGACCCTCGAGCAGTTTGACCATCATGGGAGCGCCATTGACCATGTCGATGAGTTCATCATTGTCCTGCGGGCTGTCGGCGAACCCGGTGGTGGGGATATCCAGTCCATGCCGCAGCAGTATCTGCAGGGCATGCAGTTTGTCGCGGGTCTGCGCAATGGCGGCGGCGCTGTTCAGTGCCGGTACCTCCAGACTCTCGAACTGCCGCACCAGCGCGCAGCCGTAGTAGGTCATGTCCGGGTTCAGTCGGGGAATGATCGCGTCCAGGTCATTGAGCAGCCGGCCACCGCGGTAGTGGATCTCCGGATGTTCGGCGTCCAGCTTCATGTAGCACTGCCGGATGTCATAGAACCGTATGCGGTGACCGCGTTCTTCGCCGGCCTCCAGAAGTCGCTGGTTGCTGATCAGGCGGGGACTGGTGGACAGCAGGCCGATGCGCAGGCCACTGATCTCGCGGGTCTGATCGCTGTACAGGTTGAGGATCTGCTGACTGTCCAGTGTGCCGCCCAGGAAGGAAGCCGAGGGATCCACGAGCATGCGCCCGTTCATGGCTTCGCGCCCCAGCAGCATCCGGTAGCCCATGGAGTCACGGTTACTGAGGGTAAGCTCGATATCCCAGGTTTCATCGCCATGCTGCAGCGTGGTGCGCACCACGTAGCGTTTCTCGCCGAGGCCGCTGGAGCTCTTGACCACCCGCCTGTCGATCACCTCTGCCTCGCAGCGCACGATGGTGCGCCGGTTCTGCTGCAGAGGGTGGACCTCAAAACTGACCCATCGGGCGCCGCCGCGCCGGAAGGCCCGGATGTTGAACGCGTGCAGCGAGGAGGTTCTGGCCCCCGAATCCACCCGTGCCTTGATGGCCGGGATGCCCAGGCCGGGCAGGGCACACCATTCCTCGCTGCCCACGATGATCCTGTTTCCGGCCTTATCCATCGTCACGGTCAATCCTGTCAGCTCGCTCTCTGCTGCGGTGCACCAGTTCCCGGCTCACCGGGTCCAGTGCCTCGGTGGAGCCGTGCTCCAGCGCCGCCGCAAGTGGTCCGCACAATGCCTTGCCCAGCTCCACGCCCCACTGATCGAACGTATTGATCCCCCACAGTACACCCAATGCGGCCACCTTGTGTTCGTACAGGGCCAGCAGCGCGCCCAGTGAAGGGGGGCCGAGCTCCGTCAGCATCAGCGTGTTGCTGGGCCGGTTGCCGGGAATCGTGCGGTGCGGTGCAAGGCGTTCGGCCTCCGCGCGGTCCAGGCCCGCTGCCAGCATTTCCTGCATGACCTGGTCTCGGGAGCGGCCCTCCATCAGCGCTCTGCCCTGGGCCAGGCAATGGGCCAGCAGGCGTCGGTGCGCGGATTCCTTATGTGGCACCGTGCTTTGCAGAATGGCGATGAAGTCCACCGGTACTGGCTGTGTGCCCTGGTGCAGGAACTGGTGGAAAGAGTGCTGACCATCGGTGCCGGGACTGCCCCAGACCACCTGGCCGGTCGGCCCCCGGACCGGGCTGCCATCCCGGGTCACCGACTTGCCGAGGCTTTCCATTTCCAGTTGCTGCAGGTAGTCCGGCAGTCGGGCCAGGGCCTGCGCATACGGCAGTACCGCGTGACTGTCACTGCCCAGGTACAGCCGGTCCCAGATGTCCAGCAATGCCATCATGACGGGCATGTTGTCCGCGGTGGGGGTCTCCAGAAAGTGCTGGTCCATCCGTGCAGCGCCTTCCAGCAGGTCGCGGAATGCCGCCATGCCGATCGACATGGCCACGGGCAGCCCGATCGCCGACCAGAGTGAAAACCGGCCGCCGGTCCATTCGTGCATGGGCAGGATGCGTCCGGACAGCACCCCGAACTCGCGGGCACGCGCGGTCTGCGCGGTAATGGCGATGAAATGCCGGTGAATCAGTGCCGGCGGGACCTCCTGTTGCTCCAGCCACTGCCATGCGGCCCGGGCATTGCTCAAGGTCTCTTCCGTGCGAAATGACTTGGAGGCAATGAGAAACAGCGTGGTCCGTGGGTCCAGTGACCGTAGCGTCTGGTGCAGGTCGGCCGGATCGATATTGGAAACGAAGTGGCACTGCACGTGCGGGCGCCGGAATCGGCTCAGGGCTTCACAGGCCAGTGCCGGCCCCAGGTGAGATCCGCCGATCCCGATGTTGACGATGGTCTGGATGGGGTGGTCCGTGGCGGCGGTGAGCGAGCCGTCTTCCAGCGCATCGCACAATGCCTCCATCTGCTCCAGTTGCTGCCCGACCTGTTCGGGAACATCGCGACGGCAGGCCGGCTCATACCCGCGCAGCGCGGTGTGAAGGGCGGGGCGCTGCTCACTGCGGTTGACGGCGTCGCCGTTGAACTGGTCTCTGATGGCCGTTGGCAGACCGCAGGCGTCGGGCAGCATCAGCAGCAGCTCCATGGCCCGGGAGTCGAGGTGGTGGCGGGAGTGATTCAGGTACAACCCGGCCGCTTCCATGGCGTGTATGCGTGCGCGGTCGGGATCCTGCTCGAACAGGTTGGCGAGGGTGAGTCCTTCACTTCTGAGGGCTCGGGCGTGGTCTTCAAGCTGTGGCCAGACCCGGCTGTCATAGATGGACTTCATGCACTGCTTCCATGGATCCGGTATTCAGAGGCGTCTTCATCAGGGGTTTACGCTATCCTATCTGCCGAAGCGGCGCAATGTGCGCGGTGCAACCGCGCTAGTGGGCCATGCGGGAAATAAGGTAATGTTCAGCCGCGTCACAAGCGCCGTGGGCGGCGTTGCACTCG
>JAWLFN010000106.1:0-9117 GCA_041685555.1 Gammaproteobacteria bacterium | reverse complement strand
CCTCATGCTCGGTCAGAGCATGGGGGGCGCGATTGCCATGGATTGCACGCTGCACTGGTGTCGGAACTCGCCAGAAGGACCATTGCAGCAGGGCCCGGTGGAGATTGAAAGACTGTTCCTCCTGGCGCCGCTGCTGCGACCGGTGGATTGGCTTCGGGTGCGGTTCTATCACTGGATCGGCCATCATTTCCGTGGTCACGTCGAGCGGGAGTTCACCATCAACAGTCGTGACGAGGCCTTTCTGCGCTTTCTGCGCGAGCAGGACCCGCTGCAGCCGCGCCACCTCAGTGGCCGCTGGGTGCGGGCCATGGTGCGCTGGCAGCGGGAATTCCGTCGTCTGCCGTCGTGTTCCCTGCCGGTGAGGATGTTTCAGGGTGACGACGACGGCACCGTGAACTGGCGCTGGAACCTGCCCCGGATACAACGCCGCTTTCCGCAACTGTCACTGACGATGCTGCCGGATGGCCGGCATCATCTGGCCAATGAATCGGCCGACCACCGCCGGGACATGTTCTCCGTCATGGAAAGCGACCTGAAGGAACTGAAAATTTCCTAATAGCGGCATGGCCCACTAGAACAGGATGCGGCTGCGCACCGTGCCATTCACCTTGCTCAGCTTCTGGCGGGCGATGTCGCTGTACTCCTGATCGATATCCGTGACCACGTAGCCGATATTCTCGTTGGTCTGCAGGTATTGCGCGCGGATGTTGATGCCGTTTTCCGAGAAAATGCTGTTGATCTCCGAAAGGACACCTGGCACGTTTTTGTGAATATGCAGTAGCCGATGCATGCCCGGGTGCGATGGCAGGGCCACTTCCGGAAAGTTCACGGCGGTGGCCGTGGAACCGTTGTCGCTGTACAGGGCCAGTTTCTCGGCCACTTCCACGCCGATGTTTTCCTGTGCCTCCATGGTGCTGCCGCCGACGTGGGGCGTCAGTATGCAGTTGTCAAACTGCCGCAGCGGGGAGACAAACTCCTCATCGTTGGAGCGGGGTTCGACGGGGAATACATCGATGGCCGCGCCGGCCAGCGCGCCTTCTTCGAGGGACCGGCCCAGCGCATCGATATCCACGACGGTGCCTCGTGAAGCGTTGATCAGGATGGCACCCTTTTTCATGTGACTGATGGCTTCGGCATCGATCATGTTGGCGGTCTGCGGTGTCTGCGGTACATGCAGGCTGATCACGTCGCAGGTCTGCATCAGTTCCTTCAGTGTGGGAACCTGTACGGCATTACCCAGCGGCAGTTTGGTGACCACGTCGTACAGGTAGACTTTCATGCCCATGGACTCGGCCAGCACACTCAGCTGCGAGCCGATATTGCCGTAACCGACAATGCCCAGTTTCTTGCCGCGGGTCTCGAATGAGCCCCGGGCCGCTTTCTGCCAGACGCCGCGATGTGCCCTGGCATTTTTCTCCGGGATGCCCCGCAACAGCAGTATGATCTGCCCGATCACCAGTTCGGCCACGCTACGGGTATTGGAGAACGGCGCATTGAACACCGGAATACCCCGGACCAGTGCGGCATCCAGATCCACCTGGTTGGTACCGATGCAGAAGCAGCCGACGGCCTGCAGCTTCCTGGCCGCCTCGAACACCGCTTCGGTCAGCTGGGTGCGGGAGCGGATGCCGATGAAGTGTACGTCCCGTACCTTCTCGATCAGTTCTTCTTCCGGCAGCGAAGTCTTCAGGTATTCGATATTGGTGTAGCCGGCCTCGTTCAGCGAGGCAACGGCGCTCTGGTGAACGCCTTCCAGCAACAGGAAGCGGATTTTGCTCTTCTCCAGCGAGGTCGGTTTCATGGCGGATCCTGGCCCTCCGGGCCCATTACGATAGTGCGTCTTGGTGATTGGCGGGACAGCCGGCCGGTGGGGCAGGCTCTCACAGGCGCGGTATGGTATCATACCGGACTTTCCCAATCCCGTTTCGCCGCAGGAATCGCATGACTTCAGCACCGAATGCCATTGAACACGACGCCCTGATCACCGCACTGAATGGACTGGTCGGTGCCGACCGTGTCCTGACCGACGCCGAATCCCTGCAGACCTATGGCAGGGACTGGACACGATTCGTCGATCCGGCTCCGTCGGCCATTGTGTTGCCGGGGACGGTGGAGGAAGTGCAGGCGCTGGTGTGCTGGGCGGCGGACCAGAGCGTGGCGCTGGTGCCATCCGGAGGGCGGACCGGACTGAGTGGCGGCGCGGTGGCCGCCAATGCCGAAGTCGTGGTGGCCTTTGACCGGATGAATCGCATTCTGGACTTTGATCCGGTGGACCGGCAGGTGATCTGTCAGCCCGGTCTGGTCACCGAGCAGCTGCAACAGTTCGCCGAGGACCAGGGGCTGTTCTACCCGGTGGACTTCGCCTCTTCCGGTTCCAGCCAGATCGGGGGCAACATCGCCACCAACGCGGGTGGTATCAAGGTGATCCGCTATGGACTGACCCGGGACTGGGTCATGGGCCTGAAAGTGGTCACCGGCAGCGGGGAGCTGCTGGATCTGAACCGGGGCCTGATAAAGAATGCCACCGGTTACGATCTGCGCCACCTGTTCATCGGTTCGGAAGGCACACTGGGCATGATCGTGGAGGCCACCATGGCATTGACCCGCCCGCCGCGGGATCCGACCGTGATGGTGCTGGCCTCGGACAGCATGGAGCAGGTCATGGAGATATTGACAGCGTTTCAGGCCGCGCTGCCGCTGACGGCTTTCGAGTTTTTCTCTGAAGAGGCCATGCAGCATGTCATCGAGGAGAAGGGATTGCAGCGCCCATTCGAGACAGCTGGCGCTTACTATTCCCTGATCGAGTTCGAAAATACCGGTGAGGCCGTGCTGGACGCGGCCATGAGCGTCTTCGAGTCCTGTGTCGAGGCCGGACATGTGCTGGATGGCACGATGAGCCAGAGCGCCGGGCAGGCGCAGACCCTGTGGCGTCTGCGCGAGGACATTTCCGAGACCATTTCCCGGTTCACGCCCTACAAGAACGATATTTCCGTAAGAATTGTCCAGGTGCCACAGTTTCTGCGTGACGTGGAAAAAGTGGTCAACAGTCGCTATCCGGATTTCCAGATCATCTGGTTCGGCCACATCGGTGATGGCAATGTGCACCTGAACATCCTCAAGCCCGATTCCCTGTCCCGGGACGAGTTTTTCCGGCAATGCAGCGATGTCAGCACCGAGGTGTTCGACATCGTGCAATCCTATGGCGGCAGCGTATCCGCCGAGCATGGTGTCGGGCTGCTCAAGAAGCCCTACCTGCAGTACAGTCGCAGCGCGGCGGAGATCGCGTACATGCGGGCGATGAAGAAGGTGTTTGACCCGGCCGGGATCCTCAATCCGGGCAAGATCCTGGACTGATCGGAAATGCACCATCATGGTGCCCGGCGGATTCTGCTCATCGGCACCCGATTCGCCTGCGATGAATTGTCGACTTTCTGCGATGAAACGAAATTTTTCCCCGGATTTCCGGCCAATTCTTGTTCCCTCTGCCATTCTGGTGGAGTACACTGCTTTAAGGCTGTTGCAGATCCCCTGGTGATATGCACGGTCTGAAATGGGGTCACTGATGGCTCCGGGGCCGGCCTTCCAACCGGCTTGTAATGAAAACTAGGGTGATACCGTACCCGGCACTGTGCCGGTGACCGGCCAGCCCGGATGCAAAGAGCAAGAGAGAAATATGTCAGATCAAGTACAAGGTACCGTCAAGTGGTTCAATGACGAGAAAGGTTTCGGTTTCATTGAGCAGGAAAGCGGAAAGGACGTCTTCGTCCACTTCAGCGCAATCAACGGTACCGGCAGACGTACTCTGCACGAAGGCCAGCAGGTCACGATGGATGTGACCATGGGTCAGAAAGGTCCCCAGGCGGAAAACGTGACTCCCCTGTAAGATCCGGAAAGCCAGCATTCTTTCCAATTCCATTCCGGTGATGCCGGAATGACCGGAACGCTGGCCGCCCCATCAACGGGCGGTCAGCGTTCTGACTCCCTCCCTGGTTCCCAGTATCAGCCGATCCGCGCGTCGCACCGCAAACAGGCCGTTGGTCACCACGCCCGTGATCTGGTTCAGTTTCTCCTCGAGTCTGGCCGGTTCCATGATGTCAAGGTTGTGTATGTCAATGATGATGTTGCCGTTATCCGTGATGAATCCTTCGCGGAACACCGGGTCACCCCCCAGCTTCACGATCTGACGCCCGACATGGCTGCGCGCCATGGGAATGACCTCCACCGGCACCGGGAAGGCGCCCAGCACGCCGACCAGCTTGCTTTCGTCGGCGATGCAGATGAACTCCCGTGCCACGGCCGCGATGATTTTCTCCCGGGTCAGAGCACCGCCGCCGCCTTTGATCAGTTGCAGATGCTCGGTGCTCTCATCGGCGCCATCCACGTAGACGGTGACCTCGTCGACCGCGTTCAGGTCCATGACCGGAATGCCCAGCTCCTTGAGGCGGCGGGCGGTTTCTTCCGAGCTCGCCACCGTGGCCTGGATATCCTGGCGGAACCGGTCCAGGCATTCGATGAACAGGTTGGCCGTGGAACCGGTGCCGACGCCGATCACGGTGCCGTCATCGAGCCGCTCTTCGACAGCGTCGGCGGCGGCCTGCGCCACGGCTTTTTTCAATTCATTCTGATCCATGCTATAAGTCCCGCGTTTCCGGTTCATTTGTCATTGATTATACGGAGTTGTACTCCCCGATGGAAAAGGTCGTCAAACAGATTCTCGCCGCCAATGTCTACGATGTGGCCATCGAGACCCCGTTGCAGCAGGCCGGTGGGCTGTCCAGACGACTGGGTAACACCCTCCTGCTCAAGCGCGAGGACCTGCAGCCGGTGTTCAGCTTCAAGCTGCGCGGCGCCTACAACAAGATGGCCGGTCTGTCGGCGGCCGCGGCAGAGCGTGGCGTGATCGCGGCCTCGGCGGGCAACCACGCGCAGGGCGTGGCGCTGGCCGGCAACCGACTGGGCATCGAGGCGGTGATCGTGATGCCGGTGACCACGCCGCCGATCAAGGTCAACGCGGTGCGCAATCGCGGCGCGCGGGTCATCCTGCACGGAGATACCTATAACGAGGCCGCCGCGCATGCAATGCAGTGGGTGGAGGAGAAAGGCTATACCTTTGTTCACGCCTTCGATGATCCGGCGGTGATCGCCGGACAGGGCACGGTGGCGCTGGAGATGTTGCGACAGCACAGCGGTCAGCTGGATGCCATTTTCGTGCCCGTTGGCGGTGGTGGGCTGATGGCCGGCATGGCGGCCTATGTGCGATATCTGCGTCCGGAGGTGAAGATGATCGCGGTGGAGGCGGAGGATTCCGCGTGCCTGAAGCTGGCATTGGAGCGGGGGCGTCGGGCCAGGCTGTCACAGGTCGGTCTGTTCGCTGATGGCGTGGCGGTCAACCAGGTGGGCAGGGAAACATTCCGTATTCTGCGGCATACGGTCGATGAGGTGGTCACGGTGAATACCGACGAGATCTGCGCGGCGGTCAAGGATATCTTCGACGATACCCGTGCCGTCACCGAGCCGGCCGGCGCCCTGGCCGTGGCAGGCATGAAGAAGGCGATCCGTGAGAAAGGCTGGCGGGATCGGGTGCTGGCGGGCGTGGTCACCGGTGCCAACGTCAATTTTGACCGTCTGCAGCATATCGCTGAACGCGCTGAGCTGGGCGAGAGTCGGGAAGTGGTACTGGCCGTGACCATTGACGAGGCGCCCGGCAGTTTCCGGCGTTTCTCACAGGTGCTGGGACGGCGCAGCATCACCGAGTTCAACTATCGTTTCGGCAGTGCCGCCGAAGCGAAGATCTTCGTCGGTATAGAAACCGGTGATGACCCGAGTGACCGGTTGTCGGTGATGCAGGACCTGCGTGATCGCGGATTCCATGTGGAGGATATGTCCGACAACGAGGCCGCCAAGGTGCACATCCGTCACATGGTGGGAGGCCGGACCGCCTCGGTCAGCGATGAATGCGTCTACCGGTTCGAGTTTCCCGAGCGTCCCGGTGCCCTGATGCAGTTCCTGGATGCGCTGGGGGAGCGCTGGAACATTTCCATGTTCCACTACCGCAACCACGGGGCGGCGTACGGACGGGTGCTGGTTGGCATCCAGGTGACCCGCGGCGATCGGCGGGAGTTCCGCGAGCGATTGCAGCAGATCGGATATCCCTTTCACGAAGAGACGGACAATATCGCCTACCGGACGTTCCTGGCGCCGGAAACGCTGCCCAGGACCTGACCCATCTGCACGGTATCGCCCGCGCGCAGACGCTCGTTCACTGTCACGGCATCACGGCTGAACAGCACGATGACAGTCGATCCGAGCTTGAAGCGGCCCATTTCTCCTCCTCGCGGTATCTGCACGGCTGGTGATCGTTTGCTGTAGTCCTCGTAGAATGCGCCGGTCGCCGCCGGGCAGACTTCGCCCGACCATAGCGTTTCCACGCTGGCGACGATCATCGCGCCCACCAGTACCAGGGCCATCGGCCCGGCATCGGTATCGAACAGGCAGACCACCCGCTCATTGCGTGCGAACAGGTTTTCGACCCCGCCGGCGGTGGTCTGATTGACGGAAAACAGCCGGCCGGGGATGTACCGCATGGCCGTCAGGCGGCCACCCAGTGGCATATGCACTCTGTGGTAGTCGCGGGGGGACAGGTACACCGTGGCGAAACTGCCGTCGCGGAAGGTGGCGGCCGACGGTTCATCGCCCAGCAGCGCCCGCAGGGTGAAGTGGCGACCCTTGGCCTGCAGCAGTGACTCGTCGCGGATCGGTCCCAGTTGGCTGAGGATGCCATCGGCCGGACAGACCGCTGAGGCTTCGTCACCCGCCAGGGGGCGAATGCCGGGTTTCAGGGAGCGCGTGAAGAAGTCAATGAAATCCACATAGGCGCCGGGGTCCTCCCGCTGCGCCTCGCTCATATCCACGCCATAGCGTCGGATGAACCAGCGGATGAAGGGCTGGCTGATCCAGCGCAGCCGGCATCGGGCCAGTATGCCCACGGATCGCGATAACAGATGCTGGGGCACCAGGTGTTGAAGCAGCAGGAACAGTCGGTCGGCCATCAGGTCTCTCCGCGGGAGTGCGCGCGCATCATAGCAAAAAACATTAATGCTTTGCCGCCATGTACCGATTACCTCTGGGAGTACGAGGAGTAAATTACCCATATGCTGTTTCTGGTCGGTTTCGTGGTTGTCCTGGTCAGTGTCGCCACAGGCTACATCTCTCATGGGGGTGTGCTGGGCGTGCTGTGGCAGCCGTCGGAGTTCATCATCATCCTGGGCGCGGCGCTGGGGGCGTTCCTGATTTCCAACAGCATGCACCTGGTCAAGGAGACCGGGAAGCAGCTACCGCGTGCCATATTCGGTGCGACCACCAGTCAGGCGCAGTATCTGGATCTGCTCAGTCTGCTCTATGACCTGTTCAACAAGGCCCGCCGGGAAGGGATGATGTCGGTGGAAGCGGACATCGAGGCGCCCGAGGAAAGCGGTATTTTCACCCGCTATCCCGGGATACTGCGTGAGCGGCGTATTGTCGAGTTCATCGTGGACAACCTGCGTGTCCTGACCACCAGCAATCTGGCGCCGCACGAGATCGAGGCCATGATCGACTCGGAGATCGAGACCCAGGAGCATGAACTCAATGAACCGTCCCATGCCGTTCACCGGGTGGCGGACGCCCTGCCCGGTTTCGGTATCGTGGCCGCGGTGCTGGGCATTGTCATCACCATGCAGAAGCTGGGCGGTCCGCCGGAGGAACTGGGTCAGAGTGTGGCGGCGGCATTGATCGGCACCTTCGTGGGCATTTTCCTTGCCTACGGCTTCGTCGGGCCCATGAGCGCGCGGCTGGAATCGGTGGCGGGAGAGCAGATCAAGGTGTTCGAGTGTATCAAGGCGGCCATTGTCGCCACCTCCAACGGATTGCCGCCACAGATGGCCGTGGAGTTCGCCCGCAAGACCCTTTTCTCGACGGATCGCCCCAGTTTTTCGGAACTGGAGGACCACATCCGGAATAAATGAACGACAGGCTGACGGGAGTCGGGCGTGGCCAATAATGAACAGACCATCGTCATCCGGCGTGGCCGCAAGCAGGGCGGCGGCGCTCATGGCGGCTCGTGGAAAATCGCCTTTGCCGATTTCGCATTGGCCATGATGGCCTTCTTCCTGGTCCTGTGGCTGATGGAGTCCACCACCGAACTGGAGCGGCGCGCCATTTCCGGCTATTTTTCCGATCCCCGCAGCCTGGCGGATGAGGGTGACGGGGGGACGCCGTATGTGCTGGATCTGGGAGGACGACCGCTGAACCTGGCCAATGAGGGGCTGGATTCGGCCCTGGTGCGGGAGGACCAGGAGCAGGTCGCCGAGTCACCCATGGAACGCGAGCAGATCGAGTACCTGGAGCTGGTCCGGCTGCGGGAGAAGGAGGTACTGGGTGGCGTCGCCGAAGAGCTGCAAGAGGCATTGGCAGGACAGCAGCAGTTTGAATGGATCCAGGACAGCCTGTTGATCGAGGAGGGCACCGATGGCCTTACCATTCAGCTGGTGGATCAGACCGGCCAGCCGCTGTTCCGCGGCGGCGACGCCCGGCTTCATCCGCTGGCCCGGGAACTGCTCTGGATGATTGCCGAAGTGCTACAGTCGATTCCCAATGCAATCTCCGTCTACGGACATACGGATGACCTGCCCTTTTCCAACGGGGTCGACGGGGAGTATTCCAACTGGGAACTGTCTTCGGATCGGGCACAGGCCGCGCGTCGGGCCCTGGTTGAAGGCGGACTGGACGACGGGCGCTTCGCCCAGATTGTCGGTATGGGTGCCTCCGCCCCGTTCGACGAGGAGGATCAGACCAACCCGGCCAACCGGCGCCTCGTCATCCTGGTGATGACCCAGATGGCCGATACGGCATTGCAGGGCCTCCTGCCCGAGGCGGGAGACCGGACTGCAAGGGACCGCACCGTGGATGACTTCATGCCGGCCCCGGAGGTGTTCTGAGAAGGCCGCTTCCCTGCGGCTGCCTGCCAGGTCTCAGAATGTACTGCGGATCTTGATGGCGTACTTGCGCCCCGCATTGGAGCAGGAATCCTCGATCAATGAAGGAATGGTCTCCCTGATCCGTTCCGGATAACGGGTCCGG
>JAWLFN010000105.1:0-9143 GCA_041685555.1 Gammaproteobacteria bacterium | reverse complement strand
GACGGATTCGCAGGACACTGCAGACGTAGACGATCATGTCCGTGGGGACAAACGGGAAAAAGCCCCACAGGCTGATGACCGGCAACTGCCGGCCCCGCAAGAGTCTGGTCAGTGATTCTATCTGCCTTGGATAGCGGGAATGGAAGAAGTGGTCGAAACGGAAGTAGCGTGCCATGCCGTAGACAATGGCCGACGAGGTGTAGACCGCCAGCTGGTTGACCAGGAACAGTGGCCAGGGTGGAAACACCAGGACACCGGCCAGCACGAATGGCGTGGAGGGAATCAGCGTAAAGCCTCGCAGTGTGGATATCGTGAAATAGCCCAGCAAACCCAGCACCAGATTGTCGGCGAAGTACTGCCGGATTCTGGTCGGTTCAAACAGGTCGGGGCGGAAAACATACAGGGACAGGCAGACCGTGATCAACGCCAGCCACAGATAGAGGCCGAACAGGTTGGACGTTTCGAGCTTCTCTTTTTCGATGTGCATGCGCGGTTCAGTCGATATTTGGCCGTGCGACGATGATGGTCAGGCCATCCGTCCCTTGGTCATATGGTAGACAAAGGCGGGCAGGATGTTCAGCGGCACGAAAGAGACCGCATCGACGGTCTTGCCGAAGGCGCGCTCGATATCGGACAGGTTGCTGCGAAAATACTGGTACTGCAGGTAGTGGCCGCCGTCTCTCAGGCCGCTGTGGAAGGCATGAAGCACCGCGTCAAGAAAGACGTTGTTGTCCTTCATGCGCTCGAAATTCTTCAGCGGCAGGGAGGAGATGATGACATCGTAGTCGCGGTTGTCTTTCAGAAAGCGCGTCACGCAACGGTTATGCAGGCGTACCCGGTGCTCCGGGTGGGCCTGGATCAGTTGCTCAATCCAGGGATTGTACTCTTCCTTGATCTCACAGACATCCAGCGTCGAGCCCGGCGCCATGCGACGCAGGATTTCCCGGGTGAATGCGCCCTTGCCACTGCCGATTTCCAGAATTTTCAGTGGTTGCGAGAACTCCACACGCGACAGCATGCAATTGACCAGAAAACCGGAGCTGCTGACAATCAGCCCGTCTTCATTGATGTTCCGCCTGATGCGCTTGTAGAGGTCAGTAACCACGCCTCTCCTCGAATTATCTGGATTCAACCCGCTGACTATAGCAGGGTTTGACTACCTTGTAACGTGATCGCCCGGATCGGGTGTGGCCAGCGCCTGGAGAGCCGGCAAGTGCTGCCGCAGTGTGTCCCGGTCTGGACAACGCAGGGTTGCGTGTCCGACCTTGCGGCTGTTCTTGAAAGCCTTGTTGTAATGGTGTGGGTGGGTCTAGGGCAGGGAAGTCAGCGACTGCATCGGTGGTACAAAGCCGATGAAATTGACCATCGCGCTGCAGCCGATGGTATCCGTGGCGCCGAGCGGCAGGCCGGCCACCGCCCGCAGATGGTTCTCGAACTGACTGCATTCCGCGCCCTCGATGGTCCAGTGACCGGAGTTGTGCACACGCGGCGCGACCTCGTTGGCGATCAGTCGCCCCTCGTGCTCGAAGAACTCGAAGGTCAGCACACCGCGGTAGTCCAGTTCCGTCAACAGTCGCGCCGCATGGGTCTCGGCCACGGATTGTAGCGGGTGTTGTTTGCTGACCACGGACAGTCGCAAGATGCCGTCACGGTGCGTGTTATGGACCAGCGGATAACAGCGGATCTCCCCCTCACGGCCCCGGACCGCGATCAGGGAGACTTCGCCGGAAAAGGGAACAAACTGCTCAAGCAGGCAGGGACGGGCCCCCATCTGCTGGAAGGCACCGGGTACGTCATCGGGCCGGCGGATCAGCTTCTGCCCCTTGCCGTCGTAGCCAAGGGTGCGTGTCTTCAGCAGTGCCGGATAGCCGATGCGTTGCAGGGCGCGCTCCAGCTCCTGCTGGGACTCGATGTTCTCGTACTCGGCCACCGGAATATCCAGTCGCGCGAACAGGTTTTTCTCATAGAGGCGGTCGCGGGTGATCCCCAGTGCGTCGGCGCACGGGTATACCGGCACGAAGCGGGACAGGAAGGCGACGGTCTCGGCCGGGACGCTTTCGAACTCGAAGGTGACCAGGTCGACTTCGTCGGCCAGCTGCCGCAGGTGATCGTCATCCGTGTAGTCGGCCCGGATGTGTTCGCCCACCGCTGCGGCGCAGGCGTCGGGCGCCGGATCCAGGAAAACGAACTGCATGCCCAGTGGGGTGCCGGCCAGTGCCAGCATGCGGCCCAGCTGGCCGCCTCCGATGATGCCGATTTTCATGACGGGTCAGCTGTCTCTGGGGTCGGAATGGGCCAGCACGGTCTCGGTCTGTCGCTCGCGAAAGGCTTTCAGTGCTTCGTGGTATTCGGGATGCCTGGCGCCCAGAATACTGGCGGACAGCAGGGCCGCGTTGATGGCGCCGGCGCGGCCGATGGCCAGCGTCGCGACCGATACCCCGGCCGGCATCTGCACGATGGAAAGCAGGGAGTCCACACCGGACAGCATCGATGACTGCACCGGTACGCCGAGCACCGGCAGGTGGGTCTTGGCGGCGCACATGCCGGGCAGATGGGCCGCGCCACCCGCGCCGGCAATGATGACCTCAATGCCGCGCTCGGCGGCGCCGGACGAGTACTCGAACAGCAGGTCGGGTGTGCGATGGGCGGATACCACCTTCACTTCGTGCGGAATGCCCAGCTTTTCCAGGGTTTCCGCAGTATGACTCAGGGTCGACCAGTCGGACCGGGAGCCCATGATCACACCAACCAGCGGGGACGACATAACCTCGCACCTCGTATTGAAAATTCAAAAGCCACGGCAGAATGACCCGGCCGTGGCTCGCACAATCGCGCATTATAACCGGATTTTCCGGTTCTTGCAGGAATCCGACCTGTTTCTTGACCGACAGTGCACTTTTCCGCCGGTGAGGGACACGGTATTGTCTGTTCCGGAATCCTTCAGGGGGAGTGGGATCGAACAATGGAATACATCGATGTGGTCATCGTGGGGGCCGGGCTGTCCGGGATCGGCGCGGCGCGACACCTGCAGGAACAGTGTCCGGATCGCAGTTATCTGGTCCTGGAAGGACGTCGGCGCATGGGAGGCACCTGGGATCTGTTCCGTTACCCTGGCATCCGTTCCGACAGCGACATGCATACGCTGGGCTACTCGTTCCGGCCGTGGCGCGCGGCGAAGGCCATTGCCGACGGTCCGTCCATCCTGGAATATGTGCGCGATGTAGCGGTGGAGGAAGGCATCGATCGCCACATCCGCTATCAACACCGCGTGGTGCGGGCGGACTGGGATTCGCGGGCCGCCCGCTGGACGGTCACCGTGCAGCGGGGTGATCGGGGCGAAGAAGTCACCCTGCAATGCAATTTTCTGCTCATGTGCTCCGGTTACTATAGCTATGAGCAGGGCTACACGCCCGAGTTTCCCGGGCGAGAGCGCTTTCGGGGTCCGGTGATCCATCCGCAACACTGGCCGCGGGATCTGGACTACCGTGACCGTCGTGTACTGATCATCGGTTCGGGTGCCACCGCCATGACGCTGGGGCCGGCCATGGCCGACAGCGCGGCCAGGGTGACCATGCTGCAACGCTCGCCAACCTGGGTGGTCTCCCGACCGGAAAAGGATGCGGTGGCCAATTGCCTGCGCGCCATACTGCCGGAGCGCTGGGCCTATGCGCTGACGCGCTGGAAGAATGTGGCTTTCCAGCAGTATGTGTACCGCCGCTCCCGCACCCATCCAGAGAAACTGAAGAAACTGCTGTTGAGGGGCGTGCGCAGGGAGCTGGGTCCGGATTTTGACGTGGAAAAGCATTTCACGCCCGGTTATGATCCATGGGACCAGCGCCTGTGTCTGGTGCCGGATGCCGACCTGTTCCGCGCCATCCGTGAAGGGCGCATGGACGTGGTCACCGATCATATCGAGACATTCACTGAAAAAGGGGTGCGCACCCGATCAGGACAGGAGCTGGAGGCGGACATCATCATCACGGCCACGGGGCTGCAACTGGTTGTGCTGGGTGACATCGATTTCCGCGTGGATGGCGAGGCCGTGGATTTTGCCGATACCTGGGCCTACAAGGGGCTGATGTTCTCCGGGGTGCCCAATCTGATCTTCACCTTCGGTTATATCAATGCCTCATGGACCCTGCGCGCGGACCTGACCGCCCGTTTTGCCTGCCGGGTGCTCAATCACATGAGGCGGACGGGGGCCAGCCGATGTGTGCCCCGGCTGCGCGACGAGGACCGGAACATGGTACCCAGGCCGTTCATCGACGATTTCTCGGCCAACTACATGCAACGGGTCATGCATCGCTTTCCCCGACAGGGGGATCGCGAGCCGTGGCTGAACACGCAGGATTACCGTGCGGATCGCCGGTTGCTGGGCAAGGCGCCCGTGGACGATGGCGTACTGCGGTTCTCCGGGCCCGATGAAAATGAAGAGGAGCAGGCCGCATGAGCAGGCATCGGACATACCTGGCGCTGTGTCTGGGCGCCGCCCTGGCGATGTCGCAGGCCGGAGCGGCCGAGCTGTCGCCCCGCTATCAGGACGAGGACAATGACCTGGTGGCTGATACGCCGCTGGATCCGGAAGAGTGGCGTGATCCGCGCATTCTGGTATTTGCCTACACACCCGTGGAGGACCCGGCCCTGTACAGTCAGGTCTGGGACGGTTTCATCGACCACCTGTCCGCGCTCACCGGGAAGGAAATCCGCTTTTTTCCGGTGCAGTCCAATGCCGCGCAGATCGAGGCGTTGAGGGCTGGACGGCTCCATGTGGCCGGCTTCAATACGGGTTCCACCCCAGTGGCCGTCAACTGCGCCGGCTTCGTGCCGTTCGCCATGATGGCGGCCGAGGATGGCAGCTACGGATACGAAATGGAGCTGATCACGTATCCCGGTAGCGGCATCGAATCACCCGAGGATCTGGCGGGGCGCGAGCTGGCATTCACCTCGCCCACATCCAACTCCGGCTTCAAGGCCCCGTCCACATTGATGGAAAGCGAGTTCGGCCTGGTGGCGGGAGAGGACTTTGCCACCGCGTATTCGGGCAGTCATGACAATTCAATTCTTGGCGTCATCAACGGCGACTACGACGTCGCGGCGATCGCCAACGAGGTCCTGCAGCGCATGGAGGCGCGCGACCTGATCCAGCCGGATCAGTATCGCAGCATCTATACCTCACTGACTTTTCCGACCACGGCCTACGGGGTGTCCAATGAGCTGCATCCGGACCTGGCGGCGACGATCCGTGAGGCGTTTTTCAGTTTCGACTGGCAGGGCAGTGCTCTGCTGGAAGAGTTTGCCGATGCGGGCATGGAACAATTTGTGCCGGTGACCTACCAGGAGCACTGGGAAGTGATCCGGCGGATTGATCGCGCCAGCGATACCGTATACAACTGCGACTGAGCGGCACTGGCCACCCATGAACCGGACCAAAGGACCTCCCATATGCTGACACTCGATGGACTGACCAAGCGCTACGCCACCGGCGACCTGGCGCTCAAGGACATCTCCCTGAGCGTGCCGGCCGGTCAGGTCATGGCATTGATCGGGCCGTCGGGCGCCGGCAAGAGCACGCTGATCCGCTGCGTGAACCGTCTGGTGGAGCCAACATCCGGCAGCGTACTGTTGGATGGCGAGAATATCACTCGGGTACGTGGTGGGGCGTTGCGTGGCGCCCGGCAGCGGATCGGGATGATCTTCCAGAACTATGCCCTGGTGGAGCGGCTGTCGGTGATGGAGAACGTGCTGTCCGGCCGACTGGGTTCGGTGGGTTTCTGGCGCAGCTGGTTCCGTCGGTTCCCGGAGGAGGATGTGCGGCAGGCTTTTCATCTGCTGGAGCGGGTGGGTCTGGAGACCATGATCGACAAGCGCGGCGATGCGCTGTCCGGCGGGCAGAAGCAGCGCGTCGGTATCGCCCGGGCACTGATGCAGAGGCCCAAGGTCCTGCTGGTGGACGAGCCCACCGCCAGCCTGGATCCGCGCACGTCAAGGCAGATCATGCGGCTGATCGTGGAGCTCAGCCGCGAGCAGAATCTCGCTTCCGTCATCAACATCCACGATGTCGTGCTGGCGCAGCAGTTCGTTGACCGGGTGGTGGGGCTTCGTGGCGGCGAGCTGGTCTTTGACGGGCGGCCCGATGAACTGACCGAGGCAATCCTGACCACGATCTATGGAGACGAGGACTGGTCCGCCGAGGCGGCCGACGATACCGAGGCGGATGCCGCCGGGGATCGCGAGAAAGCCATTGCCGCCGATCCGCTGGCCCATGGGGGGCATCCTTGAGCGTGCCGGCCGAGACCGCCGGGCACCGCCTGCAAGCCGCCCGCGATGGCCGCTGGCGACGGTTGCCATTCATCGGCAACCGACGGCTGCGCTGGCTGTTGAATGGCAGCGCGCTGCTGTATCTGGTGTTGGCCTGGCTCAGTATCGACGTGAACTGGGCCCGTGTCTCGCAGGGCATGGAGCGCGGTCTGGATTTCATCGGTTCCTTCCTGCGACCGGATTTCATCAGCCGTGGCGGCGATATCCTGACCGGATTGCAGGAGAGCCTGACCATGACGCTGGCCTCCACGGTCATCGGCGTGCTGTTGGCCATTCCGGTGGGATTGGGAGCGGCCCGCAATATCGCCCCGCCCGCGGTCTACTACCTGTGCCGGGCGATCATCGCTTTGTCACGTACCTTCCAGGAGATCATCATCGCCATCCTGTTCGTGGCCATGTTCGGTTTCGGGCCGCTGGCCGGCGTCATCACCCTGGCCTTCGCCACGATCGGCTTCATGGCCAAACTGCTGGCAGAGGATATCGAGGACGCGGATAACGCCCCGCTGGAAGCCATCCGTGCCACGGGAGGAAGCTGGTTGCAGTGGATCAACTACGCCGTCCAGCCCCAGGTCATGCCCCGGCTGATCGGTCTGTCCCTGTATCGCCTGGACATCAATTTTCGCGAATCAGCGGTGATCGGCATTGTCGGGGCCGGCGGTATCGGCGCCACCCTGAACACCTCGATCAATCGGTATGATTACGAGACCTCGGCGGCGATTCTGCTGCTGATCATCATCATTGTGTTGATGAGTGAGTACCTTTCCAGCCACGTACGCCGGTGGACGCAATAGACCATGCCCGTAACATTTCATGACAATCAGCCCGAGTGGCGGAGGAGAGAGCGGGGGCGGCAGCTGGCCATCTGGGGCGGCTGGCTGGCCGGCGCGATGCTGTTCGCGTTCTGCTGGAAGCTGATCTCGGAAAACACCATCTGGGAATTTCTCTATGATGCGCCGGAGCAGGGCGCGAGCCTGCTCGGGCGGATGGTGCCGCCGGACTGGAGTGTGACCGGCTCCCTGCTGTTGCCGCTGTGGGATACAGTGAACATCGCCACCACGGGCACGGCGCTGGGCGTGCTTGTCGCCTTCCCGCTGGCCTTTCTGGCGGCCCGGAACACGTCTCCCCACCCGGCTTTCCGCGGCCTGGCGTTGGCCATCATTGTCAGTTCCCGCTCGATCAATTCCCTGATCTGGGCCATGTTGCTGGTGACCATTGTCGGGCCGGGTATCCTGGCGGGCATGCTGGCCATTGCGCTGCGCTCCATCGGTTTCGTCGGCAAGCTGCTGTACGAGGCGATCGAGGAAATCCAGCCGACGGCGGTCGAGGCGGTCACGGCCACGGGCGCCAGCCGCGGCCAGATACTGGCATGGTCGGTATGGCCACAGATCCTGCCCGCCTTTGCGGGTATCACCGTCTATCGCTGGGACATCAACATCCGCGAGTCGACCGTGCTGGGCCTGGTCGGTGCCGGTGGCATCGGCCTGCAGATGAACGCGGCAATCAACAACCTGGCCTGGGATCAGGTGGCCATGGTGTTCGTGCTGATCTTTGCCACGGTGATCCTGTCCGAATGGGTCTCCGCCAGAGTGCGATATTCTGTGATTTGATGTGTCAGAGCCTGCCTGAAGAGTCTCTGCCTTTGCATTTGGAGCAAGATTGGCGTTTAATCGGAAGTGACACTCTCTGGGCGGCCTTTATGCCGCTACATTCAATAAAAAAAAGAGGATACTGCAGTGAGTCTATTTACCTCATTTTACCGGGGGGGTGGCTTCGGCTCCCGTCTCCGGACCATCGCACTGGGAAGCGTTACCGCGCTGGGCCTGACCCTGGGCAGCCAGTCGCTGGCTCAGCAGGATACGGTCGAATGGGTCACCCTGGGAGGTGACCACGAGCACACCCGCTACACCACCGCGGACCAGATCAACCGGACCAATTTCGAAGACCTGGAAGTGGCCTGGATCTGGGATGGCGCCAGTTTCGAGGCCTCCAGCGGTCGGTCCACGCCCAGCTACGTGGACGGCAAGCTGTTCACCACGGTGGGTGACCGTCGTCACGTTGTTGCCATCGATCCCGCCACCGGCGAGACCATCTGGTCCTATCGCGAGCCGCACACGTTCCGGCATGAATATTCCATGCGCAAGAACTACGGCAAGGGTGTGGGCTATGCCGAGGTCAACGGCCGTGGCGTCATCTACATCATCAGCCCCGGCTTTTTCCTGACCGCGCTGGACGCCGATACCGGCGCCCCGCTGGAAGGCTTCGGCGAGCCGGTGCCGATTCCCGGCTTTCCGGAAACCGGCGTGGTGGATCTGCAGAAGCGGGTCGCGGAGTTGAACGGATATGATTTCGATCCGTACTATGGCATTCCGATCGAGGAAGGCTACATCACTGCCTCTTCTCCACCGATCGTGGTCAATGGAACCGTGGTGGTCGGCAACTCGGCCGAGCAGGGCTACAACCAGACCCGTATCGAGAACATCCCCGGCGACGTGTTGGCCTTTGATGCCGAGAATGGTGACTTCCAGTGGAAGTTCAACGTCATTCCCGAGCCGGGTGAGTTCGGATCCGACACCTGGCAGGTCGATGGCAATCCGCGTGATATCACCGGCGAGGTGTCGCCCTGGGCGCCACTGGCCGCCGATCCGGAGAACAACCTGGTCTATTTCGTGACCAACCCGCCGACGATCGACTACTGGGGCGGTCATGCACCGGGTGACAATCTGTTTGGCACGAGTATCGTGGCGCTGGATGCCGACACCGGCGAACGCGCCTGGCACTTCCAGTTCGTTCACCATGACGTATGGAACTACGACACCCCCACGGCG
>JAWLFN010000104.1:0-9186 GCA_041685555.1 Gammaproteobacteria bacterium | reverse complement strand
CGGTCTCGTCGTTGGCGACCTTGCAGGAATAGAATGCGTTACCGCCGAACTGGCTGAGTGCGTAAAGGGTGTTGGCGGCCGAGCCTCCGCCGGCCCGGGCGCGCAGTCCGAAGCGGCTTTGCAGGGTGTCGAGCAGTGAGCCCAGCTGCTCCTCTTCAATCAGGGTCATGTATCCCTTCTGCAGGCCGGATTCGGTCAGGAAGGTATCATCCACTGAAAACTCCTTGTCCACCAGCGCATTGCCGATGCCGTACACATCATGATGTCTGTTCATGGATCGATTCAGTCCTTGTTCAGTGCTGCGAATGCGGCTTCCGCGGCATCCAGCGTCGTGCGGATTTCCTCTTCGCCGTGGGCAGCGGAAACGAAGCCAGCTTCGAATGCGGAAGGAGCCAGGTATATGCCATTATCCAGCATATGGTGGAAGTAGCGCCGGAAGCGCTCGACATTACAGTTGGTCACCTGTGAAAACGTTGATATCTGTGCTTCCTCGGTAAAGAAACAGCCGAACATGCCTCCCACCTGATTGGTGGTGAACGGGATGCCTGCCGCATCGGCGCGCTCCTGCAGCCCCCTGGTCAATGTCGCGGTATGGTGGTCCAGCTGTGTATAGAAATCGTGCGCGGCCGTCGCTTTCAGTGTGGCCAGGCCCGCTGCCACCGCCATAGGATTGCCCGCCAGCGTGCCTGCCTGATAGACCGGGCCGACTGGAGAAATATGATTCATGATGTCCCGGCGTCCGCCGAAAGCACCGACGGACAGGCCGCCGCCGATCACCTTGCCCAATGTGGTCATGTCGGGGGTGACGCCATACAGGGATTGGGCACCACCGGAGGCCACCCGGAAACCGGTCATGACCTCGTCGAAGATCAGGATTACGCCATGGTGCGTGCACAGTTCGCGCAGCTTCTCCAGATATCCGGACACCGGGGGCACGCAATTCATGTTGCCCGCCACCGGCTCGATGATCACGCAGGCCAGTTCATCGCCCTTGACGCGGAACAAATCATCCAGCTCGGCAATGTCGTTATAGGGCAGAGTCAGCGTATGTTCGGTCACGCTGCGGGGTACGCCCGGCGAATCCGGTTCGCCGAAGGTCAATGCGCCGGAGCCGGCTTTCACCAGCAGGCTGTCGACATGGCCGTGATAGCAGCCCTCGAACTTGAGGATGGCATCGCGCCCGGTAAAGCCTCGAGCCAGGCGGATGGCACTCATCGTCGCCTCAGTACCTGACGTCACCAGGCGGACACTTTCCAGGGATGGTACGCGATCGCAGAGCAGGTCGGCTATCTCGGTCTCGGCCGCTGTGGCTGTGCCGAAGCCGATGCCGCGCTCAAGCTGTTCCTGCAGAGCCCGGATCACATCGGGATGACGATGGCCAAGGATCATCGGCCCCCAGGAGCCGACATAGTCGATGTAACCGTTGCCGTCTTCATCATACATCCAGGCGCCCTGCGCGTGGTGCATGAAGCGCGGGGTACCGCCCACGCTGCCGAAGGCCCGCACCGGGGAATTCACGCCCCCCGGAATGTGTTTCAGGGATTGTTCGTACAGGGCATCAGACCTGGTAGTCGTCCGGGTTTCGCTCATTTTGACCTCTGGAATAACAGCGTGAGTTCACGTGTGTGTTCCTCGACACTGGACGTCGAAAACAGGTGGTGAATGGCGGCCAGCATATCGGCACCGGCACCCACCAGTGCAGCGCCATTTTCTGCATTGATGCCACCGATTGCAACCAGTGGCACTTCGACTGTGCGGCGGATCTCTCGCAGATCCTCCAGTGTGGCCGCCGGTGCCTGCGGTTTGGTGCGGGACGGAAAGAAACGCCCTACGGCGATGTAACTGGCTCCATTCTGTTGGGCCTCAATGGCCAGGCGCGCCGATGCGTGACAACTGATGCCGATGATGGCGTCCGGGCCAAGCAGTTGCCGGGCTTCCGCCAGGCCCAGATCGGACTGCCCAAGGTGGACTCCGGCCGCACCAATCTGCTGCGACAGTTCGACATTGTCATTGATTAGCAATGGTACATTGGCGCTGGCGCACAGCTCCTGCAGCGCGGCTGACTGGCGGTACTGATCGGCCGAGCGCGCGTGTTTGTTGCGGTACTGGACCATATGCGCCCCGCCGGCCAGAGCCTGTGTCACGGCGTCAAGCAGCGTATCGTCATCCGCGAGCAGAACGGGGTCGGTGATGGCATAGACGCCGGTCAGCATGGTTATTGGCCCGATTGGCTGCCGCGCCCCCAGTAGCCGCGTTCCGGCACGTGCTGGCCGCAGCCGGGTCGCCACGCCGCTTCCAGTGTGTGCCATGTGTACTTCTGGGCCTGCAGGCAGGCTTCGTCCAGCGAGCAGCCGTGCGCGAGAAAACCAGACAGTGCTGACGCCATAGTGCAGCCTGAACCATGGTACTCGTGCGGCAGCCGAGGCCATTCATAAGCGCGCACGGGCTGGTGTTCTGTATACAGGCGGTTACTGACGAGTTCATCGGGCAGGTGCGTACCCGTCAGCAGCACATGGTGGCAGCCCAGGTCAAGCAACTCGGACGCGGCCGCGTCGAGGCTGTCCGCACTATGCGACAGCTGCTCCAATTCCAGACTGTTGGGTGTGATGATGGTGGCCAGTGGCAGGAGCAGTGAGCGATAGGCATCCACGAGTGTATCGGCGCCGAAATCGTACCCGCCGGCTGCCTTCAACACCGGATCGACCACCACGGGAATATCAGGGTAGTCCTTGAGCAGGGTATGGATTACCTCAATCACCGGTATGCTTCCGGTCAGACCGGTCTTGATCGCCGCCACGGGCATGTCTTCCAGCACGGCGCGGGCCTGGGCCACTATCCGTGCCGGTTCGCCTGGCCCCACGTCGATGACATTGCGGGTGTCCTGTACGGTGGTGCAAGTGATCACCGGTGCGCAGTGACAACCGACACTGAACAGGGCCTCGATGTCGGCCTGGATGCCGGCTCCGCCACTGGGATCAAGGCCCGAGAAGCACAGGACCACCGGGCGTCTGTTATCTGTGACAGGCATAAGCGTCTCTCGTCGGGTTGGTGTCTAGAATGGCTTGACCACCACCAGAATGACTATGGCGATCAATAAGAGCACCGGTAGTTCGTTGAAAATCCGGTAGAATTTGTGGCTGCGTGTATTGCGGTCATCACGGAACGCCTTCAGGTACCTCCAACAGAAGCCGTGATAGATCAGCAGCAGGGCGACCAGCGCCAGCTTGGCATGCAACCAGCCCATACGCAGATAAAAGTCCGGAGCCGAAAAAATCAACCATGCGCCGAAGAACACCGTTGCGATGGCTGATGGCGTCATTATGCCCCGGTACAGCTTCCGTTCCATGATCTTGAAACGCTCCCGCCCGGGCGTGTCCTCGGTCATGGCGTGGTAGACGTACAGCCGGGGCAGATAGAAGAGGGCGGCAAACCAGCTGATTACCGAAATGATGTGGAATGCTTCTATCCAGGCCATACGGTTACTCCGGATTACATTGATCGGATAAGGTAATGGGGCAGTATAACTGGTAAAATGGAGGCTTTACAGGACACGCTCTACAATAGCGGGGGAGCATTGTGATCAAGGCAGGAATCGTCGGTGGGACCGGATATACGGGTGTGGAGCTGTTGCGGCTGCTGGCTCCGCGTAGCGATGTCAGTATCGAGATCATCACATCACGGGAACTGAGCGGTCTGCCGGTCTGTGAGGAGTTTCCGAATTTGCGTGGACATCTGGATATCGCTTTTTCCGAGCCGGATGTCGAGCGGCTGGCCGCCTGCGATGTGGTGTTCTATGCCACGCCACACGGGGTGGCCATGAAAACGGCGGCGGAACTGCTTGCCCGCGGTGTCCGCATCATCGATCTGTCCGCTGATTATCGTCTACGGGATGTGGAGAGTTGGGAGCGGTGGTACAAGGTGCGTCACGAAAGCCCTGAGCTGATCAGCGAAGCGGTATACGGGCTGCCTGAAGTCAATCGGGAACGAATCCGGAGCGCCAAGCTGGTGGCGGTTCCGGGCTGCTACCCGACTGCCGTTCAGCTTGGTTTCCTGCCACTGCTTGAAAGTGGGCTGGTGGATGCCGGGTCTCTGATTGCAGATGCCAAGTCCGGTGTCAGCGGAGCCGGTCGCAAGGCGGCCACCCGGGCCCTGCTTTGCGAAGCCTCGGAGTCCATGAGTGCGTACGGTGTGGCAGGTCACCGGCATCTACCGGAAATTGAGCAGGGGCTGCGCGATGCCAATGGAGACAGCCCCGTGAGCCTGACCTTCATGCCGCACCTGACGCCGATGATCCGCGGCATCCATGCGACGCTGTATTCGCGACCGCTGGAAGATGTGGATGCGGGGCGTCTGCAGGCGTTGTTCGAAGCACGTTACGCCGACGAGCCTTTTGTCGATGTATTGCCGGGTGGCCAGGTTCCGGCTACCAGGAACGTCAAGACCTCGAATCACTGCCAGATGGCAGTGCAGTGGTTGCCCGATAGCGGGGTCATCGTGGTATTGTCGGTCATAGACAACCTGGTGAAAGGGGCATCCGGCCAGGCCGTGCAGAACATGAATATCATGTGCGGGCTGGACGAGCGCGCCGGGCTGAATCAGGTGCCGGTGCTGTTATAATCAGCAAATCCATCACAGTGAACAGTGAGTAGAGGCGTCATGACAGCAGTACAGTCACATGAACCGGTCATCATAGGCATGACCGACAATGCCGTCGCCAGGGTCCGCACTCTGACGGAAGAACAGGGCAATCCGTCGTTGAAGCTGCGAGTCTATGTGACAGGTGGGGGTTGTTCCGGGTTCCAGTACGGCTTCAGTTTCGAGGAAGAGGCAGCGGAGGATGACACGCTGGTCGAGTGTCAGGGTACCTCGCTGCTGGTGGATCCGCTCAGCTACCAGTATCTGGTCGGCTCGCGGGTCGATTACGTGGAGAATCTGGAAGGAGCCCGCTTCGTGGTGGATAACCCGATGGCCACGACCACGTGCGGCTGCGGTTCATCCTTCGCTGTCTGACCGGTCGAGAGGTGCTTCATACAGGCCGCCCAGCAGCGCCGGTTGTCGTGCTCCCGTGAGTCTGGTGCAGTCAACCGTACTACCGCATACGCGGCGCCATGCCAGCCATGCAAAGGTCATGGCCTCCACCCAGTCGGGCGGTATGCCCAGTTCGGCACTGCTGAACACCTCGGTCTGCGGCGCCAGAGTCCGGATCCTTCGCAACAGGGCGTCGTTGTAGATGCCGCCGCCGCAGACAACAAGCTGTTCCGGGGGGGCAGTCGTCAACAGGAATCCATCCACCACTGTCCGCGCCGAGAATTCCAGTAACGTTGCCTGTACGTCCTCGGCCGGGAGAAGCGTCAGTCCGGACTGCTGTAGCTGGTGGTCGAGCCATTGCAGGCTGAAATATTCCCTACCCGTGCTTTTCGGGGTCGGACGGTTGAAATAGGGGTCGGCAAGCAGGCGCTGCAGCAGAGCGCTGTGTACTGAGCCAGACAGGGCCCACTGTCCGCCCTTATCGAAGCGCTTCTGTCTGTGTCGGAGAATCCAGGCATCCATCAGCCCGCTGGCGGGCCCCGTGTCCAGGCCGACGACGGGTTGCTCCGGGTCCTTTGGCAGGAAGGTCAGATTGGCAATTCCGCCCAGGTTCAGAATGGCGCGGTGCCGGTCGGGACTGCGGAATATCGACTGATGGAACAGTGGAGCGAGGGGGGCGCCCTGGCCACCCAGTGCCATATCCATGCGTCGGAAGTCCGCGATGGTCGTGATTCCAGTGCGTGCCGCGATCACATTCGGATCGGCGATCTGCAGTGTAAATGGGAACGGACTGTCTGGAGAATGGTACAGGGTCTGGCCGTGACTGCCGATGGCGCGGATGGCTTTCCGGTCATGAGGGCTCCGCCCGAGCAGTTGCATGGCCGCCCTGGCGAACAGTTCGCCAAGCTCTACATCCATGCTGCCCAGAGCGGACAGCGTGGTAGTCTGTGGGCTGCTGTGTGCCAGCAGGCGGTTGCGTAATCCGGCCGGTATCGGTTCGCAGTGGCTGGCCAATAGTGGCGAGTCACAACGACTGAAATCACACAATGCGCAATCGACGGCATCAACGCTGGTGCCGGAAATCAGACCGATGAACAGTTCCCCGGGTGGCATCGCAGCTCGGCTCCGTCAGTCGTGGCTGGACGAGAGCTCTTCGCTTCCCTGGCCGTCGAGCTGGTAGCTCAGCAGAAGCTTTTGCTCCTGGTGCTGTTCCTGAAAGCGCTCCAGAATGTTGCGTGTCTGCTGTCGGAAACGTGGCAGCTCGCTATCCTCGAGTGCCACCGATTGAGGCAGTTCGTCCAGAATGGTGCGCGGATTGCGATGTACGCCGTCTACCAGGAACTCATAGTGAAGGTGTGGCCCTGTTGCGCTGCCGGTGGAGCCGACATAGCCGATTACCTGGCCCTGTTGGACCCGGGCACCCTTGCGGACACCGTCGGCATAGTCGTTCAGGTGAGCGTACTTGGTTTCGAAGGAGCCATCGTGCTTGATGACCACAAGCTTGCCGAATGAACCATTCCGGGCGGCCCAGGTGACGGTGCCGTCGGCGGTGGCCCGGATCGGTGTGCCGCGGGGCGCGGCATAGTCAGTACCCTTGTGGGCGCGGATCGTGTTGAGGATCGGATGACGTCGATTGGGGTTGAAGTTGGAGCTGATACGGAAGACATCCATCGGGTTGCGCAGGAAGGTCTTGCGCATGCTTGCGCCTTCCGGGTTGAAATAGCCGGTTTCGCCATTCTCTTTCTGGTAGCGCAGGGCAATGTATTCCCGGCCACGGTTGATGAAGCGCGCCGCGATGATGTCGCCGTTGCCTACTTTCTCGTCCCCCAGATACTTTTCCTCATAAAGAATACTGAACTGGTCGCCGCGCCGGGGATCGAGAATGAAATCGAGTACGCCGCCGAAAATGTCCGCCATTTCCATGGTGACGTTGACGGGGATGCCGGCCTGCTGGCTGGCCATGAACAGGCTGTCGTGGATCTGGCCGTGACGGAACACTTCAGTGACTTCTGGCTCGTTCTCAATCGGATCGAGTTCATAGCCGCCATCCTGTCTTGTAAAGACGTATCCATTGAGCGGAGATATCTGTACCGATAGTTGTTGCAGCTGACCCGGTTGGGGAATATGGAAGCTGAGTTCATATCCGGGATGCAGGCGATCCAGGATGGTGTCGTCCTCATTGCTGTCCAGTATCCTCTGCAGTTCAGTGGCACTGAGTCCCACCCGGGTAAAAAGCGCTGACAATGTGTCACCGGGTTGCACCACAATGTCCATCCATTCCGTTCTCGCCGGCTGCGCTGATGTGGCTGTGTCTTCTCCCGCATCATCCGTCGCATCCGGTTCTGTGTTGATCCTGGGTAGCGAGACCGGCGGTAATGCTTCGGTACCGACCGCCACGCCTGGCTCGTCACGCCGGGCTGCTATTCCGCCAGTGATGGCGGTGGCACTTTCCAGATCGATAAGTGCGTTCTGTTCCGATGCGCTCATCAACGTTCCGTGCGCGGGTTGCTCTGCGCCCAGGAACAGGATCGAGATCAGTAAGAGAGATAGAGCGCTGGCTGCCAGCAGGTGGCTGCGAGGGTAATACTTTCCGATGATGTATTTTGCTGTTGTTATCGATTCCATGCGTTCTTCGACAGTGTTACCTGAAAACAGTTCAATCGACAATTCTTCAGGCTTTTCATCGACGGGTCAAGCTATCATTGCGAGAGTTGTGGATTGATCGCGAACCGGTCCATCCCGAACAGCGAATGGTGTAGAATCTGCACACTTCATACCATCAGGCGGGATCTTCATTCATGACAGAAATGAACAAGACGCTGTCGGACCTGCAGTCGCGCGGTCTGATTGCCCAGTCGACGGCGGAGGAGGAGTTGGCCGAGCACCTGTCCAGTGCCAGTCGTGCACTATACAGTGGTTTCGATCCGACTGCCGAAAGTCTGCATATTGGTCATCTGGTGCCTCTGTTGGCGCTGAAGCGCTTTCAGCGGGCGGGTCACCGCCCGATTGCCCTCGTGGGGGGAGCTACCGGGCTGATCGGGGATCCTTCTTTCAAGGCGGCTGAGCGGCAACTCAATACCCCCGATCTGGTGGAGTTGTGGGTGGACAGAATCAAGCGCCAGGTAAGCCAGTTTCTGGATTTCGACTGTGGAGACAACTCGGCAGTGGTTGTCAACAATCTGGACTGGATCAATGAGCAGAGCGTAATCGGTTTTCTGCGGGATGTCGGTAAGCATTTCTCAGTGAATGCAATGATTCAGAAAGAGTCGGTAAAGCAGCGACTGGATCGTGAGGGTGCCGGAATCTCCTTCACTGAATTCAGCTATATGTTATTGCAGTCGTATGACTTCGCTGAACTGTATAAGCGATACAAGTGCACCTTGCAGATTGGTGGCAGCGATCAGTGGGGCAACATCACTGGTGGTATCGATCTGACCCGGCGCCTGCATCGCGGCCAGGCATATGGGTTGACTCTACCGCTGGTAACAAAGGCTGATGGCCAGAAGTTTGGCAAGACCGAGACAGGCACGGTCTGGCTCGATCCTGACAAGACCTCGCCTTATGCCTTCTATCAGTTCTGGATGAATACAGCGGACGCCGATGTCTACAGGTTCCTGCATTATTTCACTTTCCTTTCCGCGCGACAGATAGCAGAGATAGAGCAAGAGGACGCGGAACGGGCCGGCAGGCCGCGGGCCCAGCAGATCCTTGCCCGGGAAGTGACGGCGCTGGTGCATGGAGAGGAAGGGCTGCTTGCGGCGGAGCGGATCAGTGAGGCACTGTTCTCGGGTGACCCTGGCAGCCTCACCGAATCGGATTTGCAGCAACTGCGGCTGGATGGTCTTCCTTACACCGAGCTGGGTGGGGAGCAGCCAGACGTCGTCAGTCTGCTCGTGCGGACGGGCCTGGCCAAGTCCAACCGTGTCGCCAGGGAGTTTCTCGCCAACAATGCGGTGTCCATCAATGGTCGGCGGATTTCCGACAGTGAGCACAGGCTTACGCCGGAAGATGCATTGTTCGGGCGTTTCTGGGTTGTCCGGCGAGGGAAGAAGCAGTTCCATCTGGTCTGCGCCTGACGCGGGCCGAAAAAAATGACAAAGAGGTCTTGTCAGCGTCATTTTTTATGGCATAATGCGCGCCCTTGACACGCAAAGCCGG
>JAWLFN010000103.1:0-9246 GCA_041685555.1 Gammaproteobacteria bacterium | reverse complement strand
TGATCATGACGGCACCTGTGGTGGTGGCCAGCTGGATCAGCCTGCAGTACTACGGCTCGAGCGTGGCACCGGGCGCCTTCGGCGGGGGCAACAAACTCCTCCACAACGTGGTCGGTGGCATGGGGGTATTCGAGGGCAATGGCGGACTCCTTCGGCCCGGGCTGCCGTGGCAGTCGGTGCACGACGGACAGGAACTGGTGCACGAGCCGCTGCGCCTGACGGTATGTATCGAGGCACCAACGGAAGCCCTGACCACCGTCCTGCGCAACCACGAAGGCGTCCGCGCCCTCTTCGACAATCGATGGCTGCACCTCTTCGCCCTGGATGAGCAGGGCAACATGGCCTGGCGCTATGCCGGTGGCTTGAAGTGGCAGGAATACCCCGATGCGACAGAGTCATGAGGACCCCGCCGCACAGCCCCGGAATGAGGTCGGATCAGGCACCGTTTACAACGCCACAGGCGACCCGAGCACCCCCACCACCGGTTGCGGTGGGTTCGTCGGTATAGGTGTCGCCACCCTCGTGTATCACCAGGGCGTGCCCCCGGATGTCATCCAGATCGAGTTCGGGCTTGAAAACCGGATGCTTCGCTACCCCTTCCGCAGTAACGTACAGTGCGGGCAGGTCCCCCACATGCCCGTCTTCCCAAGGAGCTTTGTGAGAATTGCCATGGGGAGCCAGATGCCCGCCGGCGGCGCCCGCTGGCGTGGACTCACCGTCGATAATCGCCGTCGAGCAGTCGGGGTTCTGGTGGATGTGGAAACCGTGAATGCCGGAGGACAGTCCCTCGAGCCGCGGCCGCAATTCAAGACCTCCACCCTCCACCGGTGTAATCTCGATGTGGCCGATGGCCTCCTGCGGGCCCATTTCATTGACGGCATGAACCGGCACATTCAATTTTGACTGGTGGTCATCGGCCACGGCCGTGCTGGCAGCACAGAGCAGCGCGGAAGCCGTGAGAGGGGCGATGAGTTCCCAGAGATGCGGGTTCAACATGGCTGTATCCTCCTCTGGTCTTCGAATGGCACTTGAACCCCGGAAGCACAGGTTTTTGCCCGCCCCCGGCACAGCATCGCAAGCCGCCGGTTCAAGGTCACCTCCAATATACTAGTGACAAGGCCGGTGTTTCAAATAACTGCGAGGCCGGGGTGTAGATCGGCGACAACGCCCTCTTTGGAGCAGGTGCCCGAGCAATCCGGGCGCGGGTCCGGAATCAGGTAGTAGACCTCACCCGTCAGAGGGCACACTGCCGGGCCGCACGTCACTCTGAATACAGCAGGCTGTAGCCGTACTCCTGGGCCCGCGTAGCCGCCAGCACGCCCGCCGGCACGAAACGACTGTCCGGTATCGCTCCGGCCACCAGTTCGTCGTAGACCGCCTCTGGAGAGGCACCGGTCGCCGATGCCAGCATGCCGGCATAGACCCGGGTGGCCCGACTGCAGATGACAAACTGTACGCCCATTCCGCCCAGCATGGCGATGGTGGTGCGCCCGTTGGAGGAACTGGCGGTATTCATCGGGTTGGTGGTGGGTGCGGGATCAGCGTCACGATCAAAGTAGGCCCCATACTTTTCCCAGATGGCATCATCAAAGGCCAGCGGCGTTGACGTGTGGCGGAAGCAGACAATCATCGCATAATCCGATGCCAGACCTTCGTACTCCTCTATATGCGAGGTGATGATGTTATTGGCATAGCGCATCGCATTGGCGCCGCCCGCTGCGGTGGCGGAATCCACGAAGACTCGATGACTGCCCCCGAGTTCACCCATCCAGGCATCCTTGTCGTGCCGTGCCGGCTGGAATCCATCCGACCGCCCCCGGGTCTGTGCCGCAGCACCGCTGGCGGCCAGCCCGGCCACCGCGGAAACGCCCATGCCCGTCAGCAGGGTCCGCCGACCCATCCTGCCCTGTTGTCCGTCTTTCATCGCATTCTCCTTATCCGTCCGTCATCAATTTGTCCGATACCGGTCTCTGGGCCGGTTTTCATATCGGTACCAGTTCGATCATGCCGCTCACGCCCAATCGGCCCAGCAACCGCCGCTGCTTCTCATTGATCAACAGCGTCAGCCTGCTTCCACGCGCTGCCATGGTGACCGCCTCCCGGTTGAAAAAATCCACGGCGGACTGGTCGATGTGTGTAGTGTATTGCAGGTCCACGGTCAGATTCTGCCCCGATAGCCGCTGGAATCTTTCGGTGAGGTGTGCCAGTGACGCATAGAACAGCGAGCCCTTCACCTTCAGTACGGGACCCGAATCAGTGTCGTCCAGCTTCATGTCCAGCTGACTGATGCGGACCAGGAAGACACTGACAGACAGCAGGACCGCAATTTCGATACCGACAGCCAGACCGAAAAACATGATGCTGATGAAGGTGGCCAGATAGATGACCAGCTCCGAGCGATCCCTTGCATAGTGCCGGACGTCGCTCCACTTGATCATGTCCGCTCCGACGATGAACAGGGTCCCGGCCATCGCGGCCATGGGCATCCAGGTCAATATGGGGCCCAGAAACGTGATCAGCACCAGCACGAAGCCGGCCGCGGCAATGCCCGACAACGGCGTGTTGGCGCCCAGACTCTGATTTACCCGGGTCCGGTTGAAGCTGCCGGATCCGGCAAACCCCGAAAAGAAAGGTGCGAGAAAATTGGAGACTCCCTGGGCATAGACCTCCTTGTCCAGGTCGACCGGCTGATCCGTCTCCATCTTGAGCTCTCTGACAATGACCAGTGACTGGGCCAGACCGATGAAGGCAATGGCGATGGCATAGGGAATCAGCTTAAGACTGGTCATCAGGTATTCCATGTTGACGACAGGCACGCTGAAAGGCAGCCATTGCAGCGGCATACGTCCCAGGTACTCCAGCTCCGTGACGGGCTGCGGCCAGATGAAAGCCACCAGCAGACCACAGAGATAACCGGCACAGACAGCAATGATGATGAAATAGCGCCGGGAATAACGCCGCCCCACATAGCCCGCCACAATGGTGGTCAGTCCGATTGCCAGGCTGTAGGGATTCACCAGGTTGGCGGCATCGCTGATGATGATATAGAGCTTTTCGTAAAAGAACGTGGTCTGGAACGTGGACAGATCCAGGATACTGTCCAGTGAGGCCATGATGATCAGAAAGCCGGCCCCCGCGGAGATGCCGGAGATGGCCGCCGGCGACAGATACTGGAAGATCCTCGCGCCCCGCAGAAGCCAGAACAGCAACTGGATCAGCCCCACCATCATGCAGAGCAGGAATACATAGTCGATGTACACCGGGCTGCCACGACCGGCCAGGGGCATGACCGCTGTCCCGATCAGAATGGCGACCGCGGTATTGGGGCCACTCATCATTGAGGAGGTGCCCAGCACACTGCAGAAAAGCGTCACGAAAATCGCACAGTACAGACCATACTCCGGCTGGAGGCCGGCCAGGTAGGCATAGGTGATGCCCTGTGGAATGACCAGTATGGCCCCCACGAATCCCGCAAAGACCTCGGTGCGCAGATCATTCTTCCTGTCCGCCCAGGCGAATGAGGGCGTCGCTTCTCTGAGCAGTGTGGCTATCAAGGTATCAACTGTTCCAGTAGCTTGAGAAACCGGCTTTGTCCGGGATCGGCCGGGCGGTACTGCAGGTTGAGGTAGGCGGACACGTCCAACGCCTGCTGATGACTCAGGGATTTACCGTTACCAAGCGGCATATTGGCCCAGATGAAACCGGCCGCCAGCCGGATACGGTTCATGCCAGCGCCCTTGTTGTAGGAATCGGATCCCCACACCGCCGGCATCGATCCCGAACCTTCACCGCGTTCCCCGTGGCAGCTGGCACACTGCTGCATGTACACAGAGCGACCGTTGGCCGGATTGGGGTCATAGCCGGTGTCGGGCAGCGTGGGCACCCCACGACCCTCGGGCTCGGCGCCCATGACCTGGCCCTGTGACAGGTAGGTCACATAGGCCGCCACGGCCAGTACCTCCGGTGCATCCTCGGTCGGCATGATGCCGTCCATGCTGTAGAGGAAGCACTCCCGGATCCGGAGCCCGATTCCATTGCGTTTGCCGTTCTTGCCACGCCACTTCGGATACATCCCGGCAACATTCAATGGCAGGGCATCCTGTTGCGTGCCTGCCTCGAGATGACAATTGCTGCAGGACAGGCTGTTGCCCACATAACGGCTGGCATGGTTCTGGGTGTCGGTGATGATCTCGTAGCCGTACACCACATTGGAATAGTAATCATCGAGGAACGGCTCGTTAAGCAGTTCCTCGATGACGGGCAGCTCCTGCTGGGCATGAACCGCGGTCAGAGTGACCGACAACAGCACCAGGGAAGTCAACGTTTTACTGAATCTCATTGTTCATCATTCTTCTGCAACCATCGCAAGATACTGTATCAATGCAACCCTGTACCGTAGTGACAAGCCCGGCTTTATACAGCAATGAAGCCGCCAGGGGCAGTGACATATTGACGCAGCAGAACCTACTGTAGCGTCTGGTGACAGTTCACGCAGGCACCCGATACCCGACCTGCCATGTAATAGGTTGGCGGATTGTCCTCTGCTGCCCTGCGTGCACGACTGACGGTGCTCAGAAAGCTGTCCATGTCGTTACGCAGGAAGGTGTGACTGGTACTCAGATCACCTTCGCGCAGATCGTTGCCGATGCGCTCGATGTCGTTCAGGTGATTGACAATGGCATCCCGTGTACTGCGATCAGTCACGCTGTCCGAGGTCTCCCCGACCAGCGCCAGGTCGAGCTGCTGCAGCTCGAACGCGAGCTGGTGCATCTGCGACCGCAGCTCCGCGCCGTCGGCATAATCGAAGTCCGGTGGATTGGCGACACCGGGAAAGCTGCTTCCCCCGCCGCTGCTACTGCACGCGGACAGTACCGTCAGCGCAAGCAATGCGGACAGATATCGAACGGGGGCGGGAAAGTTGCGGATGACCATCATGTAGACTCCTGATAGTGAAACAGTGACTGGTAAAGTGTTCGCAGTATACCATCCGGCGGATCGGCAATGCGGCGATATGCCACATTCGTTTTTCCCCTGTCTTCCCGCACCATACTTCCGTGAAAGTTGTACTCGCCCTGTATGGCGCCATATTCGTGAAGACCGGAGCACTTATGCGTGTAAAGTTGATGACTGATGATTTTCGCCTTTCCAGAGTGACGCTGGCCGTCACCCTGTCCCTGTCAGCCGGCTCCGTCGCCGCGGCCGAGCCGCCGGCCGAGCTCGAAGAGATCCTCATTGAAGGCCAGCGGCATCGCAGCAGCTACCTGCAGAGCATGAGTGAAGAGGACATCAGGAAGTTATCGTCCTCCACCAGCGACACGGCCAGCCTGCTGTCTCAGCTGGCTGGCGTCAGTGTCAATCAGGCCGGCGCGGTTTCCGGCCTGCCCACCATCCGCGGCCTGACCGATGATCGGTTGCGCGTCAAGGTGGATGGCATGGACATGATCGCCGCCTGCCCGAACCACATGAATCCGCCGTTGTCCTACATGGCGCCCAGCGATGTGGGGCAGATGACCGTCTTCGCGGGCATCACCCCGGTGAGCGTTGGCGGAGACAGCATCGGTGGCACGATCATCAGTGAGACCCGGGCACCGGAATTCTCCGACACGCCCAGCCTGGAAGGTGATGTTGGTGGTTTCAGCCGTAGCAACAACAATGCCATGGGTACCAACATACGGATCAGCCGGACCAGTGAGAACCTGTCTGCCAGTTACACAGGCAATTACAGCAAAGGCGACAACTATACCGCGGCGGAAGATTTCAAGACGGTTGAGGAGACCGGTCGTCCCGGTCATACCCTGCCGCTGGATGAAGTCGGCTCCACGGCCTATGAAACGCAGAACCACAATCTCCGGATTGCGTACAGAACTGAAGATGATGTGTTTGACGTACAGGTCGGCTACCAGAACATGCCCAGTCAGCTGTACCCCAATCAGCGCATGGACCTGCTGGACAATAAGCAGGCACGACTGAACATGAGCTGGCAGCACGCAACCGACTGGGGTAGGGTGCAGAGCCGCATCTATCACGAGCAGGTCGATCACGGCATGGACTTCGGTCCGGACCGACAGTTCTGGTACGGTTCCAATGCCATGGGCGGCATGCCCTGCGATACCATCCGTTTCGTCGGCGACCCGAAAGGCACCTGTGCGTCGGGCATGCCGATGTATTCCGAGTCCGGCAATACGGGTCTGAGCGTTTCCGCGGAAATCGACCTGCCCGCCAGAGGCATGGTCCGCGTTGGCGCGGATCTGCAGCAGTTCCGTCTGGATGACTACTGGACCGCGTCGGGTGGCGGCATGGGCCCGGGCACTTTCCAGAACATCAACAATGGCGAACGCGACCGAAGCGCCCTCTTTGCCGAACACGAACTGGACCTGACCGATGACTGGCTGGTGATGTACGGCGCCAGGGTGGAGCGGGTCACGCGCAACGCGGACGAAGTGCACGGCTACTCCACCGCCATGAACGCACCGGGCATGCAGGCGATGCAGGCCAATGCCTTCAATCAGGCCGATCGCAAGCATACCGACACCAACGTCGACCTGACCCTGCTGACCCGTTATCAGCTCAGCAGCCAGGTCGATCTGGAGCTGGGACTGGCGCAGAAAGTCCGTTCCGCCAACCTGTACGAAGCCTATCCCTGGTCGTCCTGGATGATGGCGGCCTCGATGAACAACCTGGTGGGCGATGGCAACGGCTATGTGGGTAACCTGGCTCTTGATCCGGAACAGGCCCGCACCCTGTCAGGAAACCTGAGCTGGCGCAGCGTAAATGGTAACCAGCAGGTCAGCATCAACTCCTACTTCACCCGGGTGGATGATTATATCGACGCCGTGGCCGCCGGCATGGGCTGGCAGGCGGGACAATATAATGTTCTGCAGTACCAGAACCAGCAGGCCGAACTGAAAGGCGTGGACCTGACCTTCTCCTCCGCTCTGGCTGAAAATGCCAGCGGGCAGTGGGCACTGGACGGCAACCTGAGCTACATCGATGCGGAGAACACCGACACCGGCGCAGGGCTGTACAATACCATACCGCTGCAGGGTCGACTGACACTGTCGCAGACCCTGGCGGGCTGGGATAACAGCCTGGAGTGGGTATACACGGGCAAAAAGGATGACCTGTCCCTGATCCGCAACGAACTGGCAACAGACAGCTATTCCATCCTCAACCTGAGGCTGAGCCACAGCTGGGAAGCCGTGCGGCTGGATCTGGGCGTGGAAAACCTGCTTGACGAGTTCTACTTCCAGCCCGCGGGAGGCACCTACCTGGGGCAGGGCACGACGATGTCCATGAATGGCATTCCATTCGGTATCGGTGTACCGGGAATGAAGCGTTCCGTGTTCGCTGGCGTGAACTATTCGTTCTGACCTTTAGGGGCCCGGGTAAAACCGGGCCCCTGCCCCGTGGGGCGCCACCACAGAGAAAGCTATAACATTCGTCCGGCTTCGCTCCATTGGCCGCGATCCTCTTTTTCGTCACAATAACGCCAGTGAGCGGTAAAGGAGAGATTCCCCGATGCGACTGTTTCTACGCCTCCTGATTGTTGTCATTGCACTGACTGGCAGGCTCCTGCTGCAACCAGGCCACGCCCAGGAGCCTGCGCATAATGAATCGCAAGAGACAGAAGAGATTGAACAGATCGTCGTGACCTCGACGCGCAGCCAGCGCAGCTTCGCCGAACAGCCGACCCGGGTGGAGGTACTGGGCCGCGAAGAGCTCAACGAAAAGGCCAGCATGAAGCCGGGCGATATCCGCATGCTGCTCAATGAGAGCACCGGCATCCAGGTGCAGCAGACCTCCGCCACGAGTTTCAATTCCAGCATTCGCATCCAGGGCCTGGATGGCCGCTACACGCAACTGCTCCGGGACAGCATGCCCCTGTACGGCGGCTTCTCCGGCGGGTTGAGCCTGCTGCAGATCGCGCCACTGGACCTGCAGCGCGTCGAAGTGATCAAGGGCGCCAGCTCGACGCTGTACGGCGGCGGCGCGATCGCCGGCCTGGTCAACCTCATCACCCGGACGCCTGGCGACGAGCCGGAAGCCTCCCTGCTGCTCAATGCCACTTCGGCCGGCGGGCAGGACGTCAGCGGCTTTTTTTCCGGCCAGCGCGGCGATGTGGGCGGCACGCTGTTCACCTCCTACAACCGCAGCGACGCTTACGATCCGGCGGACAACGGGCTCAGCGCCATCCCCGAGGTCGAGCGCTGGACGATCAACCCGCGCCTGTTCCTCAGCGGCGAGCGTTATGAGTTCAACGGGGGCATCAATGTCGCGGTGGAGGACCGCCTTGGCGGTGACATGCGCTATATCGAAGGCCACGCCAACGCACCAGCCTACTTCGAGGCCAGCGACACCGAGCGGGTCACGAGCCAGCTCGAATACCGCTACCGGTTCCCATCAGGCAATGAGTTGGTCCTGCGCAACAGCAGCAATCATTTCGACCGCGACCTGACCGTGCCCGATTTCCGGTTCACCGGCACGCAGCTGTCGACCTTCAGCGAAGCGCACCTGCTGGGGACGAGCACGAATACGGACTGGGTCATGGGCCTGAACCTCTGGACCGAGGACTTTGAGCAGGCCAACGCGCAGCCGGGCTTCAACCAGGATTTCGACAGCCATACCGCAGGCGCCTTCGTGCAGGCTACGCGGCCGGTAGCCGAGCGCTGGACCCTGGAAGGCGGCCTGCGACTTGACGACACGTCCGATTACGGCAGCTTCCTGTTGCCTCGCCTGTCCCTGCTGTTCTCGCCCACGGAGGACACCAATATCCGCATCGGTGGCGGCCTGGGCTACAAACTGCCCGACCTTTTCACCGAGGATGCTGAGAGAGTGCAGTTCCGCAACATCCTGCCACTGCAGCCTGGACAGCTGCAGGCGGAAGAGTCAGCCGGCTTCAATTTCGACGTGAACCACAGCATCGCGTTCGAGCGCGACCTCTCCCTGGACCTGAACGTCCTGTTGTTCTATACCCGGGTCGACGACCCTCTGCGCCTGCAGCGGCAGGAAGACGAGCTGTTCCGCTTTGCCCAGCCGGTGGACTACATCGACACCCGCGGCGCCGAGGTCAACGCCGTGTGGCGCTGGCAGGATTTCAAGTTCTTCCTGGGTTACACCCATACCGATGTGCAGGAACACAACGACAGCGGTAACAGCGACTACCCGCTGGTGCCCAACCGGATCAATACCGTGCTGGTCTATGAGACCGAAGGGGACCTGCGCATCGGCCTGGAGGCCTACTACTAT
>JAWLFN010000102.1:0-9275 GCA_041685555.1 Gammaproteobacteria bacterium | reverse complement strand
ACGGGATTCTCGATCGGACCGAGTGCCTGCTCGGGGAGATCCAGGGCACGCCCGTCACGGAACTGACGGAAGTTGAATACCGCATTGAAAGTGCTGGGTACATTCAGCTCACCCGACGCGCCGTCAATCCCCTCGGCAACAGGCAGGCCGTTGCTGCCGCCGTGCATCCCGAAGTGGCAGCTGTTACAGGCGATGGTGCCATCCCGGGACAGACTGCGTTCATGGAACAGGTCGAACCCCAGCCGCATGCGTCTGTCGTCAATGTCTGCTTCCAGCTGCGTCGGTATCGGGCGGAAACGGCCGTGCGCCAGCGCATGGTCGGCACTGGCATTGATGGCCGGCTCATTGCCTCGGGCTTGCTGAAACGCGAGGTAATCGGGATCGGTGTCGGCAATCACAGGCGCGCCGATCAGGGCGGCGACGATCATGGTGGTGCAGGTGACGATGACTTTCGACATCTTCCGGTCTCCCGCGACAGATCCAATAAGCACTCATTGCCATTGTAAGCGCATTACAGGTTCTTGTCAGTGACCGCTCCCTCGGAGGCGGATGCAACGGTTTTGGCGTACTTGGCCAGCACACCCCGGGTATAGCGGGGTGCAGGTTGCTGCCACCGGGACAGACGCTCGCGGATCTCGTCATCCGGCAGTTCCAGAATGATCTCGTGTTTCTCGGCATCGATGGTGATTTCATCGCCGTTTTCCACGATGGCGAGCGGACCGCCTTCCTGTGCTTCCGGTGTCACGTGTCCCACCACAAAGCCATGACTGCCACCGGAGAAGCGCCCGTCGGTGATCAGTGCCACGTCCTCACCCAGGCCGCGGCCCATGATGGCGGAGGTGGGGCTGAGCATCTCGCGCATGCCGGGGCCGCCCTTCGGGCCCTCGTAACGGATCACGATGACGTCGCCGGAAACGACGGTGCCTTCCAGGATGGCGCTCATCGCCTCTTCCTCGGAGTGGAACACCCGCGCCTTGCCGGTAAAGCGCAGACCTTCCTTGCCGGTGATCTTGGCCACGGCGCCGCCCGGTGCCAGGTTGCCTTTCAGGATCACCAGGTGGCTGTTGCGTTTGATCGGGTTGTCGAAGGCGTGGATGATGTCCTGGCCTTCCGGGTAGGGCTCCACGTCCGCCAGGTTCTCGGCCATCGTGCGGCCGGTCACCGTCAGGCAGTCGCCATGCAGCAGACCGCGATCCAGCAGCCTCTTCATCAGCGGCTGGATACCGCCAATCTGGATCAGCTCGGACATCAGGTACTGCCCGCTGGGTCGCAGGTCGGCCAGGACCGGCACGTTCTCGCCGATCCGGGTGAAGTCATCCAGGGTGATTTCCACGCCAATGGTGTGCGCCATGCCGATCAGGTGCAGCACGGCGTTGGTGGAACCACCCAGTGCGATGACCACGGTGATGGCGTTCTCGAAGGCTTCGCGGGTCATGATGTCGGACGGTTTGATGTCCTTGCGCAGCAGTTCCAGGATCGCTTCCCCGGCCCGCTGGCAGTCGCGGATCTTGTCCTCGGAGATGGCGTCCTGCGCCGAGCTGCCAGGCAGGCTCATGCCCATGGCCTCGATGGCCGACGCCATGGTGTTGGCCGTATACATGCCGCCACACGAGCCGGGGCCCGGGATGGCGGTTTCCTCGATCTGTTTCAGCTCAATGTCGGAGACCGTGCCGTTGGCGTGGCCACCCACGGCCTCGAACACCGAGACGATGTCGGTGTGGTTTTTGCCCGGACGGATGGTGCCGCCGTAGATGAAGATGGACGGGCGGTTCAGCCGTGCCAGGCCCATGATGCAGCCCGGCATGTTTTTGTCACAGCCGCCAATGGCGATAATGCCGTCATGGCCCATGCAGCCGGAGACCGTCTCGATGGAGTCGGCAATGACCTCTCGCGAGACCAGCGAGTATTTCATGCCCTCGGTGCCCATGGAAATGCCATCGGAAATGGTGATGGCATTGTAGATCACGCCCTTGCCACCGGCGGCGTCAACGCTGCCATTGACTGCGTCGGCCAGGGTGTTGATGTGCATGTTGCACGGCGTGACCATGCTCCAGGTGGAGGCGATGCCCACCTGGGGCTTGCCGAAGTCTTCCCGCGTGAAACCCACTGCGTGCAGCATGGCGCGGCTGGCGGCGTGCTCGACGCCCTCCACGACCTGGCTGGAATATCTGCGGGTGTTGTCGGAAGAACTGCTATGGTCCGTCATGACTGTGTGCCTGTGCTTGAGGAAATCAGCAGCAAATTATACACCAGACCGTCGATCATCGCACCAGCCTCTCCGTGTGCCGCAGTTTGTTCCAGGCCGTGCGAAGAACACTTCAGCTTTGTCGGCGCATTGGGTACCATCGACTGAATCTGTCAACAGGATCAGGGGGAGAAAATTCGTGTTCCAGTCCATGAAGCGTTATATCGCCGGTGCCGGCCTGGTGTTGCCCGCCGCTCTGGCGTCTCACGTCGCCGCGGCGCAGGATGACGGTGCGGGGGCCGAACTGTACGATCAGTACTGTGCCACCTGTCATGCCGATCCGGAGGACGTACGCACGCCGACCCGGCGCGCATTGGGCACCTACAATGCCAACAGCATCCATCATGCGCTCACCGATGGGGTGATGCAGGCACAGGCCGCGGCACTGAGCGAGGAACAGATCATCACCCTGTCCGAGTATCTGTCGGGGAGGGAATACAATGCTTCCCCGATGCGGAATGTGGCCATGTGCAGTGGCTCAATGCCGCCTCTGGATCTGTCCGCGCCCGGCAACTGGGCGGCCTGGGGCAATGATATCGGCAACAGCCGTCATCAGTCGGCGGACGGAACCCGAATCAACGCCGATAATCTGGAGGCACTGGAGCTGGCCTGGGTCTTCGGCTACGAGGACGCCAGTTCCGCCCGAGCCAACCCCACCGTGGTCAGTGGCACTGTATTCATGGGCAGTCCCAGCGGCACGGTCTACGCCATGGATCTGGAGAATGGCTGCGCCTGGTGGACATTCGCCGCCATCAGCCAGGTACGGGCCGCGGTATCCGTGGTGCATTCCGACGCGCTGAACCGGCATCTGGCGGTGGTGGCCGATGGCAGCAACCGCCTGTACGTGCTCGATGCCCGCAGTGGCGAGCGGCTCTGGTGGGATGACGTGGATGACAACCGGTATGCGACCAGCACCGGCTCTCCGGTAGTCCATGGCGATCGCATCTTCGTGCCGGTATCGTCGGGCGAGGTCAGCGCGGCGGCCCGGCCGGATCATCACTGTTGTACCTTCCGCGGTAACGTGGCCGCCTATGACCTGAACAGCGGCACGAAGCTGTGGCATACCTATGTGATGGAAGAGGCCGAACCGGTGGGAGAGAACAGCCTCGGCAACCCGGTGCTGGCGCCATCTGGCGCGCCGATCTGGCAGGCGCCCAGCGTGGATGCCTCGCGTGGTGTCGTCTACGCCGGTACCGGCCAGAACTACTCGCGTCCCACCACCGATACCAGTGATGCAGTGATCGCCTTCGACATCGAAAGCGGCGAGATGCGCTGGGTCCACCAGACCATGGCCGACGATGCCTTCCACATGGGTTGTGCGATGAGTGACGACCATCCCAACTGCCCTGATCCGGGCCCGGATGTCGACATCGGGGCGCCGATCCTGCCCGTGACGCTGTCCGACGGCCGCGAGATCGTGGTGGCCGGTACCAAGGGCGGTGTGGTGTTCGGACTGGACCCGGATCGCGATGGCGCCGTGTTATGGGAAACCCGGGTGGGCCGTGGCAGCCCGCTGGGTGGCATTCACTGGGGCATGTCCCATGTCGGTGACACTCTGTTCGTGCCGGTGGCCGACCGGGCCATCGCCGAGGGCGACTTTCCGCGTCAGCCGGGACTGCATGCCATCGACATGAACAGCGGCGAGGCGCTCTGGTACACACCGGCGCCGCAACGCTGCGAATCGGGGCAGCAGGGCTGTTTCGACCAGTATTCCGCCCCGCCCACCAGTGGCCCGGATTTCGTGCTCAGTGGCTCGCTCAGCGGTCACCTGTTCGCGCACGATCAGCGCAGCGGAGAGGTGATCTGGGAATACGACAGCAATCGTGAGTACGAGACCATCAATGAGGTTTCGGCGCGGGGGGGTGCCTTCGATTCCACCGGTCCGGTGCTGAGCGGTGATCATCTGATCGTCAATGCCGGCTATGGTGGTTTCGGTCAACTGCCGGGCAATGCCCTGCTGGTGTTCCGCCTGCCCCGTGAGTGATCAGGCGATGAGGCAGTCGTGGCTGCCGTCCTCGCGGGCGATGCAGCTGCGATTGCGTCCGGCTTCCTTGGCGCAGTACAGTGCCTGGTCGGCACATTCCACCCACTCCCGGTAATCGGTGAAACGGCTCTGGAACTCACAGACACCGAGGCTGGCTGAAATGGTCACGGTCTCATCGCCACAGGGGATGGGGCCGGCGGCGATCAGATTCCGCAGGCGTTCAGCGGTGGTCCAGGCATTCTGACCATTGGTGTCCGACAGGATCAAGGCAAATTCTTCTCCGCCATAGCGACCGGCAATGTCCGAGTTGCGCCCGGCCTGTTTCAGCAGCCTGGCGACGGCCCGGATCACGTCATCGCCCGCCTGGTGCCCAAGGGAGTCATTGATCGGCTTGAAATGATCGATGTCCAGCAGCAGCAGTGAAGAAATCGTACCACCTCGACGGCAACGCTGGAATTCCATGGCCAGGCATTCCTCCCAGTAACCGCGGTTGAACAACCGGGTCATCGGGTCGGTGCGGCTCAGGCGTTGCAGGGAGGTGTTGACGTCTTTCAGGGCCAGCTTGCTGGTGGCGGTTTCCGTGACATCGTAGACGATCAGGGCGACACGTGAGACGGACCGGTCCACGTCCGTGATCGGAATCATGGAGACGTTCTGGTACATCATCTGCGAACTGCCTGTCAGGGGTCGCGAGCTCTTGAAATCGAACAGCCGGTTCTGTAGCTGCCAGACCGAGTAGCCGCGGATCCGCAGGGAGAAAGCTGCATCGATCTTGGCCTTGACCCGGGTTTCGGGCAGTTCCGGGAACAGCGAGAACAGGTCACTACCGATGGCATCCCCGGTGTGGATGCCACTGTGACTCTCCATAAAGCTGTTCCATAGTTGAATCCGGTAGTCCCGATCCACCATGACCAGGCCGATGTCCAGGGTCTGCAGTAACTGCAGCACCAGATGCATGTCGTTCCCTGACTGGTCCGGTCTCTTCATGCGGCCGATCCTCCGTATTCGCTGTCTTCGTCCTGGCGCAACAGGGTGGCCCGTTGTTCCAGTACCGGAATGGAGTCCTCGGTGAAGGCGATCAACAGATCACAGGCGATACCGGGCTCCAGGGTGTAGCAGATCTCGATGACCAGCACCTCCTGGCCGGCCGACTCGTCCCCGATCAGCGCGTCGAGACTCTCGTCCTGCCCCAGGATCACCGGATAGCTGTGATCGAAATGCAGGTCCAGCTGTTCGCTGATGCCGTGCAGACAGCTGCCGGCCAGCAGGCCGCAGACATCGATCAGTGCGCCGGGCAGCTGATCATCGGCGGTCGGCCGGTCGGAGGCAGGGGTGCACCAGGGCAGCCGCAGTTGCTCCAGGTCTGCGCGCTTCATCAGCAGGATGGCCTCGCCGCTGATGCCTCGCGCCGAGAAACCCTGCGAGACCGCGTGCAGGCTGGTCTCTCCCTGGAAAGCCAGCAGTCCCAACAGGTCCGCGTAGATGGTCTGATGCAGCTCGGGGATGGGTAATGTGATGAAGCTGTCCAGCAGCTCGCCCAGACGCCCGCCGGCCTGTCCCATGGCCACGTTCACCACTTCACGTATGACGTCCAGAAACTCTGGTGCCGGCATGTCGTCCAGGGTCTGAGTGGCTGTCCGGTCACCCTCGTGCGACCGCATCAGCCCGAACTGTTTAAGGATGACGCGCAGCTGCTCGCGGTGCACCGGTTTGCCGATGAAGTCCAGGGCACCCTTGTCCAGCGCCCAGCGTCGGGCCTGGTTCTGCACGTCGCCCGACACCACCAGCACCATGCAGTGCAGATCCTCGCGATGGATCGTTTCCAGCACTTCATAGCCGTTCTTTACCGGCATGTTCAGATCCAGGAACAGCACATCGGCGCCGCGGCGGCGGATCACGTCCAGTGCCTGCTCGCCGTCCGCCGCGAAATGCACCGCGACCGGCCACTCCGGGGGCAGCGCACGGGCCATCTGCTTGCGGGCCAGCGGTGAGTCATCACAGATCAGCACGTTGACGGGGGCGGGCGAGATCATTTACCTGGATCCTGTCGGGCGTGGTCGTCGACCACCGATGCGGTGGGGAAAGTGTAGCACAGTGCAGTCCTTGAAGCGTTTCGGCGATCCCTGTTTTCTGTCCGGTCATCTGTGGTTTGCTGACGGACGCGGCTTGCGAAATCTGGCAGGCGCTATATGATGAGCACCTCCGATGAACCGCAATGGCCTGTACCGAAACAGAGAGTCGTTCCATGCAGAGCAGTCAGCAACATGTGATCTCGCAGACCCGCCGGTGGCTGGATGCCGGCTCGCCAGTCTGGCTTTGTACCATCCTCAGAACCTGGGGGTCATCCCCGCGCCCGATCGGCGCCATGATGGCGTGCACCCCGGATGGAGAGCTGGTCGGTTCCATCTCCGGCGGCTGCATAGAAGAGGATTTTCTGGAGCAGTTGCAGGATGGCAGCCTCAAGGCCCGCCATGACGAGGAAGGCCGTCCGTTCGTGGTCAAGTACGGCATCACCGCCGAGGAGGCGGCACGGTTGCGCCTGCCCTGTGGCGGTCAGCTGCATGTGCTGCTGGAATGGATTGCGCCGGATGCACACAACCGCGAGGAGTTTGCCAGTCTGGACCAGGCCCTGACCGGACACCGACAGATCAGCCGGCTGGTGGACCTGGCCGATGGCCGTATCAGTCATCGCGATGGGATGAATCGGGAGGTGGTCGAGCTGGATCAGCAGCAGCTTATCCACGGTCTCAGCCCCCAGTATCGTCTGCTGTTGCTGGGCGCCGGCGATGTGGCCCATTACGTGGCGCAGATGGCGCTGGCGCTGGACTACGATGTCACCCTCTGTGATCCGCGGCCGGCCTACCTGGAGAACTGGCACCTGCCCGAGGTGGAAACGGTCTCCGACATGCCCGACGACGTCGTCAGGGAACGCTTCTCCAACCCGTACAGCGGAATCGTCGCGCTGGCCCATGATCCGAGGGTGGACGACATGGCCCTGATGGAGGCGCTGAAAACCGAGGCGTTCTACATCGGTGCCATGGGATCGGACCGTACCTCGGCGGCGCGGCGGGAACGATTGCCGGAACTGGGTCTGAGTGAGCAGGAGATAGCGCGGCTGCATGCTCCCATCGGCTATCCGATCGGCAGCAAGACCCCGGCCGAGATCGCCATCGCGATCATGGCCGAGATCACCGCGGTGCGCCATGGCCGACGGCACTGAAAGCCGCCGCCGGGGCAGGGCGTCTCACTCCTGCCCGGTGAAGGCTTCGTCGTAGTCGGCCATGGAAGCTTCCAGCACCTTGCGGGCATGCTCGTAGCCGTAGGCCTCGCCGATCTCGACCTTGTTGTCCTTGCCCGGCACCTGCTTGTAGGTCAGGAAGTAATGTGCCAGACGTTCAATGAGGATCGGCGGCAGCTCGCTGACATCATTGACCTCACCGTAGACCCAGTCTTTTTCCAGCACGGCGATGATCTTGTCATCGGCCTCGCCCCCGTCCAGCATCGGCAGACCGCCGACCACCTTCGCATTCAACAGCACATCGGTGCGCTCAATGGGCAGGTCACTGATGACGCAGATGTCCAGCGGATCGCCGTCACCGCAGTCGGCCTGGGGCATCAGGGCGCGAACGCGCTCGCCACAATAGGTGCGCGGAATGAATCCGTAGGGGGTCGGGTGACGCGAGGAGGTGCGTTGTGGCCGGTCCACGCAGAGGAAACCGGTCTCCTTGTCGACTTCGTACTTGATCTCGTCCGAGGGTGCGATCTCGATGAAGGCGTGCACGGTACGGGGCAGGTCCGGTCCCGCCGCCAGTCCATGCCAGGGGTGCGGGCGGGAACGGTTGTACGATTCGTTGCTCATCGCTTGGGGATTCCTTGTGATCATAGTGAGACAGTGGGTGGAAAAGCGGCGCGCATTATAGCAGCCGTCGCCAGCGGATGGCAGGGTCAGGTCGGGCGCGCGAAACCGCTGTCATCCACGCTTTCCAGCAGGGTCGCAAGCTGCAGCAGGCGATGATCCTGCCCCCAGCCGGCACTGAACATCACCCCCACGGGATGCCCGCTCCGATTACGGTACATCGGCATCGACAGGCTGGGCTGTCCGGTGCCGTTGTACAGGGCCGTGAATCCGCTGTAGGCATTGAAACGCTGCGCATACTCACGGATGTCGCCATTCATGTCGAGCCAGCCCAGCTCGGCGGCCGGCTGGGTCAGTACCGGTGACAGTACCACGTCGTGATGGCGGTGGAACGCCTGCATCTGCCGCTCGGCCTGCTTCAGGGTGTCCAGCGCCTCGAGATAGTCGGTGGCGGTGGTGGCCAGGCCGCGGGCGGCCATGCGACGGGTCGCTTCTTCCAGCGCTGACTGATCCAGGGCAGCGGCGCCGTCTTCACCCAGCGCCGGTTTCAGGATCTGTGCCACGTGGACATTGATCAGTGTACCCATGGCCTGCCCCAGGGCCTGATAGTCGACCGGCGGCCGCTGCTCTTCGACAATCATTCCGGCGTCCTCGCACAGCTGCACCGTGTGGTCGAGCGCGGCCAGGCAGTCGTCGTGCACGACGGCGCCGCCGGGATGCTGGCGCTGCAGTGCGAGCCGCAGCCGGCCGGGCTGGCGATTGTGGCTCTGGAAATAGGATTCGTTGAAAGCGGGCAGAGCGAACCACTGTGGTTGTTGCAGACGCAGTACATCCAGAAAGGCGGCGCTGTCGCGAACGCTGCGGGTCAGCACATGGTTGACGCTCATGCCACTCCAGGCGCTGCCCAGGTCATTTTCCATCACGGTCAGCCCACGGCTGGGTTTGAGCCCCACCAGGCCACAGCAGGCAGCCGGGATACGGATGGAGCCGCCGCCGTCGCTGCCATGGGCGGCGGGTACGATGCCCGCCGCCACCGCCGCGGCGCTGCCTCCGCTGGAGCCGCCCGGTGAATGGCCAGGTGCCTCCGGGTTGTGACAGGGACCGTACAATGCACTTTCCGTGGTGATGGTAAGGCACAGCTCGGGGATATTGGTCTTGCCGAACAGCAACAGGCCGGCCTCGCGGAAGCG
>JAWLFN010000101.1:0-9280 GCA_041685555.1 Gammaproteobacteria bacterium | reverse complement strand
TGTTGTTCAACATCCATACACAGCGATGGGATGAAGAGCTGTTGCAACTGTTCGATATCCCCGCCGCCATACTGCCCGAAGTGATGGATAGCGCAGCCAATTTCGGCCACTGTGACGACGACCACTTTGGTACTCCCATTCCGATACAGGGAGTGGCCGGCGACCAACAGGCAGCGGCATTCGGTCAGTGTTGCTTCTCCTCAGGCATGGCGAAGAGCACCTATGGCACCGGTTGCTTCCTGCTTCTGAACACGGGCGAAGAGGCATTACAGTCACAGCATCGCCTGCTGACCACGATTGGCTGTCGCCTGGACGGCAGGACCTACTACGCGCTGGAAGGCAGTATTTTCATGGCGGGCGCCACCATGCAGTGGTTGCGGGATCAGATGCGGATGTTCGGGGACGTGCGGGATACCTCGTCCCTGGCCCGCGCCGCCAGCGATCACAACCCCGTCATACTGGTCCCGGCTTTCACCGGCCTTGGGGCCCCCTGGTGGGACGCGGACGCACGCGGAGCCATCTATGGACTCACCCGTGATACCGGAATCGCCGACATTGTGGCGGCCGCCCTGCTTTCCGTCTGCTATCAGACCCGCGATCTGCAGGAGGCCATGGCGGCCGATGGTCGGAAGCCGATGACATTACGCGTGGACGGTGGAATGGCCAGCAATGATTACACCATGCAACACCTGGCTGACCTGCTCAACTGCCGCGTGGACCGCCCGCGGATCACCGAGACCACGGCACTTGGCGCCGCCTGGCTGGCGGGCCTGCAATGTGGATTGTATGATTCGCTCGATGACATTGCTTTGTTCTGGCAACTGGACCAGCAGTTTGTTCCGCAGCGGAATGATCACTGGCGCGATACCCGGTATGCACGCTGGCTGGATGCCGTGGCACGAACACGCAGCAGAGCATTTTCATCCGACTCTTGGCCAGCCTGACAGGAGACCATTACTTGACGATACGCACCCTCCACCTGATCCGCCATGGGCAGACCGACTGGAATCGAGACAAGCGGGTTCAGGGACACGCCGAATCCGAACTCACTGAACTGGGCCGACAACAGGCTGCCAGTCTTGCTCCGCTGCTACGCCGGCACTGCGTCGACGCGGTGTACCACAGCAGCAGCGTGAGAACGCGTCAGACCGCCGAGATCCTGTTCCAGGATACGAGGCTGTCACTCTCACCCTGTGACCACTTGAAGGAAATTTACCTCGGCCCATGGGAGGGCCGGTTGCAGAACGAAGTGCGGGACAGCCATCCGGAGCAGTTCGAGTACTTCTGGAACCGTCCGGACCGATTCTGCCTGGAGCAGGCCGAAACCTTCGAACAGGTCCAGCAGCGTGCGCTGGCACGTATCAGGGAATTGCTGCAGTCACCACATCGGAACCTGGCCCTGGTAAGTCACGGCGTCTGGATCAAAACCGTACTCTGCGCCATCGAGGGGCGCGACCTCGGCAGGCTATGGGAGCCGCCGATCATGCATAACTGCGCCCACAGCATCATAGAAGTGCAGGGTGCAGCCATGCGCATCACTCAGTCTGCGCAGAAGCCGCCCCTGAACCAGTAGCCGCCGGACGGTGCCAAGGGTAGAATGAATGACCATGCCACCAGGGCCGGCTCCAATACCGGCTTTCGCCAACCAATCGAGGGGACCCTCACCATGACTGGACCGACACAAACCGACTCGAAGCTGCACAAGATCCTGAATATACTCGGACTTGTCGTACTCTTTGCGGCAGTGGCCATTGCCGTGCTCAGCCTGTCGGCACCGATGGGAGTCTGGCTGGGTCTCTGGGACTTCAGGGTCGGCTTCGACATCCTGCGCTCCACCAATACGGCCGCTGCCTGGACTGCGGTGATCGGTCTCGGCACCGCCTTCCTGTTACTGGCGGCCGGTCGCGCACCCGGGCAGCAGCGAACCTCATTCATCGGCGCCTGGACACTGGCTGCCGCTGTGATGGTCGGAATCGCCTGGATGATCCCGCAAAGCTACAGCCCACCAGAGGGCACTCCACCCATCCACGACATCACCACGGACACGGATGATCCGCCGGCTTTCGTTGATGTGCTGCCTCTCCGCGGCAGTGACTCAAATACGGTCGAATACGGCACTTTCGGCGATATGACTCCGGACCGACAGGCCCGCATGCAGGCCGAAGCCTATCCAGATATCCAGCCCCAGTACTTCGATGCAGCCCCCGAGGCTGTTTTCCAGCGGGCGCGGGAAGCGGTCGATCGGTTGGGATGGGAACTGGTATCGGCCAACCCGGATGAAGGGCGTATCGAGGCTACCGACACCACGTTCTGGTTCCGTTTCAAAGATGATGTTGTCATCCAGATCACCGAAGAAGACGGCCAGACCCGGCTTGATGCCCGGTCCACATCACGAGTCGGCGTCAGCGATGTCGGCAAGAACGCGGAACGGCTGCGGGCTCTGTTTGCAGAGCTGAGATGAATGAGCGAGGCAACCGTCAGAGTATTACCGGCGAATGAGAAACGTCGTGGTTTACTGCTGTTTACTCTCATCAGCCTGACCATACTGGCTGTGTCGCAGCTCAGCAGCTTCCTGGTGACAAGACGGATCCCCATCGGGGATACCGTCGTCATCAATGATCTGGTGCACCTCACCCATATCCGCAATCTGGGCGGGGTGTTCGGTATATTCCAGGGTCAGGGGTGGCTGTTCGGGGTCATCAGCCTTCTGCTTATCGCGGGCCTGATCGTCTATCTATGGAGAAGCAGCGATGTGCGGACCTATGAATTTGTCTGCTTCGGATTCATCGCCGGCGGTGGCTGCAGCAATATACTGGACCGCCTGATCTATGGAAGCGTGGTGGATTTCATCAACCTGCAGGACATACCCTACTGGCATTATGTCTTCAATACGGCTGACGTAATGGTTCATGTCGGTTTATGGCCATTGGTATTCCTCAGTCTGCGCAGCCCGCCCGACGCCGAAAGCTAGTGGGCCAACCGGCTGAACGTTACCGCATGATCGGCATGGCGCACGAGTCGCACACAAAAAAGCCGGGGCTCACCCGACTTTTCCATATTCGTTGGCGCGGCCCATCCAACAACCGCCGCCTACTGTGGCCTGCCCATCAATCAGCCTGTGCCTCGGCGGCCCCTTCATCCTCCATCATGTCCTGCACGGGCCGATCCACCAGCTCGACATAGGCCATTGGCGCCTTGTCACCCGTGCGCAGACCACACTTGAGAATGCGCAGATAGCCACCGGGACGGTCTTTGTATCGCGGCCCCAGGTCCGAAAACAGCTTTCCAACAGCGGCCTTGTCACGCAGACGGTCAAAGGCCAGTCGACGGTTGGCAACGCTGTCTTCCTTGCTCAGCGTGATCAACGGTTCCGCCACGGTCCTCAGCTCCTTTGCCTTGGCCAGGGTGGTCTTGATCACTTCATGTTCAACCAGAGACGCGGTCATGTTACGAAACATGGCTTTACGATGCGCACTGTTTCTGTTCAGTTGACGCCCACTTTGACGATGACGCATAACTCAATTTCCTGTCCGGGCCCCGTCATGACAGACAACGGAGCGAATCTTCAAAAATACTGTTTCCGCGCCGTCATCACTACGGCGCTGTGATCACCGGTCAATGACCCGCTTTTTCCTCGTTACGCAGACTGGCGGGAGGCCAGTTCTCCAGTCGCAGGCCCAGCGACAGACCGCGCGAAGCCAGGACGTCCTTGATCTCTGTCAGTGACTTCTTGCCCAGGTTCGGTGTCTTCAACAGCTCCACCTCTGTGCGCTGGATGAGGTCGCCGATGTAGTAGATATCCTCGGCCTTGAGACAGTTCGCAGAGCGTACGGTCAGTTCCAGGTCATCAACGGGGCGCAGCAGGATGGGATCAATCTCATCTTCCTGCTCTTCCGGCTCGCTCGCCTCCTGACTCTGAAGGTCAACGAACGCTCCCAGTTGATGCTGCAGGATGGTGGCCGCACGACGTATCGCTTCCTCGGGATCGATGGTCCCGTTGGTTCGCAGATCCAGAATCAACTTGTCCAGATCAGTGCGTTGTTCGACCCGGGTACTCTCGACGTTGTAGGCCACGGACTGCACGGGTGTATAGGTCGCGTCCAGAAACAGACGCCCGACGGCCCGATTTTCGTCATCCTTGGTGATCCGTGTATCAGCCGGAGAATATCCACGACCGCGACGGATGGTCAGACGCATATTCAGCTCGCCATTGCTGTTCAGATGAGCAATGACGTGATCGGGGTTGACCACCTCGACCGAATGATCGGTCTGGATGTCGCCGGCAGTGAGTGTGCCGGCACCCTTGCTGGACAGCGTAAGTTCTGCCTCATCCTGACCGCTCATGCTGATCGCGACGCCCTTGAGATTCAGAAGAATCTCCATCACGTCTTCCTGCACGCCTTCAATCGTGCTGTATTCGTGCACGACACCGTCGATTTCCACTTCTTCGACAGCACACCCCGGCATGGAGGACAGCAGAATACGCCGCAGCGCATTGCCCAGGGTATGGCCGAACCCCCTTTCCATGGGCTCCAGTATGACCCGGGCATGAAAGCGATCGAGCTCTTCCACCTTGATCAGCTGTGGCGTTAAAAATTCCGATAGAGAAATCTGCATGAATTCACCCTTCACACTTGGCCTGGTGCATTTACTACTTGGAGTAGAGCTCGACGATCAGGTTTTCATTGATGTCAGGTGACAGGTCGATGCGATCCGGCTTACGCGCGAATTGCCCTTCCAGCTTGTCTGAACTGACGGAAATCCATTCCACCGGTGTCCGCTGTGCGGCCAGCTCCATGGCTGCCTTGATACGCAGCTGGTTCCGGCACTTTTCGCGAACGGATACCGTGTCGCCTTCAGCCACCTGGTAGGAAGGGATATTGACAACCTGACCATTGACGAGAATGGCCTTGTGCGAAACCAGTTGACGAGCTTCAGCACGAGTCGAGCCAAAACCCATGCGGTATACTACGTTGTCGAGACGTGATTCGAGCAACTGCAGCAGGTTCTCGCCCGTGGCCCCCTTCTGGCGGGCCGCTGCCTTGTAGTAGTTGGCGAACTGCTTTTCCAGCACACCATACATCCGGCGTACTTTCTGCTTCTCGCGCAGCTGGACACCGTAATCCGACAGACGTGAACGACGCTGACCGTGCTGGCCGGGAATGTTATCGGCCTTGCACTTGCTTTCCAGCGCACGTACGCCACTCTTGAGGAACAGGTCTGTGCCCTCACGGCGAGAAAGTTTGCATGTAGGGCCTATGTAACGGGCCATATTCTGTCTCCTATACTCTTATCACGGAGATAAGCAACTGGGTATACGGTTTATACGCGACGCTTCTTGGGCGGACGGCAACCATTATGTGGAATCGGTGTCACATCGGTGATGGTGCCGATCTTCAGCCCGCAACCATTCAGTGCTCGGACTGCTGACTCGCGCCCCGGTCCCGGCCCGTTGACCCGGACATCCAGATTCTTCAGTCCATACAGCTCAATGGCACTCTTGCCAGCCCTCTCGGCGGCGACCTGGGCAGCAAACGGCGTACTCTTGCGAGAACCTCGGAACCCTGACCCACCCGACGTCGCCCAGCTCAGCGCATTGCCGGCCCGATCTGTAATCGTGATGATCGTGTTGTTGAATGAGGCATGAATGAAGGCGATGCCATCGGCAACGGCCTTGCGTGCCCGTTTCTTCGTTGCTGCTTTAGCTGCTGGCTTGGCCATAAGTGTCCATTTCCCGAATAATTCTGATAACTGACTCTGACATTACTTGCGGATCGGTTTACGCGGACCTTTGCGTGTTCTCGCATTGGTCTTGGTCCGCTGACCTCGCAATGGCAACGAACGACGGTGCCGGATACCGCGATAGCAGCCCAGGTCCATCAATCGCTTGATGTTCATGGACACTTCGCGCCGCAGATCCCCTTCGACAGCAAACTTGCCCACTTCTCCCCGGATCGTGTCCAGCTGCTCCGGCGACAACTCACCAGTCTTGGTGGTCGGCGCTATGCCGCTGCTTGCACAGATCGATCTGGCCCGCGTGCCTCCGATCCCGTAGATATAGCTCAGGGATATCACAAGGTGCTTGTTGTCGGGAATATTGACACCGGCAATACGTGCCATAGCTTCACTCCAGTTCTAGATATTCTGTTAACGTATCAGGGCGCGGGCAGTCATTTTGAAGGCCGCACACTATATACCCTGATGCTATAAAAATCAACCGCGACTCAACCCTGACGCTGCTTGTGGCGAGGCTCGGCCTCACAGATCACCCGCACGATGCCGCCACGTTTGATGACCTTGCACTTGCGGCAGATTTTTTTGACTGATGTTCGTACTTTCACTGTTCTGCTCTCCGTATATCCGTACCCGGCCGCGCCGGGCCGTCAATTACTGGTCATTACCGGCTGAAACTGCCGAGGTTCGATTTCTTCATCAACGAGTCATACTGGTGGGACATCAGGTGCGACTGTACCTGCGACATGAAATCCATGGACACCACCACAACAATCAGTAACGCGGTACCGCCCAGATTGAATGGAACGTTCGCCATCATCTGGAAGAAGTTCGGCAACAGACACACGATGGTGATATAGATCGCACCAAACATGGTCAGTCGCGTCAGTACCGAATCGATATATTTCGCCGTCTGCTCCCCCGGGCGGATGCCCGGAATGAAGGCGCCGGAACGCTTCAGATTATCCGCCACGTCGCGTGGATTGAATACCAAGGCTGTATAGAAGAAACAGAAAAAGATGATCATCGCACTGAAGATGATGATGTACAGCGGCTGCCCGGGACCAATCAACAACGCCAGGTCCTGCAACCACTCCGCTCCTTCGGACTGACCAAACCATTGCCCGATCGAGGCCGGGAACAGCAGGATGCTGCTCGCGAAAATCGCGGGGATCACGCCTGCCATGTTGACCTTCAGCGGCAGGTGGCTGGACTGGGCCTGATACATCTTGTTGCCCTGCTGTCGCTTGGCGTAGTTCACCGTGATGCGGCGCTGTCCCCGTTCAATGAACACGATGCCGGCAATGACGATGACAGCAATGACGCCAACGATCATCAGCAACAATCCACTGATCTGCCCTTCGTAGGCCTGGCCCAGCGAGCTGCCCACGGCCGCGGGCAGGCCGGCCACGATACCCGCGAAGATCAGCATGGATATACCATTGCCCACGCCTCTTTCGGTAATCTGCTCGCCCAGCCACATCAGGAAAATCGCGCCGGTAACCAGAGAAATGATGGCGGTGATGATGAAAGTCGGACCCGGGTTATATGCCATAGGCGACAACAGGCCGACCGCCATTCCGGTGCCCTGGACTGTAGCCAGCGCCAACGCGCCATACCGGGTATATTGGGTGATCTTTCGACGCCCCGATTCGCCTTCCTTCTTCAACTGCGAAAGGTGCGGATTGACCGCCGTCAGCAGCTGCATGATGATGGAGGACGAAATGTACGGCATGATACCCAGGGCAACGATACTCATCCGCTCCAGTGCGCCCCCGGAAAACATGTTGAACATGCCGAGGAAGGTGCCCTCGTTCTGTTGGAACATGTTGGCCAGTTGATTGGGATCGATGCCCGGAACCGGAATATGCGTGCCCACCCGATAGACGAATATCGCGAACAGCAGGAACAACAGGCGAGCCTTCAGCTCGCCCAGCCCCGCGCCGCCCATCGTGCCTTCACCAGGTCTGTTGGGTATCTTCGCCATGATCTACGCTCAGCCCTCTGCGCCAGTGGCAGCCTGCTCTTCAACGATTTTTCCGCCGGCCGCTTCGATGGCCTGACGGGCTCCCTTGCTTACACGCAAGCCTTCGATGGTCAGTCCGCGGCTAACGTCCCCGGACAACATGATCTTGGCCCGCTTGATATTCCGTGCTACCAGGTTGGCCTTCTTGAGGCTGGCCAGGTTGACCACGTCACCTTCCACGCCGTTCAGTTCGGAAGTGCGGACCTCGGCAGTAAGGCGACCGACCCGGGAACTGAAACCGAATTTCGGCAGACGGCGCTGCAATGGCAGCTGGCCACCCTCGAAACCGGGACGCACAGTACCGCCACTACGTGACTTCTGCCCCTTGTGACCGCTGCCCGCCGTCTTGCCCAGGCCGCTACCGATGCCGCGACCGACGCGCTTGCGGGCTTTGGTGCTGCCTTCTGCAGGGCTCAATGTGTTCAGTCGCATCTCTTATTCCTCGCCTTCCACGGACAACATGTAGCGCACCCGGTTGATCATGCCGCGAACCGCGGGAGTATCTTCCACTTCAACGCTCTGGTGCATACGTCGCAGCCCCAGCCCCGTCAGACACTGCCTGTGACGCTGCATGGTCCCGATGGGGCTGCGGATCAATCTGATTTTTACCGTCTTCTTGGCCATAACTTCAGTCCAGTATCTCTTCAACTGTCTTGCCGCGCTTGGCTGCGACACTGTCAGCAGAACGCATGTCGCGCAGCCCCTTGTACGTGGCATAGACCACGTTGACCGGATTGGTGGAGCCGTAACACTTCGCCAATACGTTCTGAACTCCGGCAAGTTCCAGAATGGCACGCATGGCACCACCGGCGATCACGCCGGTACCTTCCGACGCAGGCTGCATGTACACTTTGGAGGCGCCATGCCGCGCCTTCACCGGATACTCCAGAGTATGCCCGTCCAGTGACACATCGATCATGTTGCGTCGGGCCGTCTCCATGGCTTTCTGGATGGCCAGGGGCACTTCGCGTGCCTTGCCGCGGCCGAATCCGACACGACCGTTACCATCACCCACGGCACACAGCGCCGTAAAACCAAACACGCGGCCACCTTTGACCACCTTGGCAACACGGTTCACCTGGATCAGCTTTTCCTGCAAGCCTTCCTCGTTCTTTTTAGCGTCGTCTTTCAATGCCATAACGTTTCAAACCTTTAGAATTCGAGACCGCCCTCGCGGGCTGCGTCAGCCAGTGCCTTCACCCGGCCATGGTAGTTATAGCCGGAGCGATCGAAAGCCACCTTGCTGACACCGGCGGCCTTGGCGCGCTCGGCGATCAGCATGCCGATCCGGCCCGCTGCGTCCACGTTTCCTGTCGCCGACGAACGCTGATCCTTCTCGACCGTGGAGGCGGCCGCCAGAACCCGACTGCCGTCAGGGCTGGTGATCTGCGCATACATATGTCGAGGAGTCCGGTACACATTCAGCCGGTTGACACCCAATCCACTGATTCTGGCCCGAGACTTTCGCGCACGACGGAGTCGAGCCTGCTTTTTCACGTTCATAATGACCTCAAGCCTTAC
>JAWLFN010000100.1:0-9508 GCA_041685555.1 Gammaproteobacteria bacterium | reverse complement strand
TGGTCAATGACCAGATCGACAGGGTTGACCGGGTTGATCAGCGCCGGGTTCTTTTTGCGTTGCGCCACCGCATCGCGCATCGCGGCCAGATCGACCACGGCGGGCACGCCGGTGAAATCCTGCATCAACACGCGAGCCGGCAGGAATGCCACTTCGTGATCCGACCGTTGCTCATCGACCCAGTCCAGCAGTTGCTGGACGTCATCCGGCGTGGAGAAGCCCGCGTCCATGTGTCGAAGCACATTCTCCAGGAGAATTTTCAGCGTCACCGGCAGGCGGCTTACCTGCTCGTGACCATTGTCAGCCAACTTCTGAAGACTGAAATAGTGGTAGGTTTCACCTCCGGCGGTCAACGTTGCCAGAGTTTCCTCATTGAATGTATCTGCTGTCATCTGCACCACTCCATAAACCGGATTGACGGATCGAGTATAACGCAGGGATTGCAGCAACGTAAGCGCCACGGCTCCGGCTTGTTGAGGACGCCAAAGCATGACAGAATCGCCAGTCAGAAGGTCGCAAGCGGCCTCCACCTCCATTCTGAAGTTATCCGTTATCATCATGACCGCAGTTGCATCCGTATCGACACCGGCCTGCTCCGCCATCGGCGGGACCGGATTCCGGAGCCTGTCTCTCATCGTGGCGTTGTGGAGCCTGTCGCTGTCCGCACACGGACAGCAGCCGGCCATACGCATCGAAGGCAGCCACGCCGCGTTGACGGATAATATCCGGGCTCACCTCCAGGTGGCGGAGGAAGGCTGTGAAGCGCCGCAGCGCCGGCTGGAACGGCTGCGCCCGCGGATACGTCGTAATGTGGAACGGGCTGGACAGGCCATCGGCTTCTACCGGATGCAACATACGCTGGAGTTCACCAGGGATGAAGCATGCTGGGAGCTTCTCATCCAGGTGACTCCTGGAGAACCGGTGACCGTGGCGACGGTCGACATCGATCTGCCGGAATCCATGCGCCCCCTGTTCCGCGAAACGATCGCCGAAGCGCCCCTGCAGCCGGGCGACGTGTTGAATCACGGAGACTATGAGAGCCTGAAGACCAATCTGATGACCGTGGCCATCGAAAACGGTTATTTCGACGCCCGCTTTGACCGGTCACGCCTGAATGTCGACATCGCCGCCAATACCGCCGAGATCTCCCTGGACTTTGCCCCCGGGCAGCGCTATCGGTTCGGTACCGTCCAGATCGGGGAACTGGAGACGCTGTCACCGGAGTTCATACGCCGCTTTATCCCGTTCGAATCGGATGCACCCTACTCATCGGAGCAACTGCGAACGTTCCGGGAAAACCTGAACAGTAGCCAGTACTTTCAGCAGGTCACGGTAACGCCCCGCGTGACAGCCTCCACCGACCATAATGTACCGGTGCAGGTTGCCCTGACGCCGCGCGCACGACGCTCCTATACGGCTGGCGCGGGCATCAGCACAGATGACGGACCGCGCCTGCGTCTGGCCTATGAAGACCGCTACATCAACCGCAACGGCCATCGACTCAATGCCGACCTGACCGTATCGCCCCAGCGTCAGGAGCCCAGCGTCGGCTACGTCATCCCGCTGCGTAACCCGGCGTCCGAGAGCCTGCGCCTGTCCGGCGGCTTCCAGCGCGAGGAAACCGACAGCTATGCAGCCAATGCCTACCGGGTGGGCGTCAGCTACCGACGCAATGTAGGTTACAACTGGGTGCAGACCGCCTTCACCAACTTCCAGCATGAGCGGGCGGTGTTCCCCGCTGGCGAAGAGCAGACCAATACCACCGTTTCCGGCATCAACTGGAGTCGGACACGTTCCGATGACCCGATCTACCCGCGCCGCGGATGGCGTCTTTTCGGCCAGGTCAGCGGCGCGCACGAGACCCTGCTGTCGGACATCTCGTTTCTGCAGTTCCATGGCAGCGCCAAACTCATCCAGCCACTCGGCGCCGGCCGCATCCACCTGCGGGGAGACCTGGCCTCCACCCTGGTGGATGAAGCACAGGAACTGCCGGTGTCGGAACGCTTCTTCGCGGGCGGGGATCAGAGCGTGCGCGGGTTCGAGTGGAACAGCCTGGGCGCCCGCAATGATGCCGGCGACGTGGTGGGCGGCAAGAATCTGGTGGTGGGCAGCATTGAGTTCGATGTACCAGTTTACAATAACTGGCACGCAGCCATGTTCTATGATGTCGGCAATTCCTTCGACGATTTCGGCAGTATGACCCTGCGCGACTCCGTCGGCGTGGGCATCCGCTGGATGTCGCCCATCGGCGCCATCCGCGGCGACATCGCCCATTCCATGGACGACGGCAGCTTCCGGTTTCACCTGACCATGGGGCCCGATCTGTGAGTGAACGGCACCGACATGACGGGCCCCGAAAGTCGGGAAAACGCTGGCCACGCCGGCTGTTGCTGGCGGCGACAGCGATCCCCTTGGCACTGGTTCTGGCAGGGGCGCTGGCCGCGGTGCTGACGATCACACTGCTGTCCACACAGAGCGGTTCCCGCTGGGTACTGGACAGGGCGCTGCCGCTGGTCAGTTCAGAGCGCCTGCGGATAGATCATGACGGCCTGGACGGCAGTCTGCTGGGCGGCCTGGTATTGCATGGCCCCGACATCCGCATGGATCAGAGCAGGATCTCGGCACGGCGCCTCGAACTGGTCTGGCAGCCCTGGTCCATCCTCGGCGGCACGCTGGTATTCGACCGTATTCACGTCAATACGCCGAGAGTAGACTGGCACTCTCCGGAGCCGGAGCCGGACGCCGCTCCCGCCACGCCTGTCGGTGCGCTACTGGACAGCGTGCTGCCATTGCCTGTCAATTTGCGGATCGATCACTTCGGCGCCGATGCCATCGACATCAGCATCGACGGCAATCCGCTGCCTCTGCAGTCACTGGAAACTGGTCTCGCGCTGCGTGCGCACCGGTTCTCGATTTCCGGATTGATACTGGATGCAGCACCGATCGGCGTATCGGGCGGGCTCGCGATCACACTGCAGGACCGTTTTGCTCTGCAGTCTTCCCTGACCTGGTCCTATCAGCCAGACGATGACGCGCTGCCTCCACTGAACGGTCAGCTGGCGCTCGAAGGGAACCTGGATACGGTCCGGGTGCACCATGAGTTACGCGAACCGGCTGCACTGATCAGTAGCGGTCCGGTTACACTGGGGCTGGCTGATCTGCTGCACGGCGGCAATGACATGCCGGTGATTGACCTGGAGCTGCACCATACGCTGGAAAATCTTGCACTGGATGATACCGGCTTTGCCATATCCGCCCTGGAGGGCTGGCGAATCGACAGTCTGGCGCTTCAGACCCGTGGCTCACCGGACAACCTCGTCATCAATGGCGACCTGCGGATGGAAGCGATGCGGCCCGGAGAGAGCGGCAATCGCACCGCTGTGCCCGTCAGCGCACAGTGGAACAGCGAAATCCAGGGCAGCACCTGGTTGCTTGACCGGATGCAGGTCGACGCCTCGGACAACAGTATCCAGTTGAATGGCCAGATCGACTGGAGTGATGTCCTGTCCATGACAGCGGAAGTCGACCTCGATGCACCCGCGCCGGATTCGATCTACCCCCTTCCCGAAGGCCTCGAGTTAAACGACGTGAGAACCCGGGCCTCAGTAGCGCTATCACTGCCGGATGGCGGGCTATCAACCGAGGTACGGCTGCAAGCACTCGAGGCTCGCCTCAACGGACAGCCATTGACCGGCGCTGGCGGACTGGCATTGCAGAATGGCGTACTGAGCCTGGATGAGCTACGGATCCGTTCAGGAGACAACAGGCTGACAGCCAACGGACAGCTCGGCGATACACTGGATGCACTGCTCGAACTGGATATCCCATCCATAAGCGCGCTCTACCCTGCTGCACAGGGTACAGCGTCCGCGCGTCTGGCACTGACCGGAAGTCTGGAGCTGCCGTCCGCGCAGGCCCGGGCCAGCATCGACGATTTCACCACGGACGGTGTCGGACTGCGATCACTGCAACTGGATGGCACGATGGAAGGCGAGCGGCTGGACATCCGCCTTGCAGGCACCGATCTGGAGACAGGCGGCCAGATCCTGCAGCGCCTGTCGGCCAGCCTCGATGGCACAATGCAGGAGCACAACGCCAACATGGAAGCGCACGGTACGCCGGGCAGCCTGCAACTGGTCGCCACCGGAGGCATCACGGACGAAGGCTGGCAGGGCGTACTGGAAGACAGCTTGATTGCTTCGGACCTGGGCGAGTGGCAGCAACAGCGGCCGGCTGATCTGGCCGTCGGCGCGGATGTCCGACTGGCATCCACATGCTGGTCACAGGAGGACGCCAGCCTGTGCCTGAATGCAGAGCTGGCACAAGGCAACATCGATGCCAGCCTCGCACTGCAGCGACTGCCGATGGACCTGTTCAATCACGGACAGGCCGAAACGATTCTGAGACAATTTCACGAAGGCGACCTGCCGGCGGCCCATCATCCGGCTCCGGACAGCATCAGCCCGCCTTTTCGCCTGCCGGATACTCTGGCCCTCACCGGACGACTGGATGCCGATGTCCGCGCCAACGGGCCGATCGCCGATTTTCAGGCGCTACAAGTTGACGCGGGCGCGACACTGAACGATCTGGCATTGTACATCCGTCAATCCGAAGACTCCCTGCCCATTCCCGACCTCGATGCAGAAGCCATGGAACCGGTATTCGCCGATGTCGAGCAGATTCTCTGGGAGAATGCCTCATTGTCGGCTTCGCTGGACGACGGCAACTGGCGCGCACGGATGGAAATGGCGCTCTATCAGGACGAACTGGCTGGCACCGGGGTCAGTATGCGCGGGACCACGGAGGCGGAGGTCACGCTCGACACGGAGGGCGCACTGGATGGTCGCGTTGATCTCGGATTCGACGATATCGCCTGGCTCCAGGCTCTGGTGCCGCAGATGCGCGACACCGCGGGCCGGCTCCAGGGCAGCCTCCTCATCGGGGGGCGGGCGGAGGCCCCGGAGCTGGGCGCGGAGCTGTCACTGACGGAGGCCAGCACCAGGATCCCGGCACTGGGACTGATGCTGGAAGAAATCGAACTACAGCTGACGAACCCCGACACCGACCGGTTCACGCTGAACGCCGCACTCCGTTCAGGAGAGGGCACGCTGTCCCTGGACAGCGAAATTCTCCGGCCGCTGGAATCGGACCGCTCCCTTCAACTGATGCTGCAGGGCGACCGGTTCCAGGTCGCCAACACCGAGGAACTGCAGGCCAGCATCTCGCCCGACCTGAACCTGGCCGGCGACAGCAGCGGCCTGAACATGAATGGCGAGCTCCATGTCCCGATGCTCGACATCACCATTACCGAGCTTCCGGAGTCCGCGGTGGACGTATCCGCCGACACAGTGATCACCAACGACGCAAGCGGAGTCAGCAATACCGCCCTGACCGAGCGGGGTGCGCTGCAGAATATCCCGATGGAAGGAGAGATCCAGCTGTCACTGGGCGATCAGGTACGCTTCCGCGGATTCGGCCTGGATGCCGGATTGCGCGGCACACTGGACATCACCCAGCGGCCGGATGCCACGCCCTTGGCATATGGCGAGCTGGACGTCGTCAACGGTCGCTTCGAGATGTACGGCCAGTCTCTTCAGATCGAACAGGGCCGGCTGCAGTTCCTGGGCAGTTACAACAACCCGGCACTTGACATCCGGGCCGTGCGCACCGTCAACAGCACACAGGTCGGCGTCCAGATCAATGGAACCGCCAGGAACATGCGCAGCCAGCTGTTTTCCACGCCCGCTCTCCCGGATGCCGACGTCCTGGCCATGTTGATCACGGGCCGCCCCCTGTCGGCGGCGGGCGAGCAGGAAAGCCCCTCGCTGATTGGTGCCGTTGCACGTCTCGGGATCAACCAGGGACAGGGATTGACGGACCAGATCCGGGGACAGCTGGGACTGGATACACTGGCCATCGATGCCGGCCGGGGGGGCGACCTGCAGGACAGCAGCCTGACATTGGGCAAGTACATAACGCCCAGGATTTTCGTCCGTTATGCCATCGGGCTGTTCGACACCGAAAATACCATCGCCATTGACTACTCTCTCACCGACGCCCTGAAACTGGAGGCGCAGTCCGGAGAATCCCAGAGCCTGGACCTGATCTACCAGATGGAGCGCTGAACCGTTTTTTGATCGTGCCGGAGAAAACGCATTCCCATCCGACTTGCGCGCGGGAGGTGGATTGCTTATTCTCCGTCTGTCCAATCCCGGACTGCCAGAGGTCACCTCGTCAGAGACATGCCCGTGGCAGTCCCAGCGGCAGGACGGCGCGGTTGGCGCGGCTGCCGTGCGCTATCATAGACCTGAATCCAGGGAGAGTGTAATGATAACAAAAAGAAAGTTGATCTCGTCATTTGTCATGAGTGCCAGCCTTCTGGGCGCCAGTTCAATGACGTGGAGTCAGTCCGGCACCGATGTTTCCGAAGGCGACTGGCCGGATTACAACGGCAACATGGCGGCCCAGCGTTATTCACCGCTGGATCAGATCAATGCAGACAACGTCGATTCGCTGGAAATCGCCTGGCGCTTCTCGACCGAAAAATTCGGACCCCGTCCGGAATTCAATGCCACGTTTACTCCACTGGAAGTGGACGGCGTGCTCTATACCACCCTTGGTGCCACCCGTAACGTGGCGGCGCTGGACGCCACCACCGGGCAGGTGCTGTGGCTATGGCGCCCGCAGGAAGGAGAGCGTTACGACGCCGCGCCACGCAAGGGCTCCGGCCGCGGAGTGGCCTTCTGGCGCGACGGTGACGAAGCCCGTATCCTGACCATCACGCCCGGCTTCTATCTCGTATCTCTGGATGCGGAAACCGGATTGCCGGACCCCGACTTCGGCGACAATGGCCGGATTGATATGCAGCAGGGACTGCGTCTGGGACCCGGTCGCGAGGACATCGATATCGGCTCATCCATGCCGCCTTTCGTCATGAATGATACGGTCGTGGTCGGCCCGGCCATGGCGGTATCCATGCGCCCGCCATCGATGGCCAATGTGAAAGGTGACGTACGCGCCTTCGATGTGCGCACCGGAGAACACCGCTGGACCTTCCACACCATTCCCGAGGAAGGCGAATTCGGTTACGACACCTGGCTGGACGGCAGCGCTGAATATACCGGCAACACCGGTGTATGGGCGCCGATGTCGGGAGATCCCGATCTGGGTCTGGTCTACCTGCCGGTAGAAGCCCCCACGGGCGATCGGTATGGTGGTGATCGGCCGGGAGCCAACCTGTTCGGCAGCAGCCTGGTCGCCGTGGACATCGAGACCGGTGAGCGCCGCTGGCACGATCAGATGATCCACCATGACATCTGGGACTGGGACAACCCGTCAGCGCCGATACTGGCCGACCTGCCCAACGGTCGCAAGATTGTCATGCAGGTGACCAAACAGGCCTTTATCTATACCTACGACCGCGAGACTGGAGAGCCGATCTGGCCGATCGAGGAACTGCCTGTACCCGAGGGCGACGTGCCCGGCGAATGGTACTCGCCGACGCAGCCCTTCCCGACCAGGCCCGCACCGTTTGATCGTCAGGGCATCACCGAGGATGATCTGGTCGACTTCACACCAGAGATTCATGAAGCCGCTCTGGAAGCGGTCGAACCATTCCGCCTGGGCGACAATCTGTACTCACCGCCCTCTCTGCGGGATGCCGACGATGGCACCATGGGCACACTGAGCCTGCCCTCCGCCACCGGTGGCGCCAACTGGGAAGGGGCAGCCATGGACCCGGAGACTGGCATGCTGTACGTGCCCTCCAGAACCGTGGTGTCCGCATTGTCGGTCGCCAACGATGAGAATTCCGACATCGACTACAGTATGGCGCTCGGCGTTCGTGTTCCACGACCCATGGGCCTGCCACTGGTCAAGCCACCATACGGCCGCATCACCGCGATCGACATGAACAGTGGTGAGCATGTCTGGCAGGTGGCCAACGCCGACACACCGGACCGGATCGCCAACAACCCGGCACTGGAAGGTGTCGACATACCGCGGACAGGCGTGGAAACCCGGGCCGGAGTCCTGTTGACCAAAACACTGCTGTTCTCCGGTGAGGGCTCGGGTGGCGGCCCGACACTGTACGCCTACGATAAGGAAACCGGCGATATTGTGGCCCGTATCGAACTGCCCAATACGCAGACGGGGCAGCCGTTCACCTATGAGCACGACGGCAAGCAATACGTCGCCATGGTGGTCAGCGGAGGCGGTGAGCCCGCCGAACTGGTCGCCTATGCGCTTCCCTAAACCGAAACCAGGAGTAATGAACACCATGCGTAAATTGTTGTACCGGGCGGCGCTCGCGCCGCTCCTGATGCTCGTCAGCCTGTCGGCGCAAAGCGCCACCTGGGTGATCGACCCGGAAGACTCCCGTGTCATCTTCAAGTATTCCTACGGGGGGACCCCATACCAGGGCGCGTTCACCAACATCGATGCAGAATTCGACATCGATCCCATGAACCCGACAGCCTGCGACTTCTCGGTGACCATCCACATTGAAGACATCGATATCGATGACGAGGAAACCCTGAGCTACCTGCTTGATGTCGATCTGTTTGACGTCGCGATGTACCCGACTGCAAGCTTCGAGGCGGAGAATTGCCGGCTCCAGTCACCCAACTCGTTCGTGGCAGACGGCATGCTGACCATCCGTGACCAGACCCAGTCCATGACGTTTCCGTTCGAGCTGGATATAGACTCATCAGGAGATCAGCTCCGTTTCCACCTGACCAGCGAGGTCACCATCCAGCGACTGGAATATGGTGTCGGTCAGGGTTATCTGGCCAACACGTCCGATATTCCCAATGATGTTGATGTGGAAGTGGACGTCTACGCCGTCATGCAATAACAGGAAAGCAACCGACCATCAGCCCTCTGCCACGCCTCTGGATCAGGCCTGGCAGGGGGCTGATTGCCCTTCTCCGGGCCGGTTATACAAAAACAGGACAATTCCATGATTCCCAGTTTTCTAACCAAGTTACGCCAACCCGCCCTCATCCTGGCCTGTTCGGCTGCACTGGCCGGGTGTGATCGGCTGATCACACCCGACTTCAACACCGAAGTACAGGAACTCAGGACCGGGCAATACACCCTGGACAAGGACCACGCGACCCTGTTGTTCAAAGTGGACCATCTGGGTTTCTCGGCCTATGTAGGGCGCTTCAACGATTTCGACGCCACGCTGGATTTCGATCCGGAGAATGTCGAGAATTCCAGTGTCGAGGTCATCGTCGAGACCGCCTCGATCGATGTGAACAATCCCGAGTTTGCCGAGGACCTCCGCAACGACTGGTTTGACGTGGAAAACCACCCACAGGCGATCTTCCGGACCACCCGTTTTGTAGAGGGTGATGGAAATGATTTCGTCTTCGAGGGAGAGCTGACGTTGCTGGGTAACACCGAACCGGTGATGCTCAATATCACGTCCAACGGCGGCGGACGCAACTTCCTGACCCGAAGCTATACGCTGGGCTTCTCTGCCAGTACCACGTTCCAGCGTTCG
>JAWLFN010000099.1:5898-9720 GCA_041685555.1 Gammaproteobacteria bacterium | reverse complement strand
GGCGCGTATAGCTTTTCCGGCGTCTGGCCATGTATTCCGCGAGTACTGTCGAGTCCGAAGCACCGCCGAAGGCGGTGTTCGTCGAGTTACGCAGCAATGGCCAGACGCCGGAAAAGCTGCGACCGTCCCCGCCCGGCTTCTTCCCACCCCGGCACTGCCCGCCCCGCCCGGGCGGCAACGATACCTCCAGCCCGAATCGATACCCACAAAAAAGCCCGACTCCCTTGTGGAAGCCGGGCCTCTTCAGCCGTGCAACGAATACTTACACGCTGTAATACATATCAAACTCCGCCGGATGGGTAGCCGAATTCAATCGCATGCACTCATCGCGACGCAGCTCAAGATAGCCGTCGATCAGGTCGTCACAGAACACACCACCTTCCTTCAGGAAGTCACGGTCTTCGTCCAGTGCGTCCAGGGCCTGGTCGAAGGTGAAGGCCACTTTCGGGATAGCCGCTTCTTCTTCCGGCTCCAGATCGTACAGGTCCTTGTTGGCCGGGTCGCCCGGGTGGATCTTGTTCTTGATGCCGTCCAGGCCGGCCATCAGCAGTGCTGCAAAGTACAGGTACGGATTGGCTGAACAGTCACCGAAGCGGGCTTCGATGCGCACAGCCTTCGGATTGCCGCCCAGGATGTACGGGATACGGATGGCCGCCGAGCGGTTGCGTGATGAATAGGCCAGCAGGGTAGGGGCCTCGAAGCCTTTCACCAGTCGCTTGTAGGAGTTGGTGGAGGCGTTGCCGAAGGCGTTCAGCGCACGTGCGTGCTTGATGATGCCGCCCACGTAGTACAGTGCTTCCTCGGACAGCCCGGCGTAGCCTTCCCCGGCAAAGATGTTCTTCCCGTCCTTGGAAATAGACTGGTGCACGTGCATGCCGCTGCCGTTGTCACCGACCACGGGCTTGGGCATGAACGTTGCGGTCTTGCCGAAGATGTGCGCGGTGTTGTGGACACAGTACTTGAATACCTGCATTTCGTCGGCCTTCTTCACCAGTGTGTTGAAGCGCGTGCCGATTTCGCACTGACCGGCGTTGCCGACCTCGTGGTGGTGCAGCTCGATTTCCAGGCCCATGGCGGTCATCGCGTCGCACATGGCGCCGCGCAGGTCGGACAATGAGTCGACCGGGGGAACCGGGAAGTAGCCGCCCTTGACCTTGGGTCTGTGCCCCATGTTTCCACCTTCGAAGTCCTTGTTGGTGGACCAGACGGATTCCTCGGCATCGACCGTGAACGAGCAGTGTCCCATGCCGTTTTCCCATTTCACCGAGTCGAACACGAAAAATTCGGGCTCGGGTCCGAAGAATGCCATGTCACCGATTCCGGTGGATTTCAGATACTCCTCGGCGCGACGGGCCACGGAGCGCGGGTCGCGGTTGTAGCCCTGCATGGTGCGCGGTTCGATGATGTCGCAGCGTACGTTGACCTGCGGTTCATCGGCAAAGGGGTCAAGCAGTGCCGAACTGTCGTCCGGGCGCAGGATCATGTCGGACTCATTGATGCCCTTCCAGCCAGCGACGGACGAACCGTCGAACATCACGCCCTCCATGAAATCGTCATCCACGGCGGCGGCCGGGAACGTGACATGCTGCTCCTTGCCCTTGGTGTCAGTAAAACGGAGGTCAACCCACTTTACATCGTTCTCTTTGATTAAGTTCAGCGTCTTCTCGGACATTCTTGATCCTCCGTGTGATCGAGAACGGGGCGTCTTCGCGCCCCCGGTTTGTTTTGGAGTGCCCGCCAGTGGCGTCACTCCCGTCATCATGATCGGTTCACAGTTTCGCGGCAAACCCTGCATGCACTCTACATCGACAGTCAGCAGCACTATAATGGTGCCCGCTGGCGAAACGGTGTGCCCATAAGTGAGCAAGATATGTGCCACTGCCGAAACCGGCTGCGACCCGCCAGAAACGGCGAGTTTGTGCAAAGCGCCCCGCAAAAATGCACCTTAATGGTGCTGCTTGCGTCAATGCGCACCATATAGGTGCGTAATGTTCAGTCAACGAGGTATCGATGCTGTTTGTAGTCCGCTTCTTCCCTGAAATCATCATCAAAACGCGCCCGGTACGCAAACGCTTTGTCAAAACGTTGCGGCGAAACGTGCGGACACTGGTGACTCGCATGGATGAGGGAGCGGAAGTCCGGGGAATCTGGGACATCCTCGAAGTGGAGACCTCGACGGATGATCCGGTAACAGGTGATCGCGTGTTCGACTGCCTGCAGCGTACTCCCGGCATCGATACGGTGCAGGCGGTGGACGCCCACGAGCTGTCGGATCTGGACGACATCTTGCAGCGGGCCATCGATATTCATTGCAGGGAACTGGAAGGCCGCACCTTTGCGGTGCGCTGCAAGCGACAGGGTCGTCACGACTTCAATTCCGTCGACGTCGAGCGACATGTCGGTGCAGGCCTGATGCGGGAGTGTCGACCGGCAGGGGTCAGTCTGAAAAATCCGGAACACGAAGTACGACTCGAGATCCGCCATAACACGCTCTATATGGTACGGCGTCATGCGCGTGGCCTTGGCGGCTACCCGCTGGGTACGCAGGAACCGGTGCTGTCACTGATCTCCGGTGGGTTCGATTCGGCGGTCTCGTCGTTCCAGTGTATTCGTCGGGGCCTGATGACACATTACCTGTTTTTCAATCTGGGTGGTCGTGAACACGAACTGGCGGTAAAAGAGGTGGCCGTCTACCTGTGGATGCGCTACGGAGCCTCGCAGCGGGTGCAGTTCATTACCGTGCCGTTCGAGCGGGTGGTGGAGGAGATCCTCACTCGGGTGGACAATTCTCATATGGGAGTCGTCCTCAAGCGTATGATGTTGCGCGCCGCTGATCGGGTGGCCGAGTCCATGGACATCGATGCCCTGGTCACCGGCGAGAGCATTGCCCAGGTATCCAGCCAGACCCTGCCCAACCTGGCGCTGATTGATTCGGTGACCGATCGGCTGGTGTTGCGCCCGCTGGCCACCACCAACAAACAGGAGATCATCGACATTGCCCGGCGCATCGGTACCGAGGAGTTTTCTCGCAACGTGCCCGAGTATTGTGGCGTGATTTCGGTAAAACCCACCACGCGCGCCAGGCGGCACCGGGTCGAGGCCGAGGAGGCCAGGATGGATATGGCGGTGCTGGAGCAGGCGGTCCATGATGCCGAAGTGCAGCGTATCGATCAGGTGGTGGAGACACTTGACCGGCAGGTGCTGGAACCGGAGGAGTTACACGAGATTCCCGCCGGCGCCGTGGTGCTGGACATCCGTCATCCCGATGAACAGGAACTGCAACCGCTGTCACTTGACGAGCGGGTCGAGCTGCGGTCCCTGCCTTTCTATCAGCTGCGCACCCGGTTTGCGGAGCTGGATCCCGGGCGACAATATCTGTTGTATTGCGACAAGGGCATCATGAGCCGACTCCAGGCCTCGCATCTGCGTGATGCCGGACATACCAACGTCTGCGTGTATCGCCCCTGATGCGAGCTGATCACCTCGGGTGACTTCAGCCCCGGCGGTTACGGATATTTTACGCCCGGGTGACGTTCGGTGAATGGAGAGTTTACGCCCGGAATCCTTATCATCACCGCATGAAACTGTTTTCCCCGGCGTTGATGGTGATTGGAGCGGGCCTGATGGCGCTGGCGGTTTTCATGTTGCCCGCGACCGCGCTGGCTTTCCGGAGCGGGATGCAGCAGACATGGCCGTTCATCATGGCGGGCGGTCTGACACTGGTTGTCGGGGGTATCAGTTGGCTCGTTGGGCGGTGGCATCACTCCGGTCACGGACTGCTGCCCCGGCAGATGTTCCTGATCACGGCGGGTGCCTGGGTGG
>JAWLFN010000099.1:0-5798 GCA_041685555.1 Gammaproteobacteria bacterium | reverse complement strand
CTGGGTGGCATCGGCATCATCGGCATGGCGGCGGCGGTGCTGCCGTTTCTCAGAGTGGGCGGCATGAAGTTGTTTCGCACCGAGTCCTCCGAGTGGTCGGATCGGGTCGCATTGCGCGCGCCCACCTTGCTCAAGCGCATGCTGTTGGCCTATATCGTGCTCACCCTGCTGTGCGCCGCCATCTACCAGCTCAACGGAATGAGTCTGTTCAATGCGATCAATCACGCATTGACGACGGTCGCCACGGGCGGGTATTCCACATCGGATGCGTCATTCGGGCAGTTCAGTTCCCATGCCATTCTCTGGACCGGTATCGTTTTCATGCTGTCCGGCGCCATCCCTTTTGTACTCTACGTCCGCATGATGAAAGAGCACAGTGCCCGGGTGTTCATCGACCGGCAGATCATGGCGCTGCTGGGTATATTGACGACACTGGTCCTTCTGGTGGCCGGGTACAGGATGTTGACCTCCGGGACCGGTCTGGCGGAGGCGGTCACGCATGCGGCATTCAACCTGGTGTCCGTGGTCACCACCACCGGGTATGCCAGTGACGACTATGGACAATGGGGCACCTTTGTTGTGGCGATATTCCTGTTCGCGACGTTTGTCGGTGGCTGTTCGGGTTCCACCAGTGGCGGTATCAAGATCTTTCGGCTGCAGTTGTGTATGCTGGTGATCCGGGATCAGATCAGCCGTGCCGTGCACCCGAACAGGGTGATCGTGAGAAAGTACAACAACGTTGTGATCAACGGCGAGATCCAGGATTCCCTGGTGGCCTATCTGTTTCTGCTGGCGTGCAGCATCGTGGTGTTCACGCTGGTGCTGACCGCCCTGGGTCTGGATCTGGTCACCAGCGTCAGTGGCGCGGCCACCGCGCTGATGAATGTCGGCCCGGGGCTGGGCGATACCATCGGTCCGGCGGGAAATTTCGCGTCACTGCCGGATGCCGCGAAATGGGTGCTATGTCTTGGTATGGTCATGGGGCGTCTGGAGTTCATGGCCATCATTGTTCCCTTCACGTCCGGATTCTGGCGACAATGAAGAAATGATGCCCTGGCAGCTGCGCAGACTCACGGATTTACGATCCGCCCCCTATGGCGTGGCGCTGCTTCTGAGCGCGGCGGCCACCCTGGTGTCGCTGGGCATGGATCAGTATCTCCCGCGGACCAATGACCTGTCTCTTGTCTACATCGTCGCCGTGGTTCTGGCAGCCATCAATGGCGGTATCAGACCGGCGCTTGCCTGTGCCGGGCTCGGTTTCCTGGCGCTGAATTTCTTTTTCACGGAACCGCGTGGCACATTGATGATGGTGCGCCAGGATGATGTGATCACGGTGGCCTGGTTTCTGGTGGTGGCGGTCGTGGTCGGCCGACTGGCGGCCACTTTCCAGGAGAAGCTGGCGCTGTTGCAGGGCAAGGATCGCTTCGCCCGGATCGAACTCGAGTTGATGCAACGCCTGACACTGGCCATACATGACGAAGAGGTGATCGAAGCATTGCTGATCGCGATGTCGCGGCAGACCGACATGGAGTGCCACGTCGCCCGGGTGGTGGAAGGTCATGTGGATTGGGAAGCGTCGAGCGCCGATGTCGATATGCGTCTGAGACGGCGAATCGATGCACTCCTGGGCCGATCCTCATCCGCGAGGACCATTCCGGTACTGAAGCGGCCACCGTGGATCGCGTTGCCGTTGCTGGCCGGTGATGAACTGGTGGCGTTCGTCTTGCTGCATTGTGGAGATCGGATCGTTTCCCCCGGAGTATTCGACTATACGGAACTGCTTGTGCAGCAGGCCGGTCTGGCCCTGGGCAGAACACGGCTGGTGGCGGATCTTTCGCGGGAACGGTTCGAGAAGGAAAGGGAGATGCTGCGCTCTTCCCTGCTCTCTTCGGTGTCACACGACTTCCGGACGCCTCTTACCGCGATGACGGGGGCTGCCTCGACCTTGCTGGAGATGAGTGATGCGCTGCCGCCAGAAGAGCGCGCGGAGCTGCTTGAGTCGATCATGAACGAGGCCCGTCGACTGGATGATTATACCCAGAACCTGCTGGACATGACGCGGCTGGGAAGCGGTACGCTTGCACTGGAGCGCGACTGGGTCAGTGTGGAAGATCTGGTCGATCATGTGCTGGTACGCATCAGGCCGCATCTTGACGAGCATGCCATCGATTTCGCAGTGGAGGGTACCCTGCCGCTTCTGCACGTCCACGCGGCATTGCTCGAACAGGCGATATTCAACGTACTGCATAACGCCGTGAAATTCTCGCCGCGTGGGTCAACGATCCGGATTCGGGTTCAGCGGAAAAACGACGACCTGCTGTTCCGGGTGATTGATGAAGGACCGGGTATTCCGGAAAATGAAAGGTCCGCGGTATTCGACATGTTCCATTCTTCATCGCGGGGTGACCGGCGTGCGGCCGGCAGCGGGTTGGGTCTGGCCATCTGCAAGGGCATGATCGGCGCACATGGCGGCTCGGTGCGTGTCAGTGACGCTCCGGAAGGCCATGGCTGCATGGTGGAGATGACATTGCCCATGGATGTCGCGTTGCGGGGTGGTATCCGGGAGGGGAAGCAGGATGGCGACCATTCTCATCATCGATGACGAGCCGCAGATACGGCGGTTTCTGCGGATCGGACTGGTCGCGCAAGGCTATGAGGTGCTGGAGGCCGCCTCCGGGGCGGAGGGGTTGAGCAGCGCGGCGCTTGGGCGGCCGGATCTGGTGGTGCTGGATCTGGGATTGCCGGACATTGATGGTCAGGAGGTGTTGCGGGAACTGCGCGAGACATTCATCGGCCCGGTCATCATGCTGTCCGTCCGCAACCAGGAACGTGACAAGGTGACGGCGCTGGACGCCGGTGCCAACGACTATGTAGTCAAGCCGTTCAGTATCCAGGAGCTGCTGGCCCGGATCCGGGTGTTGTTGCGCAGCCGCTCCGAGGATGCCGGGGACATTTCCGGTTTCGATGACGGGCATCTGCGCATCTGTTTTCAGGATCATCGCGTGTCACTGGATGGCGTGCCGGTGAAATTGTCCCGCAAGGAATTTGCCCTGCTGCGCATGCTGGTGCGTGCGCAGGGCCGGATCGTCACTCAGCGGCAGATCCTGTCGACGCTCTGGGGTGACAGTCATCTGGATGATACTCATTACCTGAGGGTGTTCATCGGCAAACTGAGGAGCAGACTGAAAGACCGGCCCGGGGCACCCCGTTATCTGGAAACCGAGCCCGGGGTGGGGTACCGTTTCATCGGCCACGACCGGGAATCGCCGTGAACGCGTTCCGCGCCGACCGGGCTTCCTGTATCGTCGTCGATCAGGTATAATCCGGCGCCATTTCGCTTGCTGTCACCGCAAATCAGACCTGACGCAGGCGCCTGAGTGTGTCTGTTCAACGGACCGCGGGTGCCGGCCGGAGTATATCCCTGTGATCGAGAATATCCGCAACATCGCCATCATTGCCCACGTCGACCACGGCAAGACCACGCTGGTCGACAAACTGCTGCAGCAGTCCGGCACGCTGAGTGACCGGGGCCAGCCGGTCGAGCGGGTCATGGACTCCAATGACCAGGAGCGCGAGCGGGGCATCACCATCCTGGCCAAGAACACGGCCATCGACTGGCACGAGTACCGGATCAATATCGTGGATACGCCCGGCCACGCCGATTTCGGTGGCGAGGTGGAGCGTGTCATGTCCATGGTGGACAGTGTATTGCTGCTGGTTGACGCCGTGGACGGCCCCATGCCCCAGACCCGGTTTGTGACCCAGAAAGCCTTCGACAAGGGGCTGAAGCCGATCGTGGTCATCAACAAGGTGGACCGCCCCGGCGCGCGTCCGGACTGGGTGGTGGGCGAAGTACTGGATCTGTTCGATCAGCTTGGCGCCACCGAGGAGCAGCTGGACTTTCCGGTCATCTATGCCTCGGCGCTGAATGGCGTCGCCGGCCCCGAGGCCGATGAGCTGGCCGACGACATGACGCCCCTGCTGCGGATGATCGTGGACCGGGTGCCGGCACCCGAAGTGGATCCCGATGCGCCTTTCCGCATGCAGATCAGTGCGCTGGACTACAGCAGCTACGTCGGCGTCATCGGCGTGGGCCGGGTGACCGGAGGCATCGCGCGCCCCAATATGCAGGTGGTCATCGTCAGTCGTACCGGCCAGGAGCGCAAGGGCCGTATCCTCCAGGTCAAGGGGCATATGGGGCTTGAGCGCGTCGACGTGGACGAGGCCGGCGCCGGTGACATTATCTGCATCACCGGTATCGATGGCCTGGACATCTCGGACACGCTCTGTGATCCCGAATACATTGAAGCGCTGCCGCCATTGACCGTGGACGAGCCCACCATCAGCATGACCTTCCAGGTCAATGATTCGCCGTTTGCCGGGCAGGATGGCAAGTTCGTCACCACACGCAACATCAAGGACCGGCTGGAGCGGGAGCTGAAGTACAACGTGGCGCTGCAGGTGGTACCCGGCGAGAGCGCTGACAAGTACACCGTCTCCGGCCGCGGCGAGCTGCACCTGGCGGTATTGATCGAGACCATGCGCCGTGAGGGCTTCGAGCTGGCCGTATCGCGCCCGGAAGTGATCATCAAGGAAATTGATGGCGTGAAGCAGGAGCCCTACGAGGAGCTGATCATCGACTGTGATGAGGAGCATCAGGGCGCGGTCATCGAGGAGCTCGGTTACCGCCGCGCAGAGATGCAGGACATGATGCCGGACGGCAAGGGCCGCGTACGCATCACCTTCACGATCCCTACCCGGGGACTGATCGGCTTCCGCTCCCAGTTCCTCAGCCTGACGTCCGGCTCCGGTATCATGAACCATGTTTTTGATTGTTATGGTGTGGTCAAGCCCGGTGATATCGGCAGCCGTCACAATGGCGTGCTGGTCTCCATGGTGAAGGGCAAGGCGCTGGCCTATGCGTTGTTCACGCTGCAGGAGCGCGGCCGTCTGTTCATCGGTCCCAACGTGGAGGTGTATGAAGGCATGATTGTCGGCCTGCACGCCCGCGACAACGACCTGGTCGTCAATCCCACCAAGGGTAAACAGCTGACCAACGTACGCGCCTCGGGCACGGACGAGAACCTGTTGCTGACCCCGCCGGTGAAGCACACGCTGGAGCAGGCCATGGAGTTCATTGCCGACGACGAACTGGTGGAGATCACACCGAACCACATCCGCTTGCGCAAGAAGCATCTGACCGAGAACGAGCGCAAGCGCGCCTCGCGGGGCACGCAACGGGGTTGATCGGGCCTTTTTCCAGCGCATCAGGAGGTCGAGATGATCGCATTGTTGCAGCGGGCCAGCCACGCACAATTACGCATCGATGGCACTGAGTACAGCCGTATCGGCCCCGGCATCGTGGTGTTCCTGGGGCTGGAGCGGGACGATGACGCCGGCCGTGGTCGCCGCCTGCTGCAGCGTGTGCTCGACTATCGTATCTTTCCCGATGAAGAAGGTCGGATGAACTGCAATGTGGCTGACATTGAAGGAGATATTCTCCTGGTGTCACAGTTCACCCTGGCGGCGGACACCCGGCGCGGTCTGCGCCCCGGCTTCTCCACCGCCATGCCGCCGGAACCGGCGGAGGCGCTGTACGATGAGCTGGTGGGCTGGTTGCGGGGTGCGTATCCGCGGGTGGCCACGGGGCGGTTCGGGGCGAATATGAAGGTGGCACTGGAGAATGACGGGCCCGTCACCTTTACGCTCCGGACGTGATCACTTCGTAGCGGCGAGTCTGTCGGGCGGGCAGTCCCCCACAGGAGACGCCCGTAAACCCGTCCATGGGGGGCTCGGCG
>JAWLFN010000098.1:0-9804 GCA_041685555.1 Gammaproteobacteria bacterium | reverse complement strand
CCGGAAGAACGAGGTCAGATTGGTCGTCAGCGCGTTCACGAAATGCTCCAGCTCGCCGTCTTCGTCATCGGCCAGTACCTGGCAATAGGTCGAGAACGAGTCCAGCTGCAGTGCTCTCAGTCGGCGTGCCAGGCGACTGTAGACCAGATTGCGTTTGATTTCGCTCAGGGCGATGCCGGCGCGCTGGGCAATGAGACGGACGATGAACTGGAAGTCATCGTCGCTCATGGCGAACTCGCGTTCGGGCGCGGTAGACGCCTCATGTGCAATGGACGTTGTCATCGGACCCTAGAATTCCTCCCATTGGTCGTCCTGCTCGCTGGCTGCCGCTCCCGCGTGTGCGGCGTTGCGGCCGGCCGGCGCGGGGCTGGCCGGCCGCCGGCTTCGTGCCGGTTGTCTCGCGGCTATCGAGCCGATGTTGTCCTGGCGCGGTGGTCTGGCGCTCTGCTCCTCACCGGTCTTGAAAAAGGCCACCAGTTCAATCAGGTTATCGGATTGCTCCGCCATCGACTCACTGGAGGCGGCGGCCTGTTCCACCAGGGCGGCATTCTGCTGGGTGACTTCATCCAGTTGGGAAATTGCCTTGTTGACCTGCTCGATGCCAGAGGACTGCTCCTGGCTGGCCGCGGCGATTTCCTCGATAATGTCACTGACCTTCTTGACGGCGGTGACGATCTCTTCCAGTGTCTCGCCGGAATCATTGACCAGTCGCGAGCCGTCCTCGACCTTTTCCACGCTGTCCTTGATCAGCGTCTTGATCTCCTTGGCGGCCTGGGCACTGCGCTGGGCAAGATTGCGTACCTCGGCCGCCACTACCGCGAATCCGCGTCCCTGCTCGCCGGCCCGCGCCGCTTCCACCGCGGCGTTCAGGGCGAGCAGATTGGTCTGGAAGGCGATCTCGTCGATGACGCTGATGATGTCGGCGATTTTTTTCGAGGAGGTGTTGATCTCGCCCATGGCGTCGATGGTCCGCGCAATCACCGATCCCCCTTCTTCGGCCCGGTCCCGGGCACTGGTGGCTAGCTGATTGGCCTGACGGGCATTGTCCGCGCTGGACTTCACCGCGGAGGTCATCTCCTCCATGCTGGAAGCGGTTTCCTCCAGATTGGAGGCCTGCTCCTCAGTGCGCTGTGACAGATCGGTATTGCCCTGGGAGATCTCCGAGGCTGAACCGGCAATGGTCGTGGCGCCTTCGCGGATCCGCGATACCATGTGCTGCAGGTTTTCCATGGTATTGTTCACATCATCCTTCACCTGGCCGAACAGGCCCTGATAGTCGCGGGTGATGGAGCCACTGAGATCACCTTGCGAGAGCATCCTGATCACATCCGCGACGTCGGTGAGGCCCTGCTCATTGACGTCCATCAGCGTATTGAGCCGCTCCCCCAGCTGTTTGATGAAGCCAGTATATTTACTGGTATTGATGCGGTTGGAGAACTCGCCGCGGCTGGCGGCTTCCACCAGATTGCGGATCTGCTCCTCGGCGTCCTTCTGCTCGGAGATGTCTTTCCATTCCACCATGTTGCCCATGTATTCACCATTCGAGCCGGTAATCATGGTCGCATTGAGTTCGAAGTGCAGGTCCAGGACCTGGATCTCGGCACGGTAGGGCAGTCGGGCGGGATCGGACAGCAGCGCACGCTGGTGGGCGGCGTTCTTGTGGAATCGGTCGATGTTCTGGCCGACCAGGTTGTCGATGTCGAAGCCGGGGAAGGCCTGACGCATCTCGGCGGCGCGGTTTCGGAGCATGTTGGTGACGGCCGGATTCACGTAGACGATATTCAGATCGGCGTCGCAGAGCATCAGGTTGGTGGTGGCACCGTCGACCGCGGACTGCAGCCGTGCCACGTCACTCTCCTTTTTTCGTTGCTCCGTGACGTCCGACCACTCCAGCGTATTGCCGACATAGTTGCCCTGATCATCAATGATGGCAGTGACATTGAGTGCAAAGCGCAAGGAGCCCACGACGATGTCGGTCTGGAAGGGCAGGTTGCCCGGGTCGTCAAGCAGGCGGCGCTGATGGGCGGGGTTGCTATGGAAGCGGTCAATACAGCTGCCCACCAGTTCATCGGTGCGGAAGCCGGGGTAGATGCGACGCATCTCGTCTTCGTTCTGTCGCATCAGGTCGAGAGTGGCCTGATTCACGTAGGTGATGACCAGGTCCCGGTCCACCATCATGATCGCGGTCATGGCTCCATTGACCGCGGAACGAAGCCGGTTCAGTTCCGCCTCGGTGGTATCGGGCGTCAGTTCTTCTTCGATCTCTTTTCTGTTTGCGGCCATGACTGATTCCTCCGTCGGCACGGTTGTCTTGTGTTCAGTAGTAGTTTCGGCGTCGCTGGGCTCTTCCTGTAGCCAGGCGAGCGGATCATCACCCATCCGGGTCTTTCGTTTTGTGGCCATGTCGTTACCTTTGTTCGCCGATCGTCTCCCGGGACAGGTATTCCCGGGTCAGGGCCTCGTATTCTTGAGCGCTGATTGATGTGGGGCGATATTCGAATATGCTTTTGCCAAAGCTCGGGCATTCGGCCAGCGCCGCCGCTTCACGGATCGTGTTGCCGGACAGTTGCCGAGGAAAGTATTGCTGTATCTTTTCCCGCACTTCCCGGGCGTGGCGACGACGTGCATTGAAGCGGGTCATCACCATCCGGGCGGGGAGCGGTCGACCGGTTTTCTCTTCCAGTTGGCGTAGAATGCGCATGAGCCGGGACAATCCGCTGAGGGAGAGATAGTCTCCCGTGACCGGTATCAGCAATTCATCCGCGGCCAACAGGGCGTTCATGCCCAGCAGGCCGGAAGACGGCGGACAGTCGATGATGACAAAGTCCCGTTCCGGCAGTAGGCTCAACGCATTGCGCAGCAGCCGCCCGCGCGCCGCTCCGCCTTCCTTCAGGCCATCGACCTCGTTGAGCCGGGCGCCAGGAGGCACCAGATCGAGGGATTCGCGCACCGTGTCCAGTACTTCGTCGGGAAGGGCATTTCCGTCCATCAGCCGATCCAGCCCCGGGTCCGGATCATGGTGTCCGAACGAGGCACTGAGATGCCCCTGCGGATCCAGGTCCACGGCAATGACGTGCCGTCCCCGCAGGGCCAGGCCATGACACAGATTGGCGGCCGTGGTGGTCTTGCCCACGCCTCCTTTCTGGTTCATGACGGCGATGGTGCGACTCACTGTGTGGTCTCCTCCGGACGGATCTGCTGCAGCGCCGCGTTGCTCAACAAGCGGTCGATGTCGAGCAGAATGATCATTTTCTCCTCGATGGTGGCCAGGGCGGTGACGAACTGCTCGTCGATGGCATTGCCCAGGTCGGGGGGCGCCTGGCGGTTGTCGTCCTGCAGGCTGTAGACCTCGGAGACGGCATCGACGACGATGCCCATGATGCGGTCGTGATCTTCATGTTCGGCGCGCACGACGATGACCACCGTGGTGGGGCCGTACTCCAGCGTCTCCATGTTGAAGCGCTCGCGCAGGTCGATGATCGGCACGATGGTGCCGCGCAGATTGATGACACCCTTGATGTAGTGTGGCGCGTTGGGAATGGGCGTCGTGCGGGTCCATCCGCGGATCTCCTGGACGCGCAGAATGTCGACGCCGTATTCCTCGCCGGCCAGAATGAAGGTGAGGAACTGTTCTCCTTCCTGTCCTGTAACGTCGTAATTGGTTTCCAGTGCCTGGCCCATGTTCATGTCGCTTTCCTCATGCTGCTGCATTGTCCCGGCGCTTCAAAAGAGGGGCATCTGGCGTACGCCGGGAAGCCAGATGCATCAGTCCGCTGGCATCGAGGATCAGTGCAACGGTGCCATCTCCCAGAATGGTGGCGCCAGCGATGCCGTCGACGCGGCGGAAATTGGTTTCCAGGGCCTTGATGACCACCTGCTGTTGACCGAGCAGATCATCCACCACCAGGCCGGCCTGCTGGCCTTCGGCTTCCACCACCACCAGCAGGGCGTGGTCCAGGTCCCGATCCCGCCGTGCGTCGCCGAGCAGGAGTTGGTCGGGAAAAAGGACGGGTATGTATTGGTCACGAAGCCGGTACAGCAGGCGACTGTCCGCGACGGAGCGCAGGTGGCCCGGCGTGACCTGGATGGATTCGATGATGGAGACCAGTGGAATGACAAACTTCTCCTGACCGACCTCGATCAATTGTCCGTCGAGGATCGACAGGGTCAGCGGCAGGCGGATGGTGACCCGGCTACCGGCTCCGGGTTCGCTGGAGATCTCCACCGCACCGCCCAGGGAGTTGATGTTCTGTCGCACCACATCCATGCCCACGCCCCGACCGGAGACGTCGCTGACGGCCTCCGCGGTGGAGAATCCGGGGGCGAAGATCAGGTCATCGAGCTGTTCATCGCTCAAGACCTGTTCCTCACTGATCAGGCCCCGATGCAGGGCCCGCTCGCGAATGCGCTCGCGGTTCAGTCCGGCGCCGTCATCGGCTATTTCGATGATGATGTTGCCACCCTGGTGGAAGGCATTGAGCTGGATCGTGCCGGTTTCCGGCTTGCCCGCCGCCGCTCTCTGTTCCGGCATCTCGATACCGTGATCGGCGGCATTGCGGACCAGATGCACCAGCGGGTCACTGATCTTTTCCAATACGGTCTTGTCGAGCTCGGTCTGCTCGCCGGTCAGTTGCAGTTGCAGGGATTTGCCCAGACGACCGCTGAGGTCATGGACCATGCGGGGGATGCGGTTGAAGGCAAAGCTGATCGGCAACATGCGGATACCCATCACATTTTCCTGCAGCTCCCGTGTATTCCTCTCCAGCTGGGTAATGCCGTCCAGCAGCTGCTCCATGCAACCCGGGTCGCCATTCTGCAATCGTTCACTCAGTTCGCCCAGCATCGATTGGGTGATGACCAGCTCGCCGACCATGTCGATCAGTGCATCGATCTTTCGGGTATTGACGCGGATGGAACTGGACTGGTCGCGCTGTCTGACCTGGGTGGCGGAGTCCTGGTTCTCTGTCTTGTCCGCGGGCGGTGGGCTCGACCGGGTGTCCTCGTCGGTAGCGGGCCCCGGCGCCTCTTCTCCGGCAGTGATTTCATCGATCGTCAGGTCGCATTCGCCTTCCACCCATTCGAATACGCTCTCTATGGCGGTCCTCGGAATATCCCCGTGAACGACGATGTCCCAGGACAGATGGCACTGTTCAGGGTCCATTGTCTCGATCGGAGGCAGACGACCGAGGTCACACTGACACGCCATGTCGCCCAGCTCCGACAACGCAGACAGAATGCGCAGGGGGTCGTTGCCGGTCATCATGATGTCCGCATGCGGTTCGAACCGGATGCGCCAGCCTTGCGACGCGCGCGGGGCGGTGGTGGCCGATGGTTCCGGGTGTCGGGAGCGGGCCGGGCTGTCGTCCAGCCAGCTCTCGATCCGGGCAGCGGTGTCGGCCACTTTCCGCGCATCGGGCGTCTGTCCGCTGTCGGTGGCGGACAGCATGGAGCGGATGCAGTCCACGGCTTCCAGCAACAGCGCGGTCAGCTCCGGGGTGGTGGACCGTGTGCCGGAGCGCATCTGGTCCAGCAGGGTCTCGACGCCATGCGTGAAGTCGCTGACCGCGGAAAAGCCGAACGTGCCCGCGCCGCCCTTGATGGAGTGGGCGGCCCTGAAGATGGTGTCGATGCTCGCCGGATTGTCGCCGTTCAGCTCCAGCAGCTGGGCTTCCATGGTGTCCAGCCCCTCGAAGCTTTCCTCCAGAAAGGTCTGCACAAACTGTTGTATGTCGATCGTCATGCCGACGGCTCGCCCAACACCCGCTGTACGGTGGAGAGCAACTGTTCGGGACTGAATGGCTTGACGAGCCATCCCGTGGCACCGGCTTCCTTGCCCTCCTGTTTTTTCTCCGGACCCGCTTCGGTGGTCAGGACCAGAATGGGGGTGAAGCGGTAACCGGGCAGTGCCCGCAAGTCTCTGACCAGGGTGATGCCGTCTTTTCCGGGCATGTTGACATCGGTCAGCACCAGATCGGTATTCTGGCTTTGCGCGCGGCTGAGGGCTTCGTTGCCATCCGCGGCCTCGACCACGTCATATCCGGCCTGTTTCAGTGTGAATACCACCATCTGGCGGAGAGAGTTGGAGTCATCTACAGCGAGAATGGTTTTCATGATCGGTGATCTGCCTGTTCGTCATATTCAATGGAAGATTCCTGCAACAGGTCGGCAAGGCCGGCCAGTTGCAGGGAGGTTCTCAATTCTGTGCTGGGATGAATCAGCGTCAGGGACGTGGAGGGTTCCGTCCGGTTGCCGATGAGCGAGGCCAGGAGCTGAATGCCGATGGCATCCAGGGCGTCGACGGCCTGTCCATCCAGCGCGTGATGATCGCCTTCCCCGATCCATTCCGTGATCGACTGGTGGACTTCCTGGATTGTCCTGATCGTCAGCGACCGTGGTAAGGGAAATGCATGCATGACCACAGCCTGTTACGGATATTGTTTCGAGGGTATCGGTACTCAGGGATTATTCTTGATGAGTTTTTCGGCGGGAAAAATCGATCGCGCTATCGATAATATCGATGAACGCGGGAATGTTCAGTGGTTTGGTCAGGTATCGGTCGAAACCGGCTTTCAAACCGGCCTCGATCTCGTGCGGCATGGCGCTTGCCGATACCGCCAGGATCGGAAGATCTTTCGTGTTCGGCATCTGTCTGCAGCGTTCCAGAATGTGATAGCCGGAGTGATCGGGCAGGTTGATGTCGACCAGTATGACCTTGAGCTCGGGGCCGGCAAACTGTGCCAGCAACAGGCCGTCCTCGCCGGAGCTGGCTTCCAGCAGCATGTAATCCCTTCTCTTTGACAGTACCTTGCGCACCAGGCGCACACTGGCGGGCTCGTCGTCGATATAGAGGATAACGGCCGGTTTGCTCATTCTTGAGCCGCTCCTGGGCGGGCAGGAACAGGAGAAGTTTTCAGGACCATCTTGCATACACAGTCGCATCCCTTACATTTTGATTTTTTCCTTTACGAGCATCGTACTGAGTTGGATCTCGTGCTGCATGGTCATGTCACGTTGCGCGACAATTTGTCGCACAGGCTGACCATTTATTTGTTGACGATGTGTCAACACAATGCGAAGCGTATGTGGGGAGGAGGCGGCTCATGTTGATCTGGATCAATTTTTCGAGGTGTTCGAGAGGGTGGTCACCGTCAATCACTCACATGTTGCTGGATGATGCCGATCAACTTGTCGATGTCCAGCGGTTTGGTCAGGTAGTCATGGAAACCGGCTGCCAATCCGCGTTCGATGTCTCTCGGCATGCCGTTGGCGGTGACGGCGATGATCGGCGTGTCCGCCAATGCATCCGCTTCTTTCAGGGAGGACAGCACCTGGTAGCCATCCATGACGGGCATGTTGATGTCCAGCAGAACCAGTCGCGGTGTGTGTGACAGAGCCATTTCGATGCCCTGTCGGGCAGACTGGGCCACCAGCAGTTCCAGATCATCCTGTGTGGAGAGGCACTGTTGTACCAGCTTGATGTTGGAGGGATTGTCTTCCACATAGAGTATGCGTTTGCGCGGCCCCGGCGCGGCTCTCCTCATGTCTCCGCTCACTCCGGCATGCGGCACGGGTCTGTCCGGTACTTCGGCGCCCTGGGCGATGGGGAGGAGCACTCGGAAAGTGCTGCCCTTTCCCGGAGTGCTTTCCACATCAATGGTGCCGTTCATCAGTTCCACCAGGCGACGGGTGATGGTCAGTCCGATGCCGGTGCCCTCGGTTGTCGCCTGCTGGGCATCAAGGCGCTCGAAGGGCTGGAACAGGCGGGTGATCTGATCACGCTCAATGCCGTAGCCGGTGTCGGTCACACAAAGGCACAGGTGATTCGGACTTTCATGTCGCTCGGATGTGACCAGGACTCGGCCTCCAGCCCGGTTGTATTTGATGGCGTTGGAGAGCAGGTTCAATAGTACCTGTCGCAGGCGCGTGTAATCGGCATGCTCTCGTGCTTCCAGTCTGTCGCCGGAACCCAGGGTGACTCCGTGATCTTCGGCGATGGGTGCCATCTGTAGCAGACATTCTCTGATCAATGGATCGACGTCCACTGCCTCCAGCGACACACTGAGCTTGCCGGATTCCACCTTGGCCAGATCCAGCACGTCATTGATCAGTTCCAGCAGGTGTTGTCCCGCATTGGCTATCTCCCGGGTGCTGTCGCGTTGGTCGGGTGTCAGTGTATCGTCATATTCTAGTAACTGGGCGAAGCCCAGAATGACATTCATTGGCGTGCGCAGTTCATGGCTCATGCTGGAGAGGAAGTCGGACTTGGCCGCGTTGGCTCGCTCTGCCTCCTGCCTCGCTTTCACCAGCTGCTCTTCAGCCTGCTTCCTTGCATCTATGTCCTGCACGACCCCGATCATGCGCAGTGGCCTGCCGTCCGCGGCTCGGACCACATCGCCGCGCTCCAGCAGCCAGCGCACTGTGCCATCGGGCCTGACGATGCGGTGCTCGACCTCATACAGTTCATCGTTCTGGATACAGGCGGTGATCCTGGTGGCCACCAGATCCCGGTCATGCGGGTGCACTGCCTGCATAAAGTTCTCGTAGCTGGTCTGTACCTCACCTTCCTCGTACCCGAACAACGGAGCGATGCGTTCGGTCCAGTACAGCTCGCCGGTGGTGATGTGCCACTCCCAGGTACCGATATTGGCAAACAACTGTCCGCGCCGCATCATTTCCTTGTGACGCAGCGCGGTTTCCTCCGCTCGAATACGGACTATCGATTGCGTGATCAGACCGGTCAGCATCTGTAGTACGCGAATTTCCCGGTCTCCCCATTGTCGTTCGCGGGAAAAGTTGCTGAAGCTGACGTGCCCGAGGCATTGTTCCTGGTGAGTCAGGGGCAGTATCAGCAACGAACGGATATCCGAATGCTCTGCAATCGGCCGCAGGTCGGTCGGCCAGGCGTCGTGCTCGAGCTGGCTGCGAAGGAAGAGACGCGGCGCGTTTCGAAGCCAGGCCCAGTTTTGCCCCAGTGGCTGACCGAGATGCGCGTACCGACCGGGAACGGACCAGGATTGACCGGCGTTGAGTCCCAGGGCCGGTTCATGAAACAGGGTCAGAAAAGCCGCTTCTGTGCCCAGCACGGCCTGGGTTTTTTCGAGCAGCTCGGTGATGGCGGGGGAAAGATCCGCCGCATCCATGACCAGAAGGCGGGACGCAATATGGTTGATCGCTTCATGGAGTTCTCCTTCGGAACGCAGCATCTCCTCATTTTCTTTGACGGCGGTGATGTCAGTCCGTATGGAGACATACTGGTAAGGAATGTGGTTTTCGTCCAGAAAGGGTGTGATGGTAGAGGCCACCCAGTAATGCGTGCCATCCTTGCGTTGATTGCTGATGTCGCCGGCCCATACTCGGCCGGCACTGATCGAGCGCCACAGGTCCTGGTAAAAATCGGGGCTGTGATGATTCGAGCGGATGATGCGATGGTTCTTTCCCATCAATTCGTCACGTGAGTACCCGGAAATCTCGCAGAAACGGTCATTGACATAGGTGATGTTTCCGCGTCGGTCCGCAATGCTGACGATGGCATGCTCGTCCACGGCGGTGTGTTCCCGCTCCAGCTGATACAACGTCTGCTGAAGGCGGGCACGTTGATGGCGACTGTGGCGCGAGCGCTGGGCCCGGGCGGTCACGGCAGCCACCAGGTGATCCGGGCTGACCGGCTTGATCAGAAAGTCATCCGCGCCCAGATTCAATGCCTGCAGTCGATATTGTTCATTGTCCTCGTTGGAAAGGAACAATATGGGCATGTGCGGACGTTTTTTTTTGTCTCGCCGCGGCGCGGCGATGTCCACGCCACTG
>JAWLFN010000097.1:0-9912 GCA_041685555.1 Gammaproteobacteria bacterium | reverse complement strand
CCGACATCATCATGATCGGCGAGATCCGCAACCTGGAGACGGCCGAAATGGCGGTGCAGGCCGCGCTCACGGGACACCTGGTACTGACCACGCTGCATACCAATGACGCGCCCTCCGCGATCACCCGGCTGCTGGAGTTGGGCATTCCGTCCTATCTGATCCGCGCCACCGTGGTCGGTGTGGTGGCCCAGCGCCTGGTCCGGGTGTTGTGTCCGTCGTGCAAGTCCGAGGCCGACATCAGTGCCGAGGAATGGCGTCAGCTGACCCGGCCGTGGAAGCCGCCACTGCCCGAACGGGTGGCCGAGGCCAATGGCTGTCTGGAATGCCGCCAGACCGGTTTTCGGGGGCGGATGGGCATCTATGAGATGATGCCGTTCGACGAGACCCTGCACCACTACGCCGGTGATGCCGGGGATCTGCCCGCACTGCGCCGGGCGGCCTGGAAGAATGGCATGCAGAGCCTGCGTCTCGCCGGCGCACTGCGGGTGGCCCAGGGTGCCACCACCATGCAGGAAGTGCTACGGGTGACACCTGACGTACCGATTTCCGGAAAGTGATGAGAGGCTCCATGCGACTGCCCCCAATGAATGACGACCTGCGGACCATGATCGCCGTGTATCACCAGCGGATCGGGTCCGCCGATGACGCCGGGGCGGACCAGGTGCGTTCGCTGATGGACCAGGATGCGACATTCCGGGAACAGCTCGACCGGGTGATGGTGGCCAGTGATTATGCGGCCAATATCGTCATCGACCAACCGGCTCTGTTGCTGGAGTTGTATACCGCAGAGTTGTTGTCCGGCGGCACACACGATGACGTGGCGGCCCTGCTGGCCGCACGGCTCCGGGCGTTGGGTGACAAGGCCGATGAGGCCTGTCTGAAGCGGACCCTGCGGCAGTTCCAGCAGCAGCAGATGCTGCGGCTGATCTGGCGCGACGTCTGCCGTCTGACCGACGTGCGGGCACTGTGTGCCGAGATTTCCTCGCTGGCGGAGACCGTGCTGGACCAGACCCTGGAATGGCTGCATGCCAGGAGCGTGGCCGAATGGGGGGAACCCGTCGGCGAGCAAAGTGGCAAGGAGCAGCAGCTGGTGGTGATCGGCATGGGAAAATTCGGGGCTGGCGAGCTCAATCTGTCCTCGGATATCGACCTGATTTTCGCCTATCCGGAATCCGGTGAGGTACGTCCGCCGGAAGACGGTGGCAAGGTGAAGGTGATGACCAATCAGCAGTTCTTCCTGCGCCTGGGCCAGCGGCTGATCGATGCGCTGGACACCGTCACCGCCGATGGCTTTGTGTATCGGGTGGACATGCGGTTGCGTCCTTATGGCAGCGACGGTGTACTGGTCAGCAGCTTTGACGCCATGGAGAATTATTATCAGCTGCAGGGGCGGGACTGGGAGCGTTACGCGATGATCAAGTCCCGGGTGGTCGCCGGTGATCGCGACAATGGCAATCGTCTGCTGGACCGGTTGCGTCCGTTCGTCTACCGTCGTTATCTGGATTTTTCCGCCTTCGAATCCCTGCGTGGTCTCAAACGGCAGATCAACAAGCAGGTTCGTCGCAAGGGGCGACAGCATGACATCAAGCAGGGGCCGGGTGGCATCCGCGAGGCCGAATTCGTGGTCCAGGCTCTGCAGTTGGTGCATGGTGGTCGCGATCGTACCCTGCAGGATCCTTCCCTGTATAGTGCCATGGCGGCCATCCGGGAAGCCGGCTACCTGCCCGAGGAACTGATCGAGGAACTGGAGCAGGCGTATACGTTCCTGCGTGACCTGGAGCACAAGTTGCAGGGATTCGCCAATCGTCAGACCCAGTCACTGCCGGCTGGAGAGGAAGAGAGGCGCCGGGTAGCCCTTGCCATGGGGTACGAGGACTGGGCATCGCTGCGGGAGACGCTCGATCACCACCGGGAGATTGTCCATCAGCACTTCAGCGATGTCATCCGGACCGATGAAGAGGACGAGGCCGGGCACCACAATGTCGAGGAGGGACGGTTCCCGGAACTGTGGCGGGGAGAACTTGATCGCGAGGAGGCCATCAGGGTGCTGCGCGACAGTGGCTTCGAGGAGCCGGAGCAGAGTCTGGAGCGACTGGAGGGTTTTCGCGATGACCGCCAGTTCCGCACGCTGCCGGAGCAGAGCCGGCAGCGATTCGACCGCTTCATGCCGCTGATGCTGGCGACGCTGACCGATGAAAAGACACCCAGCCTGGGGCTCGACCGCGTCATGCGGATGGTGGCTGCCGTGGCCCGCCGCACCGCGTATCTGGTGCTGCTGGTCGAGAACCCCGGCGCCATGCGGCAGTTCGTCCGGCTCTGCACCGCCAGCCCCTTCATTGCCGAATTTCTGAGTCTGCATCCGGTGTTGCTGGATGAACTGCTGGACGGCATCGACCAGCCGCCCGACAAGGCCGAGCTGGAAGACGAACTGCGACAGGGGCTGCAACGCATCGATGCGCGGGACCTGGATGGTCAGATGGAATACCTGCGCTATTTCAAGCTGTCTCACACGCTGCAGGTGGCGGCGGCCCAGATCACCGGCAAGATGACGGTGATGAAAGTCAGCGACTACCTCACCTTCACGGCCGAGGCCATTCTGGAACAGGTGCTGGCACTGGCCTGGGAGACACTGCAGCGCAAGCACGGCCACCCGGTCAACAGCAATGGCGACCATGGGGAGATGGATTTTCTGATTCTGGGATACGGCAAACTCGGCGGTATCGAGCTCAGCTACCTGTCGGACCTGGACATCGTGTTCCTGCATGATGGCGCTCTGGAAGAGTCCACGGTGGCCAACGAGGAACAGAAGCCGGTCAACAGCCGCGAATTCTATACGCGTCTGGCGCAACGCATCATTACCATGCTGGACACCCAGACCATCTCCGGCCGCCTCTACGAGGTCGATATGCGCCTGCGGCCGAGTGGGGAATCGGGGCTGCTGGTCAGTTCCCTGTCCGCGTTTCGCAAGTACCAACAGGAAGAGGCCTGGACCTGGGAACATCAGGCACTGGTGCGCGCCCGCGCCGTGGCCGGTTCCGGTCGCCTGGACAAGGCGTTCACGGATCTGCGCGCCGAAGTGTTGTCAGCGGCGCGCGACCCTGATCAGTTGCTTGATCAGGTCGGCTCCATGCGGGAGCGCATGCGCCGCGAGCTGACCCGAAAGGCGGGCAGCAAACGCGACCGCCCGCCGTTCCGGATCAAACAGGGCAAGGGTGGTATCGTCGATATCGAGTTCATTGTGCAGTACCTGGTACTGTCCCGTTCCGCGGAATGTCCGGATTTGCTCCGCTGGCCGGACAATATCCGCATACTGGAAGAGGTCGGCAGGCATCAGCTGATGGAGGGCAATCGCTCCGAAGAACTGATCGAGGCCTATCTGGCACTGCGGGCAACGCTGCACCGCTACGCATTACACGAGAGTGATCTGGAAAACCCGCTGGAGTCGCTGTCACCGCACTTCCAGACTGTCAGCGGGATCTGGGAAGGACTGTTCGGGGAGCGCACCGTCGAGGCGGAGGCGGAGCAGTGACGCCAGGCGAGTCCGTGTTGATTGTCGGCCCGTCGTGGGTTGGCGACATGGTCATGACACAACCGCTGGTGACATTGTTGCGGCAGCGCCCGGTCCCGGTGGACGTGGACATTGCCGCGCCGTCGTGGAGTGCCCCATTGATCCGGCGCATGCCGGGTGTGCGGGATGTCGTGCAGACGCCGTTCCGTCACGGCCGTCTGGGCCTGGTGGAACGCTACCGCATGGGGCATGCATTGCGCCAGCGCGGATACCACCAGGCCATCGTGTTGCCGAATTCCTTCAAGTCCGCCCTGTTGCCGCGCTTCGCCAGAATACCGCGGCGCACCGGCTGGCGTGGTGAGTGGCGGGACATGCTGTTGAATGACTGCCGCCGTCTTGACGTAGAGCGGCTTCCCCTGATGGTGCAACGCTTCGCTGCATTGGCACTGTCGCCGGATGAGGCTTTGCCGGAACCGCTACCCTTGCCGAGCCTTCGGGCGGATGCGGACGAACGGCAGGAGGCGCGTCAGGCGTTGCAACTCACAGCCAATGATCCCGTGCTGGCCCTGTGTCCCGGTGCTGAATTCGGTGATGCCAAACAATGGCCGGCACAGCAGTATGCGGCGCTGGCCGAGTCCATGATCAGACGTGGCTGGCAGGTCTGGTTATTCGGCTCCGGTAACGACCGCCCTGTGGCCGCCGAGATTTTCAGTCAACTGGGCCGGTCACAGCAGGCCCGGTGTCACAATCTGGCCGGCCGAACCACGTTGTCGCAGGCCATTGATCTGCTGTCGGCGGCCAATGCCGTGGTCAGCAATGATTCCGGGCTGATGCATGTGGCCGCCGCGCTGCAGCGCCCGATGGTGGCGTTGTTCGGCTCCACCTCCTGGTCCTTCACGCCTCCTCTGGGCAGACCCGTGGCCATGCTGGCCACCGACATTGACTGCAGGCCCTGTTTTCAACGCCAGTGCCCGCTGGGTCACCGCGACTGCCTGGCACGATTGTCCGCTGCGGAGGTGGAGAGACAGTTGTTGTTCGTGCTGGATGGCCACAATCCCGGTGCGGTGACCGTTGCGCTGAGTGATGCGGTCAGCAGTGGAGGGAGCTGACTGGTGCGTGTGCTGGTGGTCAAGACCTCCTCCATGGGAGACATCATCCATACCCTGCCGGCGTTGACCGACGCCCGCCGATTACGTCCGGATATTCGTTTTGACTGGGTTGTGGAAGAGGCCTTCTCGGAAATACCCGCCTGGCATCCGGCGGTGGATCGGGTCATTCCGGTGGCGATACGCCGCTGGCGGCGCTCTCTGCCAGCAACATGGCGCAGTGGCGAATTCGGCGTTTTCCGTGAAGTATTGAGACAACAGCATTACGATCTGGTCATCGACGCGCAGGGGCTGATCAAGAGCGGTATCATCGCGCGACTGGCCCGAGGGTTGACCGTGGGGCTCAACAACGGCTCCATCCGGGAACCGCTGGCCACGCTGTTCTATAATCGGCGCATCGCGGTGCCCCGGCGCATGCACGCGGTGGAGCGGGTCAGAGAACTGTTCGCCCGCAGCCTCAACTACAACCAGGATCCACGACTGATGGATTATGGGCTGCGTCTGCCCCCGGCCCAGAACGCTCAGCTCCAATTGGAGCCCGGACAACCGACACTGGTCTTCCTGCACGGCACGACCTGGGCCAACAAGCACTGGCCGGAGTTTCTCTGGCAGGATCTGCTGCGACAGGCCATGGCGTCCGGGTATCACATATTGCTGCCCTGGGGCAGCCATGTTGAATACGAGCGGGCGAAGCGGATCGCGGGGGACAGCCAGGACGCCACGGTGCTGCCGCGACTTTCACTGACCGGTCTGGCGCAGGTGCTGGACGCGGCCTCTGGTGTCGTGGCCGTCGATACCGGCCTGGCGCACCTCGCCGCTGCCCTGGACGTGCCCGCCGTGGTGTTGTACGGTCCGACCGATCCGGCGCTGGCCGGGACCCATGGCCGGCATCAGCACCACCTTCGGGCCACCCTGGACTGTGCGCCATGCCAGAAACGGCGCTGCCACTACCATGGGCCGCCCCGCGCATTGACCGTCGGCGGCACGCCGTTGCCGGTGCAGCCCCCCTGTTTCTCGGCCCACACGCCGGCGATGGTGCTGGAGCGACTGGAGTCCGAGATCGGCAGGGCGGACCGCCACCGATCCGGTGTCCCGTCATGAATCTGTGCTTCCTGATCTACCATTACTTCCCTCACGGCGGGCAACAGCGTGACTTTCTGCGCATCGCCCGGGAATGCGTCGCTCGTGGTCATCGCGTCCGGGTCTTCACGCTGCGCTGGGAGGGTCAGGAGCCGCCGAAGCCGTCCGGAGAAGGCATCGAGGTGACGGTAGTGCCCTTGCGGGCGCTGACCCGCCATCGCCTGTACCAGCGATTCCATCGCGAGGTGGCGCGTCACCTCGAGGAGCAACCGGCGGACTGCGTGGTCGGGTTCACCCGCATGCCCGGACTGGATGTCTATTTTGGCGCCGACAACTGTTATGCAGACAAAATCAGCCGGCACCGTCCCGCCCTCTACCGACTGACGCCCCGATGCAGACATTTCCTCCGCGATGAACGGGCCGTGTTCGGCGCCGACAGTACGACACGGATTGTGCTCCTGAGCGAGTGGCAGAAGCAGGGTTATCTGCAACACTATCCCGAAGCGGCGCCCAGGATCATATTGTTGCCGCCCGGCGTGGATCCGGATCGCCGACCAGGGGCCGACACGGATCAGCAGCGCCGACACCTGCGTCGGTCACTGGGTGTACGTGATGGTGAGTGCCTGCTCCTCCAGATCGGCTCCGGGTACCGGACCAAGGGAGTGGACAGAGCGTTGCAGGCGGTGGCGGCTCTGCCGGCTGGGTTGCGTGATTCCACACGCTATGTACTGATCGGTCGCGACCGGACAGACCGACTCAGTCGTATGGCCGGTCGGTTGGGTATTCAGAGCCGTTGCCTGTTCTGCGGGCCACGGGACGACGTGACCCCCTTTCTTGCCGCCGCCGACATGATGCTGCATCCGGCCCGCACGGAGAGCGCTGGCTACGCGTTGCTGGAGGGGGTGATCCATGGATTGCCTGTGCTCACCACCGGGGAATGCGGTTATGCCGCGCATGTAGAGCGGGCCGATGCCGGTCTGGTCTGTACCGTGCCGTTCCGTCAGCAGGAACTGGAGGAGCATCTGTTGGCCATGTTGTTGTCGCCACGGGATCGGCAGCGATGGCGCGGGAACGGGTTGCAGTACGGACGCGAAGCCGACCTGTATGGTCTTACTGTCGCGGCGGCCGATGTCATCGAGCAGGTGGCGGGGAGGACGGCATGAGGCCGCAGGACGGACAGCCGTGGGTGTCACTGGCGCAGCCCTTCGAGCAGGAGTGGCGGGGCCGCGATGCCTTCTCGATGGTCCGCGCACTGGATGGCGAGATGTATCGCGACGTACCCGGCCGCCGCACATTGCGTTTCAGTGCCTTCGGACGTTCCTGGTTTCTCAAGCACCACACCGGCGTGGGCTGGAAGGCGGTACTTGGTGACTGGTTCAGGGGCCGGCGGCCGGTGACCGGTGCCGACAATGAGTGGCACGCCATCCGGGCTCTGCGGGCGGCCGGCATCGATACGATGACGGCCGTCGCTTTCGGACGGCGTGGTGGCAACCCGGCTGGCCGGGAATCCTTCCTGATCACTGCCGATCTGGAGGAGCAGGCCGGTGAACCGATGGTGGACCTGGAGACGCTCTGTGCCGGTTGGGTCCAGAAACCGCCGCCGGTTGCGTTCAAGCGGGCGTTGTTGAGGCGGCTGGCCCAGATCAGTCGCGCATTGCATGGGGTCGGGATCACGCATCGTGATTATTACCTGTGCCATTTCCTGTTGCCGCGCAGCCAGTTGTCGGAGAAGGACTCCCGGAACCTGACGCCGGTGCTGATCGATCTGCATCGAGCGTTGTTGCAGCCACCCCGGCTGCGGCGCTGGGTGGAGAAAGATCTGGCTTCTCTGTGGTTCTCGGCACGGTATGCCGGGCTGACTTCACGGGATCTGCTGCGCTTCCTCAGGGTCTACCACGATCGTCCTCTCCGGCAGCTACTGCGTCGGCAACCCCATTCATGGCAGCGCATCGAACATCGCGCCGATGCCATGCTGCGACGCGAGCAGATCCGCCAGCAACGTGTCCGCGCGCAGTGCCTGCTGCCACCACCGGGCAGTCCGGTGGGGCAGTGGTGGCGCGGTTCGGCCGAGCAACGGGACCAGATACCGCGGTCGTTGCGCACGGCACTGGGCCGCTGTCACGACGCTGGCTGGCTGCCGGTGGACCGGGCCCTGAGTGACGTTCGCGAGGTGGATGCACGGACGGTCATCGAGCTGACCGGAGCGGGACGTCTGCGAGACACGTTGGCGCCCGACAAGGCCCGTCAGGCCAATCTGGCGGCGTTTCTGTCCTGGTTTCCCGAGTCGTTGGATACCCGGCCGGATACGCCGCCGCCAGCTATGCTGCAGGCGGCGCGTCATGACCGCTGGCGCCGCATTTCGCCCAATCTGTATCGGGACTCGATCCAGGTGCGTCGGTGGTCCGGTGGAGGACGCCAGGCGGTATACAAGCGGCGTCTGGGTGGGCCTGACTGGAATTCCTTTCTGCGGGATCCCGATGCAGTGATGCGTGGAGGTCACATGCTCAAGGATGGCGATACCACCACGGTGGTGCAGTTGACGCTCGCCGGTCAGGAATGCGTGGTGAAACGGTATAACCTCACCGGTACAATGCATGCCCTGAAACGGGCGCCGCGGGCGAGTCGGGCCTGGCGGCACTGGTATCATGCTCATCGACTCCTGACCCTGGGAGCCTGGACACCGGAGCCGCTGTTGATCATGGAGCGCCGGATCGGCCCGCTGCGCCGACAGGCGTGGCTGGTCACCGAAGCGGTTCCCGGCAGGGACCTGCTGCGGGACTTCGACACCATGCAGGATGTGTGTGCCAGACAGCGGGTATTGGAGCGTTTCGGCGAGTGGTTCCGTTTCATGCGTCGGCACGGGGTCAATCACGGAGACATGAAAATCAGCAATTTCATCGATCACCCCGCCGGACTGGTGGTACTGGATCTGGACGGGATGCGCTGGCCCGCGACACAGAGCGGGTTCGAGCGCGGAGATCTGCGTGATCGGCGCCGTTTCATGAGAAACTGGCGGGAACAGCCGGACTGGCATGCGGAAGCGCAGAGCATGCTGGCGGATATCAACGTAACGGATACCCTCACAGACTGATACGGGACGATTTTATGGCACTCATCACACTCGGGCTGTCGGGCTCACTGGGCTATGATCCGGCCGCTGCCATTTTTCGCGACGGTGAACTGGTGGCTGCCGTGGAAGAAGAGCGGTTGATCCGGCGCCAGCACGCCCGCGGTGAGCTACCCTACGAATCCATCAAATACTGTCTGCGCGAGGCGAGGATAAAGCCCAGGGATGTCGATCAGGTGGCGATTGCCCATGCCCCCATATCGCTGTTCAACAGGGCCCGCTGGCATTATGCACGGCGTTACTGGTATGCCCCGGACCGCAGCCTGGATGCTTTGCTGAATGGTAATCGTCGTTACCGACGTTACGTGCGCAAGATCCGTGGACTGATGATCGACATGGACATCTCCTGGAGCCGCATCCGGTTCGTGCCGGTGGAGCACCAGATCGCCCATGTTGCCAGCGGCTACTACCTCAGTGGGTTCGAGGGCCGGGTGGCGCTGTTCAGTATCGACCTGAAGGGCGAATATGCCACGACGTTGCTGGCTACCGGTGAGAACGGTGTCATCAGCAAGGTCAAGGAATTCTACGACCCGGATTCCCTGGAAGGCATGTACGCGGCCATCACCGACTACCTCGGATTCAACATGCTGGACGGAGCGCCGAAGATCATGGGCCTGTCCACATTCGGTGATCCGGACAAGTATGATCTTTCAGATTTGATCGATTATTCCGGAAAAGGATTTCGCCTCAATACACAGCTGATCGGTACAGTGGGGCTGCGCCGTTACAAGCACAAGTCAAAAGGCCATTATTTCAGCCCGAAATTGATCGAAATGCTGGGGCCCAGGCGTGCTGGAGAGTTGTTTCAGGACCCCTATGTCCACTATGCCGCGGCGGTGCAGAAGCTATATGAGGAAGTGGCCGCTTCACTGGTCACTCACTACCTGTCCGATACCGCGAAGGAGAATGGAAAGCTGGTCGTTGCCGGGACCGGCTCCTTCAACGTGAAACTCAACCAGCGGCTGCGGGAGCTGCCGTGGGTCAAGGAAGTCTACGTTCACCCGGCGGCTGGCGATTCCGGCACAGCCATTGGCGCGGCCCCCTGGGCGGCGGCCCGGCAACGTCACACCCTCAACCCGGTGCGGGTGTCG
>JAWLFN010000096.1:0-9948 GCA_041685555.1 Gammaproteobacteria bacterium | reverse complement strand
CCGAAAGAGAGGCTGTCGAGGTATTCGACGACAAAACTCGTGTTCACGGCAGAAGCCATGCCGACCGAGATCAGAATGAGCAGGGGACTGCCGATCAGCGCGAAAAGGTACTCGCTGATGCGGTTGGCCAGAGTGCGTGGTTGACTGACCATCCAGATATAATTGAATGCCAGTTCCATCTTTTTCATCATGTTCAGTACGGTGTACAGCAGCACGCCGACACTGACAAATCCAAGGACATCCACGCGGATATTATCCACGAAACTGACGACATTGGTGGTAATGTCGGTGGCATATTCTCCGAGGAAAGGCTGGAGAATGCTCAGCAGGGTCGGTTCCAGCGAGTTGTGCACGCCCAGACCTTTCAGTACGGAGAAGGTGAGGGCCAGTAACGGTACCATGGCGATGATTGTATAGTAGACCAGACCCATGGCACGCAGACTGACCTGACCCGTGCCGAGATCGCGAATCACAGCGTAGGCGATCTGCGCGGCGCGTAACAATACGCGCTGCCATTGCGGCCAATCCTCGGTATCGTAGGGCCAGAGTATCTGATCGAGGCGCTGTAGCCACTCCTCCTGCAGAGACGACAGACTGCGCGTCTTCTGGGTCATACGCCACTGTTTCCGAGCTGGTCGTCGAGGAACGGCAGTATCTCGTGCACCGGAATATGCCGGCTGTCACGGTCGCGGCGACCGCGATACTCAATGGTGCCTTCGTTGAGGCCGCGCTCGGACACCACCAGCCGGTGGGGTATGCCCATCAGTTCCATGTCCGCGAACTTTACACCTGGACTGGTTTTTTTGTCACGGTCATCGAACAGGACTTCGATACCGGTTTCACGTAACTCGCGATAGAGTGCCTCACTGCGTTCGGCCACTTCAGTGGATTTGTGCGCGCCAAGTGGAATCAGTGCGACCTGGAACGGCGCGATCGCCTCTGGCCAGATGATGCCGCGCTCGTCATGATTCTGCTCGATGGCTGCCGCCACGATGCGGCTGACACCGATACCGTAGCAGCCCATGGTCATGGCCACGGAACGACCATTCTCGTCGAGCACGCTGGCGTTCATGGCCTGGCTATACTTGCGTCCGAGCTGGAAAATGTGTCCCACTTCGATGCCGCGCTTGATCGACAGCGTGCCTTCGCCATCCGGCGCCAGGTCGCCTTCCTGGACATTGCGCAGGTCGGCGGTTTCATCGTAGCGGGCATCGCGCCCCCAGTTGGCATCAACCAGATGGTAGCCTTCTCGGTTGGCTCCGCAGACGAAATTCCGGAGTCCGGTGACACTGTGGTCGGCGATCACCGGAAGCCCGAGATCGAGCGGCCCGATGCAGCCGGGCGGACAGCCAATGGCCTTGCGGACTTCCTCGTCGGAGGCCAATGTCAGTGGCTCGGCCACCTGCGGCAATTTTTCGATCTTGACGTCATTGAAGGTCTGGTCGCCACGGATCAGCAGGGCCACCAGCTCCGGACCGTCATCTCCGCCAACGCCCCTGACGATCAGCGTCTTGACCAGCCGCTCGGCCGGGCACTGCAGTTGTCCGGACACTTCCTCTATGCTGCCGGCTTCCCCGGTGGCCACGTGCTGTACCACTCGTTCCTGTTCGTCCGGTGGCTGTTCCGGCAGTTGCCCGGTGGCGAGCTCCATGTTGGCGGCGTAGTCACCACTGGAACTGAACACGATGGCGTCCTCGCCGGAATCGGCCAGTACGTGGAATTCGTGCGAGGTGCTGCCGCCGATGTTGCCGGTGTCGGCGAGCACGGCGCGAAAATCCAGCCCCAGGCGGGTGAAGATGCGGCTGTAGGTCTCGTACATGACCTCATAGGTCTGCCGCAGCGACTCTTCGTTGATATGGAAAGAGTAGGCGTCCTTCATCAGGAACTCCCGGGCACGCATGATCCCGAAGCGCGGCCGACGCTCGTCGCGGAACTTGGTCTGGATCTGGTAGAAGTTGGCTGGCAGCTGTTTGTAGCTGGCCAGCTCGTTCCGGATCAGGTCCGTGATCACTTCCTCGTGGGTTGGCCCCAGGCAGAAGTCGCGGTCATGCCGGTCCTTGATGCGCAGCAGTTCCGGGCCCATCTGGTCCCAGCGGCCGGATTCCAGCCACAGGTCCGAGGGCTGCACTACCGGCATGGAGACTTCCATGGCGCCGGCACTGTCCATTTCCTCGCGGACAATCTGCTGCACCTTGTGCAGCACTCGCAGACCGGCCGGCAGCCAGGTGTACAGACCACTGGCCAGTTTGCGGATCAGTCCCGCACGCAGCATCAGCTGATGAGAGATGACCTCGGCGTCGGCCGGAGTCTCCTTGACGGTGGCAATCAGATATTGACTGGAGCGCATCTTACTCGGCGAACTCCTTGAGCTTTTTGAGCGGCAGGATCTTCACTCTGGTGCTGGCCGGCTTGCGAGGGATGTCCATGGTCTCGCCCGGCTTGAAGGGGTTGGGTACATTCTTGCGTGCCGGACGGGCCGGTTTCTTGACGGTCTTGATCTTGAGCAGGCCGGGCAGGGTGAACTCGCCAGTGGAGCGTTTCTTTACGTGCCGCTCGATCAGTACACCCAGTTCTTCCAGTACGTCATTGACCTGCTTGCGACTCAGGTCGGTGTTCTGGGCGATCTCGTTGAGGATCTCCGTCTTGGTATACTTCTTCTGGATGGCCGGAGCCTTGCGCGCTTTCTTGGCGGCACCAGTGGTCTTTTTCGCTGCCATGCCTGAATCTCTCTCTGTTGGTCAGTCCGGGTGAATGTGAAGGGGTTTCCGGTTGCGGAAAGTCCGAGCCGGGATGTTCCGGCTGGCTCTGAGGCCACAGTTATAAAGGATTGCCGTGTCCCGTGGCAAGGTTGCGGCCTCGCTTTTCTGCGTGATTCGGGGATATTGTCCTTTTTGGGGGCAGAGGTGTGCGATCGAAGGGCGTTCTGCGGTATAATCCCGTGCCTTTTTTCGGGCACCTGATGATTTTTCACTGAAGAGAGTGGAACCATGCCGATCTACGAGTATGAATGCAGGGAATGTGGGCATCGTTTCGAAGCCCTCCAGAAAATCAGTGACGCGCCGCTGAGCGAATGTCCGGCCTGTGGTCGGGACGCGGTGAGCAAACTCATCTCCGCTGCCGGTTTCCGCCTGAAGGGCAGTGGCTGGTACGAGACCGATTTCAAAACCGGCAACCGGCGTCACGGTACACAGGACAGCGCGAAAGGCGAAGCCGCCAAAGACAGCCGTTCCGGAGATGAAAAGAAGGCATCGAAGTCGACCGACGGCAAGTCGGCCGCCTGAACGGCGGAGCAGGCATCAACGAATCACAACACCACAGGAAGTCAACATGCGCAGCCAGTATTGCGGAGCACTGAACGAAACCTTTGTCGACCAGCAGGTCACCCTGTGCGGGTGGGTCCATCGACGCCGTGATCACGGCGGAGTGATCTTCCTGGACGTGCGTGACCGTGACGGCATTGCCCAGGTGGTGTTCGACCCCGATGCGGCTGACAGTTTCGCCACCGCCGAGCAGGTGCGCAGTGAATATGTCGTGCGGGTCGTCGGTCGCGTCCGCCGCCGTCCGGAGGGCACTGAGAACCCGGACATGTCCACGGGTGCGATCGAGGTGCTGGGGAAGGAGCTGGAGATCCTCAGCGCCGCCAAAACCCCGCCGTTCATGCTGGACGAGCACGCCGCGGTGGGTGAGGACGTGCGCCTGCGCTTCCGTTACATCGACCTGCGACGTCCCGAGATGGCCGACCGTCTGCGCTTCCGCTCCAAGGTGACCAACAGTATCCGCAACTACCTGGACCGTGAAGGCTTCCTGGACATTGAGACGCCGATCCTGACCCGGGCCACGCCGGAAGGGGCTCGCGATTACCTGGTACCCAGCCGCACGCACCCGGGTGAGTTCTTTGCGCTGCCCCAGTCGCCGCAGCTGTTCAAGCAGATTCTGATGATCTCCGGCATGGATCGCTATTACCAGATCGCCAAGTGTTTCCGGGACGAGGACCTGCGCGCGGACCGCCAGCCCGAGTTCACCCAGGTGGACATCGAGACCTCGTTCATGGAGGAAGACGATATCATGGCGATCAATGAGCAGATGATCCGCGAGGTGTTCTCTGAACACCAGGGGGTGGAGCTGCCCGAGTTTCCGCGTATGACCTGGCACGAGGCCATGCGCCGCTACGGTTCTGACAAACCGGACCTGCGTATTGATCTGGAGCTGACTGACATCGCCGACCTGATGCAGGATGTCGAGTTCAAGGTATTCCGTGGTCCGGCCAATGACGAAGGCAGCCGGGTGGCGGCCCTGCATGTACCGGGTGGCGCCACTCTGACCCGCAAGGTCATCGACGACTACACGAAATTTGTCGGCATCTATGGCGCCAAGGGCCTGGCCTGGATCAAGGTCAACGACATCGCCGCCGGCATGGAAGGCCTGCAGTCACCGATCATCAAATTCCTGCCCGAAGAAGTGGTCCGCAATGTGCTGGATCGCGTGGGCGCGAACGACGGCGACATCATTTTCTTCGGTGCCGACAAAACCCATGTCGTCAACGAGGCCCTGGGCGCGCTGCGCATCAAGGTCGGTCAGGATACCGGCCGGGTGAAGGAAGGCTGGGCGCCGCTGTGGGTAGTTGACTTCCCGATGTTCGAGGAAGACAGCGACGGCTCGCTGACGCCGCTGCACCATCCGTTCACGGCACCGGCCTGCTCGGCGGAGGCGCTCAAGTCCGATCCGGCCAATGCCCTGTCGCGGGCCTATGACATGGTGCTAAATGGCACCGAGCTGGGCGGCGGCTCCATCCGTATCAGTGATCCGGTCATGCAGCAGGCCGTGTTCGATGTGCTGGGCATCAGCGAGGAAGAGGCGGCCGAGAAATTCGGCTTCCTGCTGGAGGCGCTGTCCTATGGCTGCCCGCCGCATGGCGGCCTGGCCTTCGGTCTGGACCGGCTGATCATGCTGATGACCGGCGCGTCGTCGATCCGGGAGGTGATCGCCTTCCCGAAAACGCAGTCGGCCGCCTGCCTGCTGACCGATGCGCCCGGGGCGGTGGCCAGTCGCCAGCTGCGCGAACTGAACATACGTCTGCGCGAGAAGCCGGGCTCGGAGGCTCCCCGGGCCGAATAAATAACAGTACGAGGTTTTTTATGGCCGGACACAGTAAATGGGCCAACATCAAGCATCGCAAGGCTGGACAGGATGCCAAGCGCGGCAAGATTTTCACCAAGCTGATCCGCGAGATCACCGTCGCCGCCCGGCTGGGTGGTGACAGCATTGCCGACAACCCGCGCCTGCGTGCCGCGGTGGACAAGGCACTTGGCAGCAATATGACCAAGGACACCATCGACCGGGCCATTGCCCGGGGTGCCGGCAACGCCGAGGCGGATGCACTGGAGGAGCTGACCTACGAAGGGTATGCGCCGGGCGGGGTGGCCATCCTGGTCGAGACCATGACCGACAACAAGAACCGCACCGTGGCCGAGGTCCGCCACGCTTTCAGCAAGCATGGCGGCAATCTGGGCACGGATGGCTCGGTGGCCTGGTTGTTCGAGAAGAAAGGCTATGTCGTGTTGCCCGAGGGCACCGATGAGGAAACCGTCATGGAGGCGACACTGGAGGCGGGCGCCGAGGACATCGCCACATTGGGTGATGGCACGGTAGAGGTCACCACCTCCGTGGAGAGTCTGGGACCGGTCAAGGACGCGCTGGCCGAAGCCGGCCTGGAAGCCGACAATTCGGAAGTCACCATGGTGGCTTCCACCGAGGTCGAGCTGGACCTGGATGGCGCGGAAAAACTCCTCAAGCTGACCGAGCGGCTGGAAGACCTGGATGATGTACAGAACGTGTACCACAACGCCAGCATCCCCGACGAGGTCATGGAGCAACTGTGACCGGCGCCCGATGAAGGCCCTGTCATGCTGATCCTGGGCGTCGATCCCGGCTCCCGGCTGACCGGATACGGCGTCATCAATGCCGTCGGCAACCGGCTGGTCTATATCGACTGCGGCTGCATACGGCTGGGCGGCGGCTCCCACCCGGAACGACTGCGGTTGCTGTTCCGCGAGCTGGGAGCGGTCATCGACCGGCATTGCCCGCAGGAATCCGCGGTCGAGGATGTGTTCGTCGGCAAAAGTGCCTCGTCCGCGCTGAAGCTGGGTCAGGCCCGGGGCAGTGCCATGGTCGCCTGCCTGGATCGTGATCTGCCGCTGGCCGAGTACCCCGCCCGGAAAGTGAAGCAGGCCGTGACCGGTAACGGCAATGCCAGCAAGGAACAGGTGCAACACATGGTGCGCGTGCTGCTGGGCCTGCGGGGCGAGCTGCAGGAAGACGCCGGGGATGCCCTGGCCGTGGCCATCTGTCATGCCAACACCCGGGAGAGCCTGGCCCGGGTCACCACGGCCCGTGGTTTCCGTGGCGGGCGATTTACCTGAGGCCGGATTCCCGGCATCATGCTCCACACAACCGAAGGGAATACTCACGACCATGATCGGACGCATTCGCGGCATTCTGCTGGACAAGCAGCCACCGGAGTTGCTGGTGGACGTGCACGGCATCGCCTACGAGATACAGGCGCCAATGAGCACTTTCTACCAGCTGCCCGCCAATGGCACGGAAGTGGTGCTGCACACCCACCTGGTGGTGCGCGAGGATGCACAGCTGCTGTATGGTTTTCACGATCTGCAGGAACGGCGCCTGTTCCGCTCACTGATCCGGGTCAGCGGTGTCGGTCCCAAGGTGGCGCTGGCGGTGCTGTCCGGCATGGCGGCGGATGAATTCGTGCGTACCGTGCGCAACAATGACATTGCTGCTATTGTCCGCATACCCGGCATCGGCAAGAAAACCGCCGAGCGCCTCACCGTGGAGATGCGGGATGGCCTGGCGGGCTGGGGCGAGACAGCGGAGCTGCCCGGAGCCGGTGATGCCGGTTCCCGCGGGCGCCCGGTCGACCACAGCGAGGAGGCCGAGACGGCGCTGATCGCGCTGGGCTACCGGCCCCAGGATGCCAGCCGCATGATCAGCCGGGTGTTGAAAGACAATGAACCGGGGCTGGGCCGTGACGAGCTGATCCGGCTGGCCCTGCGCAATGCCCTGTGAGGCGCCCCGGTGCCGTGAAGCCGCCGCGGCAAGGAGTAGAGACCGTTGGATGAAGATCGTCTGATCACCCCGCAGCTCACCAGCAACGAACAGTCGCTGGACCGTGCCGTGCGTCCGGTCTACCTGAAGGATTATGTGGGCCAGCCCGCCGTGCGCGAGCAGATGGACATCTTCATCAATGCCACCCGCAACCGCGACGAGGCGCTGGATCATACCCTGATTTTCGGCCCGCCCGGACTGGGCAAGACCACATTGGCCAATATCATCGCCAACGAGCTCGGCGTGGCGATCAAGACCACGTCCGGGCCGGTGCTGGAGAAGGCCGGCGACCTGGCCGCGCTGCTGACCAACCTGGAAGCCCGCGATGTGCTGTTCATCGACGAGATCCACCGCCTCAGTCCGGCCATCGAGGAAATCCTCTATCCGGCCATGGAAGACTACCAGCTCGATATCATGATCGGCGAGGGGCCGGCGGCGCGCTCCATCAAACTCGACCTGCCGCCGTTCACCCTGGTCGGCGCCACCACCCGCGCCGGTCTGCTGACATCGCCATTGCGTGACCGTTTCGGCATCATTCAGCGCCTGGAGTTCTACACTGTGGAAGAGCTGAGCCATATCGTGACGCGCTCGGCTGGTATCCTGGGCTGTGAGATCGACGTCGCCGGCGCTGGCGAGATCGCGCGTCGGTCACGCGGAACGCCCCGGATCGCCAACCGCCTGCTGCGTCGCGTGCGGGATTACTCGGAAGTGCGCAGTGATGGCATGATCAACACCGAGACCGCCGCCCAGGCACTGGACATGCTGGCCGTGGACAGCCACGGCTTCGATCACATGGACCGGCGTCTGCTGCTGGCCATGATCGAAAAATTCGGGGGTGGCCCGGTCGGGGTGGACAGTCTGGCTGCCGCGATCAGTGAGGAGCGCGACACCATCGAGGATGTGCTGGAACCGTTCCTGATCCAGCAGGGGTTCATGATGCGCACACCGCGCGGACGGATGGTGACGCCGCATGCCTATATACATTTCGGCCTGCCGGCACCGTCGGGTCAGGCCCCGGGGGATCTGTTCGGTTCGCCGGGCGACTGAGCGATTGACCGCTTTCTGCCATCTTTCATCAGGCCGCTGTCACATTCCGCCAAAGTCCACGGTATCAGTGGCCGCGTCCTTGACTTATAATGCGGCTGGAACTTACCAAATAGAACAATCAACGGAGACCGCCTGGTGAACAACGAAATGAGCGTCTGGAGTCTTATTGCGGACGCCACGCTGATCGTACAGCTGGTCATGCTCATACTGGTCATCGCCTCCATCGTGTCCTGGGTCATGATCATCCAGCGCTGGCTGGTGCTGTCCAGTGCCGAGCAGGGCATGTTGCATTTCGAGAAGCGCTTCTGGTCCGGCATGGACCTCAGCCAGCTGTACAAGGAGGGCAGTAACCGCCTCAAGGAGGGGCAGCCGGTGCTGGGAATGGAGGCCATATTCCGGGCCGGATTCAAGGAGTTCATGCGGCTGCGTCAACAGGGCGGAGCCACTCCCGACAGCATGATGGCCAGTTCCCAGCGCGCCATGCGGGTCGCCTACGCCCGTGAAGAAGAGAAGCTGGACAAGAATCTGCCATTCCTGGCCACCGTCGGCTCGGTTTCTCCGTACATCGGTCTGTTCGGCACCGTCATCGGTATCATGAACTCCTTCATCGGCCTGGCCAACCAGAGTCAGGCCACGCTGCAGGTGGTGGCGCCGGGTATCGCCGAGGCGTTGATCGCCACCGCCATGGGTCTGTTTGCGGCGATTCCGGCCGTGGTGGCCTACAACCGCTACTCGTCGCGGGTGGAGTCCATTGTCAACAACTACATCACGTTCACCGAGGAGTTTTCCAGCATCCTGCACCGCCAGGTGGTGAGCAACAACAAATGACGGGTCAGATGGGTCATACAACCGGTCAGGGTCACTGAGACATGGAAATCCAGCGCAGAAAACGTCGACAGATGTCCGAGATCAACGTCGTGCCGTACATCGACGTGATGCTGGTCCTCCTGATCGTGTTCATGGTTACCGCGCCGCTGCTGACCCAGGGCCTGCGCGTGGATCTGCCGCAAGAGTCATCCGAGCCGCTGGATGTGGATGAAGAGAGTGAATCGCTGGTCATCGAGTTGACCGCGAACAATGATTACTATGTCAACCTGGGCGTGACCACGCCGGAGGAGCAGACCCCGGTGGCGCTGGAGCAGATTGGTCAGCAGGTCACTCGGATCGTTGAGGCCAACCCGGCCATACAGGTGTTTGTGGAAGGTGATGCCCGGGCCAGTTACGGGCCCTTCATCAGTCTGATGGAAGAACTGCGCCGGGCCGGTGTCACCGCACCGAACCTGGTGACCAAACCGGTCGAGGAATGAGTGTGACACGATGACGGCGTTTAACGGCTATCCGTTGTCGATCGCCCTGGCGTTGCTACTGCACGGGCTGATCATCGGTGCCGTGTTGTGGATGCAGCGGGCCAGCACCGAAGTGCCGGAGATCGTGCAGCCACCCTCGGTGCAGGCCACGCTGGTGGAACAGAACCCGCAGGAACGCAATGAGCGGGTCCGGCAACAGCGGCAGCAGCAACAGGAACAGCAGCGCCTTGAAGAGCAACGCCGGGAGGAAGAACGGCGTCGCGCCGAGGAACAGCGCCAGGCGGAACTGGAGGCGCAGCGAGAACGCGAGCGGCAGCAGGCCGAACAACGCGCCCGCGAAGAGGAACAGCAACGGCGCCAGGAGGAAGAGCGTCGCCAGCGCGAGTTACAGGAACAGCGTGAGCGCGAACGGCAGGAGGCCGAACAGCGACGCCAGGAAGAGCAACGACGCCGGGAACGGGAAGCCCGTCGT
>JAWLFN010000095.1:0-10016 GCA_041685555.1 Gammaproteobacteria bacterium | reverse complement strand
ATGGTGCCATCGGCCACCGACCCACCCAGGTTCAGACGCAGAAAATAGCCGAACAGGCCGTCTCCGGAGGCATCCAGGGACAACACGAAACCGTCGCGCGGCACTCCCTGGTCACGGGCGCTCAGGCGGGCCACCAGGCTTTGCGGATCCTGTTCATTGAAGGCGCCCACGTAGATGCCACGGTCATCATAGAAAATGCGTACCCGGGTGCTGAGTGGCGCCGGCTCCAGAGAATCGGGATCGATAATGCGCATATCGTCGATGACGGGCACCTGGTCCCAGACCGGCTCGTCCAGCCGTCCATCCAGCGAGAGAGTATCGCCACCGTCATTGATGCGGGTCATCGTGGTCGCAGGCGAAGAAGCTTGCTGCGCGGCAACCGGAAATGCCAATGCGGAAGAAAACAGTACTGCGCATGCGATGCGCAGAAGCGGCGCTACCGATCCTGATGGGCGGTGTGCTGAAGTTATTTTCACGGAAAGGTTCCCGAACGGTTCTGTTGTCATTGTTTTTCCCGGAGTATAGCACCTTGAGACCAAGCCAACCGGCGCGTCACCAACTGCCACAATTTCTCCACATTCTGACAGCACAGGGCCATCATGCTTTCATTGCAATGACGCATTATTGTCGTTCAATAGAGCCTGATCCAACCCGCAACCGACAATGACGAGGAAGTACCATGAGAGCGTCACGCCGAATGATGAACCCGATTTTCGTGGAAGAGGAACGCTACCAGTGGAAGCCAGAGCGATCGTTGCTGATGGACGTGCTCAGCTTCACCGGACTGGCCACGGGTTTTGTCCTGTTGGTGCTGCTGGTGGTCAACTGACCGAAAAATGCCGGCGGTGCGGGAACAGCCCGAACAGACCGCCGGTATGCACGAAAACGACATCCCGGGCGCCCTTCAGCGCGCCGTTCCGCCACTCCTGCATCAGGCCATGGAAGGCCTTGCCAGTGTAGACCGGGTCCAGAAACACACCCTCGCTACGCGCCAGCGACGCGATGGTCTCGTACACTGGCGGCGGCGCCTCTCCGTATCCCGGACCGACATGACCGTCCACGGTATGGATATCCAGCCGCGCGGCATCAAACCCCGCTGGCAGGCAATCCCGATAACGGCGCTGCCAGCGTCCCAGGTCCGCGCTGACTTTATCGTGGAACCAGTCGGCATCATCACAGACATTGAATGCCATGATCCGGGCGCCCAGTCCATAGAGCGCATTGCCAGCGATCAACCCGGACTGGGTACCGCCGGAACCGGTCGCCACCGCGATCACATCGGGCCGCAGGTCGGCCGCGCGGAAATCCTCCCGAAGTTCGGCACAGGCGGCCACATAGCCCCAGAGACCGACCTCGTCACTGGCCCCGGTGGGAATGAACAGCGCCCGATGCCCGTCGCGGGCCAATGACTGCCGCAACTGCTCCGCCACGGCTTCATGGGTGTGCCACTCTGAACGAGGCAGATAGCGCACACTGGCGCCGGCCAGGTGATCCAGCAGCAGATTGCCATCAGGCAAAGAGTCCGGCGGATCGCCACGCAACACCAGATGGACGGAAAGACCGAGCCTGGCACCGAGAATGGCCGTGGCCCGGGCGTGATTGGACTGAATACCACCACAGGTGATCAGTGTGTCATGGCCCTGTTCCAGCGCATTCGCCAGGGTGAACTCGAGCTTGCGCACCTTGTTGCCGGACAGTTCGGTACCGGTCTGCTCGTCGTGCTTGATCCAGAGACGACCACCGGCGGGAATGCCGGCAAACCGGCCCAACCGCCGCAAGGGGGTCGGCAGTCGGGCCAGCTCAAGTCGCGGAGGCAGACGGACCGGGCGGTCAGCCTGCCTCGACAGGTCGGAATTGCTCACTGTAGAGAAACAGGTCGGTCAGCACCGCCCGCAGATGGATGGATGCGTTGAGGTTATCGACCAGCTCGGAACTCATGTACTGCTGACCACGGGCAAAGCGCACAGCGGCGCCCGCCTTTTCCAGATCCCCGGTGATCACCTGCTCGAAGGCATCATCGCTGCCCTTCAGGGCCTCATGCAGCCTGTCCATGGCGGCAATCATCTTGTCCAGTTCAGGACCGGCATGAGGCGGCTGCATGGTCTCTTCCCGATGAGGGGCACGGCCTTGCGCTGCATAGGCCAGCAGGAACTCGTACACGGACTCAATGGTCTCGATATCTGCCGTATTGATGCGACTCACTTCTCGTCTTCCACCTTCCATTTGTCCGTGTCATGGAACGACTTCATCTCGTCCTCGGAAATCCACCCCTTCACCATGGAGCGGGTGTAAAACTGCTTCTCGGGCCGCAACGCGAAGTAGATATGAATGGCCGTGAAGGCAACCAGCGCCAGCGTGGCCAGACCGTGCAGCAGGAACATCAGACCCAGGCCGGCCTCGTTGCTGACCGACGGACGATCCCAGAATGGCGTGTTGATGTTCATCAACAGCACGACGCCGGTGATGATCACGGCCAGCACCAGTACGGTCATGGCCCAGTGCATGCCCTTCTGCTCGAAGGAGTACTTGCCGGGCTTTTTCGTTTCGTCGAACGGTTCGGCGAAATCGCCGGGGCCAAGCAGCATCGACTTGAAATCCTGCCAGAACGAGGCACGGATGATGTGGAAGATCACCACGAAGGTCAGCACCAGTCCGGCAATCCAGTGGATGTTCAGCCAGGCGAAGCGCACGCCGATGATGGGCAGTATACCGGTGACGATCAGCACCAGCACGGAGGCCGCCATGATCCAGTGGAAAGCGCGATCAATGGCATCATGGCGATGGACTTTCTTGCCCTCGGGGGAGGGCTTGGCGTGTTTTCTGGCCAACAGGGCCATGAAAATGGCGTGACCGGCCAGCAGCAGGAACGCGGCAACCGCCACTACCCACAACAGATCCCATGCCACCCCGAGGATGACCTCGTCACCCCAGACGTCTCTCTTATAGCGAACGATTTCCACTATATTTCCCCTTACTCTGTCATGATTGTTATTGTGCAGCGCCGGACTGCACTCCCGGCTTGACTGCATTGTGTGGCCACGACCCTGTGTACCGGGCTATCAGAGCGCGTAGGCGGTCAAGGTTAATGCACACACTGGCATTTATCAAGCACCTCACACGCCCTCTGCCAGGCTGTTACAGCTTGACATATTCTGTTTCGGTGGTATTGTGTCGTGCCCCCATGAGACTGCGCCAACCATGCCCTGAAAGGCAGATTGTCGACGGCGCATCCAACCCACGGAAAGAGAGCGAGACAACGATACAGGGGTGCCCGGTCAATATCCGACAGACAGCCACGATCAACCTCTGCAGCCATTACACACCGCCTCACAGTGCATGCCCTGCCCGCTGCGCTCTGGCATCCCTGCCCACCACGGCAGGCACACCGGTCGACGACACGACCGGTCCGGGCACTGAATGAACTGAATGAATCGAGATACGAGAACAGGCAACCTATGAGCACAACAAACCGTCACTCCCCGACATTCGGCTACCCCCCCAAAACCGGCCTGTATGATCCGGCCTACGAGAAGGATTCCTGCGGTGTGGGCTTTGTTGCCGACATCAAGGGGCGGCCCAGTCACCAGATCATGCTGGACGCCTATCATCTCAACTCGCGCATGGACCACCGTGGCGGCTGCGGCTTCGAGGCCAACACGGGCGACGGTGCCGGTATTCTCATGGCCACTCCACACTCCTTCTTTGTGAAGGTGGCCGGCGATGAGCTCGGCGTCACGCTGCCCGGGCAGGGCCATTACGCCGTGGGCAATATTTTCCTGCCGGTGGACGAGAGCGAGCGTGACACCTGCCGCTCGGCCGTGGAGGACGCCATTGCCAGTGAAGGCCAGACCATGCTGGGCTGGCGTGAAGTGCCGGTGGACGCGGACGGCGCCGACGTGGGCCCCGCCGCCCGCATGGCCCAGCCCCGCATCGAACAGCTGTTTGTGGGCGCCGCCGACGGCATCGACCGCGAAGAATTCGAACGTCGCCTGTACGCCATCCGCAAGCGCTTCACCCACCGCCTGCGCGGTGACCAGACACTGAAGCAGGCCAAGATGCTGTATTGCTGCAGCCTGTCCTCCAAGGTCATTGTCTACAAGGGCATGCTGACCCCCGGCCAGCTGTTCCCGTTCTACCGGGACCTGACCAATCCGGAGTTCGCCACCCACCTGGCCATGGTCCACTCGCGATTCAGCACCAACACCTTCCCTTCCTGGGACCGTGCACAGCCGAACCGCTTCATGAGCCACAACGGCGAGATCAACACCCTGCGCGGCAACGTCAACCAGATGGTGGCCCGCGAGGGCACCGCCCGCAGCCCGCTGTTTGGCGACCAGATCCAGGAACTGTTCCCGGTGATCGACTCCGACTGCTCCGACTCCGGTGCCTTTGACGCCGTGCTGGAATTCCTGCTGCTGGGCGGCCGCTCGCTGCCGGAAGCCGTGATGATGATGATCCCGGAAGCCTGGCAGTCCGACGTCAACATGCCGGAAAACAAGAAGGCCTTCTACGAATTCCATTCCGCGCTGATGGAGCCCTGGGATGGCCCGGCCTCCATCGTGTTCTCGGACGGTCACTACATCGGTGCCGTGCTGGACCGCAACGGCCTGCGACCAAGCCGCTACTACGTCACGCACGACGACAAGGTCATCATGGCCTCGGAAGTGGGCGTACTGGAAGTGGATCCGGCGAACGTCAAGGAAAAGGGTCGCCTGCAGCCGGGACGCATGTTCCTGCTCGATTTCGAACAGGGTCGCCTGATTCCCGACGCCGAGCTGAAGTCGGACATCTCCGACCGTCGCCCGTACGGCGAATGGCTGGACAGGCAGCGCGTCACCCTGGACGACCTGTCCACCGAAAGCGAGGCGCACTCACTGGACGCCGACAACGTGCTGGAACGCATGCAGGCATTCGGCTACACCACGGAAACCATGCAGTTCATGCTGCTGCCGCTGGTCACCGAAGCGCGCGATCCGCTGGGCTCGATGGGGAATGATTCGGCACTGGCCTGCCTGTCCGACAAGCCACGCCTGGTATACGACTATTTCAAGCAGCTGTTCGCCCAGGTCACCAACCCCGCGATCGATTCGATCCGCGAGGAAGTGGTCATGTCGCTGGAATGCTTCATCGGGCCGGAAGGCAATCTGCTGGACACCCACGAGAAGCAGGCACATCGGCTGACGCTGAAGCACCCGATCCTGTCCAACAAGCAGCTGGCCAACATCCGTGACATGGATTACCGCGACTTCCGCTCGAAGGTGATCGACATGACCTTCGAGCGTGACGCCGACAACGGCTACATGGCAGCGCTGGACCGCATCTGTGGCGAAGCCAGCCAGGCCATCGCCGATGGCTACTCCTTCGTGATCCTGTCCGATCGCGCCATTTCCGACCAGCGCGTACCGATCAGCGCGCTGATCGCCACCGGCGCCGTGCACCAGCACCTGATCGCACAGCACGAACGCACCAGGATCGGCCTGGTGATCGAAACCGGCGAGGCCCGCGAGGTTCACCACCACTGCCTGCTGACCGGGTACGGCGCCGACGCCATCAACCCCTACCTGGCCTTCGAGGCCCTGTGGCAGGCCAACCAGGACGGACTGTTGGGCGATGAGTACGACACCGAGGACAAGGTGGTGGCGGCCTACAAGAAGGGCGTGGCCAAGGGCATGCTGAAGGTCATGGCCAAGATGGGCATCTCCACCCTGCACTCCTACAAGGGCGCGCAGATCTTCGAGGCCGTGGGCCTGGCCGAGGAAGTGATGAAGCGCTGTTTTACCGGCACCGCCAGCCGGGTCCAGGGCGTCGATTTCGCCGGCCTGGTCGAGGAGACCGAACGCCGCCACCGGATGGGCTTCCCGGAGCAGGATGCCAATCGCATTCCGGTGCTGGACAACAGCGGCGAGTTTCACTGGCGTCACGGCGGCGAAGCCCATATGTGGAATCCGGACACCATCGCCAACCTGCAGGTGGCCGCGCGCACCAACAGCCCCGACGCCTACCGCGAGTTCGCGAAGTTCGCCAATGAAAAGGCCACCCGCGACTGCACCTTCCGCGGCCTGCTGAATTTCCGCACGGCAGATGCCGAAGCCATCCCGCTGGACGAGGTCGAACCCGCCAGCGAGATCGTCAAGCGTTTCGCCACCGGCGCCATGAGCTTCGGCTCCATCTCCGAGGAGAGCCACGAGGCGCTGGCCGTGGCCATGAACCGCTTGGGCGGCAAGTCCAACACCGGTGAAGGGGGCGAGGACCCGGTCCGCTTCTCGCCGATGGCCAACGGCGACTCGAAGCGCTCCTCCATCAAGCAGGTTGCCTCCGGCCGCTTCGGCGTGACCATCTGGTACCTGACCAATTCGGACGAGATCCAGATCAAGATTGCCCAGGGCGCCAAGCCCGGTGAAGGCGGCGAGCTGCCTGGTGGCAAGGTGGACGAACAGATCGCCCGTATCCGTCACTCCACGCCCGGCGTGGGTTTGATCTCGCCGCCGCCGCACCACGACATCTATTCCATCGAGGACATGGCACAGCTGATCCATGATCTGAAGAATGCCAACCGCGAGGCTCGCATCAGTGTCAAGCTGGTGTCCGAGATCGGCGTGGGCACCATTGCCGCGGGCGTGACCAAGGCCAAGACCGATCACCTGGTCATTGCCGGTCACGATGGCGGCACCGGCGCCTCGCCGCTGACCTCCATCAAGCACGCGGGGCTGCCATGGGAGCTGGGCGTGGCCGAGACCCACCAGACCCTGGTCATGAACAACCTGCGCTCGCGCGTGGTGCTGCAGACCGACGGTCAACTGAAAACCGGCCGCGACATCGCCATCGCCGCCCTGCTGGGCGCCGAGGAGTATGGCTTTGCCACCGCCCCGCTGATCACACTGGGTTGCATCATGATGCGCAAGTGTCACCTCAACACCTGCCCGGTGGGCATCGCCACTCAGGATCCCGAGCTGCGCCGCAAGTTCAAGGGCGAGCCCGAGCACGTGGTCAACTACCTGTTCATGGTGGCCGAGGAAATGCGCGAGATCATGGCCAGCCTGGGCATCCGCCGGGTGAACGACATGATCGGCCAGGTCGAGCTGCTGGAAATGGATCAGGCCATCGACCACTGGAAAGCGAAGGGCCTGGATCTCGGCGCCATCCTGACGCCGGCCGAAAAGGTGTTCCCGGACACCGGGGTGTACTGTAGTCAGGCCCAGGATCACGGACTCGAGAAGGCCCTGGACCAGCAGCTGCTGGAGCTGGCGAAACCGGCACTGGAATCCGGCGAGAAGGTCGATATCGAGCTGCCGATCATCAACACAAACCGCGTGGTGGGCACCATCCTGTCCAATGAAGTGGCCAAGCGCTACGGCGCCGACCTGCTGCCCGCGGACACCATCAACATCAAGCTGCACGGCTCGGCCGGTCAGAGCCTGGGCGCCTGGCTGGCCAGGGGCATCACGCTGACCGTGGAAGGCGACGCCAACGACTTCGTCGGCAAGGGTCTGTCCGGCGGCAAGATCATCATCTACCCGCCGAAGAACAGCAGCTTCGCCGCCGAGGACAACATCATCGCCGGTAATGTGCTGCTGTATGGCGCCACCAGCGGCGAGGCCTACTTCCGCGGCATCGTGGCCGAGCGCTTCTGCGTCCGCAACAGCGGCGCCCAGGCGGTGGTAGAGGGCATCGGCGATCACGGCTGTGAATACATGACCGGCGGCCGCGTGGCCATCCTGGGCAGAACCGGCCGTAATTTCGGCGCCGGCATGAGCGGCGGCGTCGCCTATGTCTGGGACCGCGATGGCGACTTCGAGCGCCAGTGCAACATGGAGTCCTTCGAGCTCGAGCCGGTCTGCGATGAAGCGGACGTACGCGAACTCAAGGCCATGATCAGCAAGCACCGTGAGTACACCGGATCACCGGTGGCCGCCCGCATTCTGGACGACTGGGAGCAGACGCTGCCGCAGTTCGTCAAGGTCATGCCGCGCGACTACAAGCGGGTGCTGCGGGAAATGGCAGCCAGAAAAAACAACGAAGCGGTCACCGCCTGAGCGGCCACTGACTGACGAACATCAATCTTGAAGACGGGTTTGTTTAATGGGTAAACCAACAGGTTTCAAAGAATTCGAGCGGCGCACGGAGCCCTACCGTGCGCCCGCCGAGCGACTGCTGGACTACAAGGAAATCTACTCCGAACATGACGAGCAGCACCTGAAGACACAGGGCGCGCGCTGCATGGACTGCGGCATTCCATTCTGCCAGTCCGACAACGGCTGCCCGGTGTACAACCTGATTCCGGAATGGAACGATCTGGTCTACAAGGGCCGTTGGCGCGAAGCGCTGGACCGCCTGCACAAAACCAACAATTTTCCGGAGTTCACCGGCCGCGTCTGCCCGGCGCCCTGCGAGGGCTCCTGCGTGCTTGGCATCACCGACCCGGCCGTGACCATCAAGAACATCGAGAACGCCATCATCGACAAGGGCTTCGAGATGGGCTGGGTGACACCGGAGCCACCGAAGTTCCGCAGCGGCCGCAAGGTTGCCGTGGTCGGCAGCGGACCGGCCGGTCTGGCCGCCGCCGCCCAGCTCAACCAGGCCGGTCACGAGGTGACCGTCTACGAGCGCGAGGACCACATCGGCGGTCTGCTGACCTACGGCATTCCGAACATGAAGCTGGAAAAGGACGTGGTAGACCGCCGGGTCAACCTGTTGAAGGAAGAAGGCATCACGTTCGTGACCAATGCCGACATCGGCGGCAAGGGCGAGAACGGCATCGACGTCACTGAACTGCTGGACGGCGTCGATGCGCTGTGCCTGGCCACCGGCGCCACCACCCCGCGCGACCTGCCCATCGAGGGCCGCGAGGGCGACGGCGTGCATTTCGCCATGGAATTCCTGACCGAGAACACCCGCAGCCTGCTGGCATCCGACCTGGAAGACGGCCACTATATCTCCGCGAAAGACAAGAACGTGATCGTCATCGGCGGCGGTGATACGGGCACCGACTGTATCGCCACCTCATTGCGCCACGGCTGTCGCTCCCTGGTCAACTTCGAGATCATGCCCAAACCGCCGATCAACCGCCCCGACGACAATCCCTGGCCGCTGTGGCCAAAGATCTACCGGGTCGACTACGGACACGAGGAAGCCGCCGAAAAATTCGGCCGCGACCCGCGCGAATACTGCATCAGCGGCAAGCAGTTCGTGCGCGACGACAACGGTCGCCTGCTGGGCATCAACACCGTCGAAGTCGGCCCCGGCTTCACGGAAAAACCCGGCACCGAGAAATTCTGGGAAGCGGACCTGATTCTGCTGTCCATGGGCTTCCTGGGTCCCGAGCACTACATCAGCGAGGCGCTCGGCCTGGAACTGGACCAGCGATCCAACTACAAGGCCGGCTACGGCGAGTTCCTCACCAGCCACCCCAAGGTGTTTGCCGCGGGGGACTGCCGCCGGGGGCAATCGCTGGTGGTGTGGGCCATCAATGAGGGGCGTGGCGTAGCGGAACGGATCGATGAGTTCCTGATGGCCTGATCCGCTGCAATGGCTCGCGATCGCCAACAGCTCTGCCAAGGTAGGACTGTTGGCGGACGGCCTCATTCGTCCGTCCGGGCACGGCTGGGGAAAAATGGGGTATATATTGTCCTCCTGGTCCTCCATCAGGCCCACTTCGGGTTAGTATGGTTCTGGTGCAAATACCAGCAGGGAGTAGCAATATGCCATTCAACAACAAGCAGAAAGGCGCCATCCTGACTGAATACATGCTGCTCACGTTTCTGATTGCCATACTGCTGATCTCGATTGTGAATCTGTTTGGCGAGGATATCAGCAGTATCCTGCAATCATCGACGGATGCCGTAGAGGAAGAATTTGAGTCCTGACGTCAGATGGTTCGAGCTGCACGGTTTAACATTCTCGCCAGCCTCCCCTCTTTTCCCACCTATTGCGCGAAATCAATACTGTCAGCCATTTAGCGCAAAAAATGGAACAAAAAAAATGGAACAAATAGGGTATAAATCGCCCTTAAATCTATG
>JAWLFN010000094.1:0-10084 GCA_041685555.1 Gammaproteobacteria bacterium | reverse complement strand
CAGTTATCTGTTCCGTGCCCAGGCGGACAATTTCGCTGGCCCGGACAGCTCCTCCAACGACCAGTGTTGCTGGAGCAATGCCTATCAGCGGGTCACGGTGTCGGCGCGCTGATTCCCACCACCCACTCTGCTGATTTCCGTGCGCCCGCCACTCCGGCGGGTGGCACGGGAAGCAGCGATTGGATAATTCTGTTGCCATTGCCTGATTCGTGCTATGCTGTCGCACAGCCTGTATTGCCCCTTGACTGAATCGGGGCCAGGCGCGCCATCCTTAATTGTCCATCCTGTCGACAATCCTTCCAGATTGATCCTTGCGAGCTGCAATTACTGAATGTCGCACGCCGTCCATCCGGTGATGGACATCATTGACCACCCGACAACAGGTTGACGCTCGCGAGTGTCGCGTTGCGCCGGTGGTACTCCGTAGACAGAAAGGTAACCAATGAAATTTACTGAACTGGGCCTCCACGAGGCTCTGCTGAAAGCTGTATCCGAACAGCAGTACACCACACCCACGCCGATCCAGGCCCAGGCCATTCCGGCGGTCATGCAGGGCCGCGACATGCTGGCCTCCGCGCAGACCGGTACCGGCAAGACCGCCGGATTCACCTTGCCGCTGCTGCACCGCCTGGTGGACCGTCCCCGTGCTGGCAGCACAAGACCGCTGGCCCTGGTGCTGACCCCGACACGGGAACTGGCCGCTCAGGTGCATGACAGCATCCAGACCTATGGGAGACACCTGCCGCTGCGTTCCGCCGTGGTGTTCGGTGGGGTCAAGATCAATCCGCAGATCACGGCTCTGCGTCGTGGCGTGGACATTCTGGTGGCCACGCCCGGTCGCCTGCTCGACCTGCATCAACAGAAGGCTGTCGGCCTGGACCGGATCGAGATCCTGGTGCTGGACGAGGCGGACCGGATGCTGGACATGGGTTTTATCCATGACATCCGCCGGGTACTGGGCCTGCTGCCCAGGAAGCGTCAGAACCTGATGTTCTCGGCGACCTATTCGCCGGACATCCAGAAGCTGGCCAAGGGCCTGCTGAACAACCCGGTGGAAGTAAATGTGGCGCCGGTCAGCACGGCCGCCGAGCGGGTCGATCAGACCCTGCATCCGGTCGACAAGGGCCGCAAGGCGGAATTGCTCAGCCACCTGATCCGCGATCAGGGCTGGTATCAGGCGCTGGTATTCAGCCGCACCAAGCATGGCGCCAACAAGCTGGTGAAGCTGCTGGATCGTGACGGCATCCAGGCCGGTGCCATTCATGGCAACAAGAGTCAGGCGCAGCGCACCAAGGTGCTGGATCAGTTCAAGCGCGGCAAACTGCAGATCCTGGTGGCCACCGACATTGCCGCCCGCGGTATTGACATCGATCAGCTGCCCCAGGTGGTCAACTTCGATCTGCCGAATGTGCCGGAAGACTATGTGCACCGAATTGGCCGGACGGGACGCGCCGGCGCGGAGGGGCAGGCCGTGTCCCTGGTCAGCGCGGACGAAAGCAAGCAACTGAAGGACATCGAGCGTCTGTTGAAAAGGCGCATCGAACGTGTCTCCGTGGAAGGCTTCGAACCCCGGGACAGTCTTGACAACCCGCCGCGCGCGGACAAGCGACCACAGGGTCGACCTGGCGCCCGGCCCGGCAATGGTCGCGGCGGCCAACAGCGGGCGGCCAATACCGGCGGACCTGGCGAGCGTCGGCGTCGTAACAGCCGGAGTAACGGCGGCGGAGAGCGTTCCGGACGCGGCGCTGGTGGCGGTGCCCGCGTGGTGGCGAGCTGGTAGGCACCTGGCGGGGGTGGCCGGGTTTCGATCTTGCCGGAAAATGATGGCATACTGCTGACAGCAGCCTGTCGTCCATCTTTCCGGGAACAACAATATGGAAAACCTGGTCACCTCGATCAATGACATCATCTGGAGCTCGGCGCTGGTGATACTCTGCCTCGGCGCCGGGCTGTTCTACTCCATCCTGACCCGTTTCGCGCAGATCCGCCATTTTCGCGAGATGTGGCGGCTGCTCTTCAGCGGAAACGAGTCGCCCCAGGGCATCTCTTCATTCCAGGCGCTGGCGGTGACGCTGTCCGGTCGGGTCGGTGTCGGCAATATCGCCGGGGTGGCGGCCGCCATCGGTTTCGGCGGGCCCGGAGCGGTATTCTGGATGTGGGCGGTGGCTTTTCTCGGTGCCAGTACGGCCTATGCCGAGTCCACGCTGGGGCAGCTCTACAAGGTGGAAGAAGACGGACAGTATCGGGGTGGTCCGGCCTATTACTTTGAACGCTGTCTGGGACAGCGTTGGCTGGCGGTGCTGTTTGCCCTGTCGGCCATCGTCGCCTGCGGCATGTTCCTGCCCGGAGTACAGGCGAATGCCGTGGGCAACGCGGTCACCCAGGTGTTCGGTGATGGCGCCATGGTGGCGACCACATTCGGTGATGTACCCTCCAATAAGCTCGTGGCGCTGGCGATCATCCTGATGGTGCTGGCTTTCATCATTTTCGGCGGCATCAAGCGCATCGCGCATTTCACCCAGATCGTAGTTCCGTTCATGGCGCTGGGCTATATCATCATGGCCCTGATCATCGTGTTCCTGAACGTGGATCAGCTGCCGGATGTCATCGGCCTGATTCTGGGCGATGCCTTTTCGGCTCAGGCGGGTTTCGGCGCCGCCATCGGCTGGGGCGTGCGGCGTGGCATCTACTCCAACGAGGCCGGCCAGGGTACCGGTCCCCATGCGGCTTCCGCCGCCGAGGTGGATCACCCGGCCCAGCAGGGACTGGTGCAGGCGTTCTCGGTGTACGTCGATACGCTGTTCGTGTGTTCGGCGACGGCGTTCATGATTCTCATTACGCAGCAATACAACATCCAGGGTACGCTGGAAGTGGGACAGTTCATCGTCCAGAATGTCCCCGCGGACACCGAAATTGCATCCGCCGCCTTCACGCAGTTCGCGCTGTTCAGTGTGTTCGGGGATTTCGGGCCGGCTTTCGTGGGTATTGCCCTGTTCTTCTTCGCCTTCACCACGATCCTGGCCTATTACTATATCGCCGAGACCAACGTGGCCTATCTGAACCGGTACTTTCGCGCCCGCATTCCCCTCGTCGGGGTCAAGCTGCTGATCATGTTCATGGTGACCTTCGGCATGGTGAACAGCGCCGGCTTCATCTGGATGATCGGTGACATCGGTGTCGGTCTGATGGCCTGGATCAATATTGTCGGTATACTGGCCATCTTCTTCGTTTCCAGGCCCGCCATGTTGTGCCTGCGTGACTACGAAGAGCAGTTGGCTTCCGGTAAACCGATCCGCTTTGATCCGGAGGCACTGGGCCTGCACAACGCCACATTCTGGAAAGATCGACTGAAGGAGCAAAGACAGCGCGATGCTGAGACTGTTCAGGATAGATGATGGCCTGATCCGCGAGATGGATGTCGCGCAGGATCAGTTGCACCACAACCTTGCCGAGGCGGACTGGGTGGATGTCACCGAGCCGGACGAGCGGGAACGGGAGCTGTTGCAGGATCTGCTGCACACCGATGTGCCTGAATTCGAGGACGTGGAAGAGATCGAGGCATCGGCGCGCTGTTTTGTCGACCAGGCGGGCATCCACGTGCATTCGCTGTTTGTGGTTCAGAGCGAGGGGCGTCACAACGGGGTATCGGTAGCCTGCATTCTGCAACGCACACGGTTGATCACCATCCGGGACGAGGAACTGGCGGACTTTCGACTGTTGCGGATGCGCGCCCGTCGCGGTCAGGTGGAGGCCCGGTCGCCCGCGGAGTTGCTGGTGACGTTGATGGAGCAGAAGGTGGAGAACCACGCGGATACCCTCGAGGATCTGCACCGACAGCTGGAGGCGGTCAGTTATCTGGTGCTGGAGGATGAGGATGCGGAGCTGGAGGACGCGATCGACAAGCTGGCGCGACTGGAGGACAGCAACGGGAAGATCCGTCTCTGCCTGATGGATACCCAGCGCGACATCTCTTTCCTGCTGCGACACCTGCGCGGTCAGAGCGAGCTGGGCGAGACGCTGCGCGAGATCATGCGCGACGTGGAGGTGCTGATGTCCCACACCACCTTTCTGTTCGACAAGATCAATTTCCTGATGGACTCCACCCAGGGCTTCATCAACATCGAACAGAACCAGATTATCAAGATTTTCTCGATCGCGGCGGTGGTGTTCCTGCCGCCGACGCTGGTGGCCAGCATCTACGGCATGAACTTCGAGGTGATGCCGGAACTGGACTGGGTACTCGGTTACCCCTTCGCCATCGGCCTGATGGTGGCGGCCGGCATTGCCCCCTACCTGTATTTCAAGAGCAAGGGCTGGCTGTAGAGACATGCGGTCAGCTGTTTACCCCCACCTGGAAACTGATGGAGACGACAATGACAATCAGAACGATCGCTGCACTGATGCTGACGCTGATGATGACCGCCTCGGCGCAGGCTGCCGGCCCGGCGGCCACTATCGATCAGCTCGACTGGATGACCGGTAACTGGGCCGGTGCCGTGGGCTCCGCTCAGCTGGAAGAGAACTGGATCGCGGCAGAAAGTGGTTCCATCGCCGCGATGGTCCGAATGACCGGCGTTGGTGAAACCAATATGTTCGAGATGATCACCATCGAGGAGGCGGACGGTTCGCTGGTGCTGAACATCCAGCAGTGGGATCCGGGCTTCGAGCCACGTACCGATGGTCCCCAGACCATGGAGTTGACCGAAATCACGGACAACTCGGTGATGTTCGAGGCGGTTTCGGAGGGCGGCATGGCTTCGTTGGGCTACAGCCATCCGGATGCGGAAACCTTCATCATCCATGTCGGTCGACCGGATGGTTCCACCATGGATATCGAGCTGATGCGCCGCAGCCTTTGGGAATGACGGTTCAGGCCGTGAAGGAACCGGATTCATCGGTTCCTTCATAGTCCCGGATCACGCGCAGCGCTGCGTCGATATCCTCATCGGCCACCGACACCGAGGCCAGTCCTGTCGGCGCCAGGTCGCCGATACCGCCCTGCAGGTAATGCCCGCCGACGTGTGCCTCGATATTCTCGGCGTTCAGCATGCCGGCGACGATGTGCGCCTCCAGGATGTCATTGGCCTTGTATACGATTTTCATCTGTCCTCGCTTGCCGGAATCCGTGTCCCTTATAACACCCGGAGCAGCGATCTGGCCAACCGGTCCGCACTGGTGAACGCCGACTCGACGCTGCCACCGACCCCGCCGTCGCCGCAAAGACCCAGCTGCAGGTCCTGATCCATCCAGTATGGATCCTCGGCGGCGTCCACTACCCGGGCGTGACGCCAGCGCTTCAGGTCGAAACCCGTCGCCAGGCCGGGAGCGATTCCCGTCAGCCTCTCCAGTTCATCCAGGAAACGTTGCTTCAGCCAGGCGTCGTCCGCCTCGAAGTGTTCGTCGGACCAGTCATTGTGGGCATGCAGCACCAGCGAGCGGCCCTGGGGGCGACCGGGCCGGGTGCTGTCATCGGTGATCCAGCGGAGCATCGAGTGGCGTGGCTCCGCCACCTGCCAGGGAAAGGCAACATCGGCGGGCAGGCTCACCAGGGCGCAGAGACAGGACTGCATTCGGATCTGTTCCAGCCAGTCCCTGGCGCATCCCCTGTCGCCGAACAGCTCCAGGGATTGTGGCGCGGGGGCAGTGCCCACCACCCAGTTGTACGGGCCGTGGGCGGTGCCATCATCCGCGCGCAGCGTCCAGTCGTCGGGTTCTCCCTGCAGGGCGGTGATTGTGGTGTCGGTGAAAACCGTCTGTGTGGCAGCAAGGTGTCTGGCCAGCGCAGTCATGGTCGGATGACCGACCATATGAGGCTCAAACCAGAAGCGCTTGTAGTCACGGCCATCCGGATCGATGGTGAACAGCTTCGGTTCCCATGCGGCGACCACGCCCGCTTTCCGGTACGGTTGCAGGAACTGGCGGAAGCGCCGGCTCCGTGCCGTGAAGAACTGCGCGCCGGTGTCAAACTGGTGCCGGCCGGCGCGACGCGTGGCCATGCGGCCACCGGGGCCTCGGGATTTCTCGAAAATGACGACCTCGGCCCGACCAGACAGGCCGTGTGCCAGCGTCAGGCCACTGAGGCCGGCGCCGATGATGGCAATGCGGGTCATGTGCTGTTTCCTGTCTGTTTGTGCATACGGGTAGTCTACGCTGTTGCGTGCTTCGCCGGACCAGTACAGCCCGCCCTTGCCAAGGGCGTGGGTGGTTGTTATTTTCGCGGCATCATCCCTGCTTGGAGAGTTCGCCACCATGATCAAGTCCAGAGCCGCGGTCGCCTGGGGTCCCGGCAAACCGCTCAGTATCGAGGAAGTCGAGGTCACGCCACCACGGAAGGGTGAGGTCCTGGTGCGGATCGTGGCCTCGGGTGTCTGTCATACCGACGCGTTCACGTTGTCCGGAGAGGATCCGGAAGGCAACTGGCCCGCCATTCTCGGTCATGAAGGTGGCGGGATTGTCGAGGAAGTGGGCGAGGGGGTGACCGGCATCGAGGTCGGAGACCACGTCATACCCCTGTATACGCCCGAGTGTGGCGAGTGTAAGTTCTGTCTTTCGGGTAAAACCAATCTGTGCGGAAAGATCCGGGACACGCAGGGCAGGGGGCTGATGCCGGACGGCACGTCGCGGTTTGCCATCGACGGCAAGCCCATTCATCACTACATGGGTTGTTCGACCTTTTCCGAGTACACCGTACTGCCAGAAATCTCGCTGGCCAGAGTGAACAAGGCGGCGCCGCTGGAAGAGGTCTGCCTGCTGGGCTGTGGCGTGACCACTGGCATGGGCGCCGTGCTCAACACGGCAAAGGTGGAGCCCGGCTCGACCGTGGCGATCTTCGGTCTGGGTGGCATCGGTCTGTCCGCCATCATCGGCGCGACCATGGCGGGCGCGGGGCGTATCATTGCCATCGACATCAATGAGCGCAAGTTCGAACTGGCCCGTCAGCTGGGCGCCACGGACTGCATCAATCCTAAGGAACATGATGCACCGATCCAGCAGGTGATCGTCGATCTGACCGATGGTGGCGTGGATTATTCTTTCGAATGCATCGGCAATGTCGATGTCATGCGCTCCGCGCTGGAGTGTTGCCACAAGGGCTGGGGCGAGTCGGTCATCATCGGTGTGGCCGGTGCCGGCCAGGAAATCAGCACGCGTCCGTTCCAGCTGGTCACCGGGCGGGTCTGGCGCGGCTCGGCCTTCGGAGGCGTGAAGGGCCGCAGCGAACTGCCGGGCATCGTCGAGCAGTATCTGCGCGGCGAGTTCAGCCTGGATGATTTCATCACCCACACCATGCCGCTGGAACAGATCAATGACGCCTTCGATCTGATGCACAGGGGAGAAAGCATCCGCAGCGTGGTGCACTTCGGGGAGCGTGACCATGGGGCTTGAGAAGCTGAGCATCAACCGTTGTTTTGACGGCGAGCAGCAGCGCTGGAAGCATCGTTCCGAGACGCTGGACTGCGACATGACTGTTGCAGTATACCTGCCCCCTGGTGCATCGCGGTCGAACCCGGTTCCAGCACTGTACTGGCTGTCCGGTCTGACCTGCACGGACGAGAACTTTACGCAGAAGGCCGGAGCACAGCGGGTGGCCGCGGAACTGGGCCTGGCGCTGGTGGCGCCGGACACCAGCCCCCGCGGCGAGAGCGTGCCCGACGCGCCGGGCGGGGCCTACGACCTCGGGTTGGGCGCCGGTTTCTATGTCAATGCCACGCAATCGCCCTGGTCAAAGCATTACCGGATGTACGATTATGTCACCTCAGAGCTGCCGGCACTGATCGAGTCCTCGTTTCCGGTGACGGAAAAGCGAGCCATCAGCGGACATTCGATGGGAGGGCACGGGGCACTGGTGATCGGCCTGCGGAATCCGCGGCGTTACACTTCAATCTCCGCGTTCAGCCCGATCGCCAATCCAGTGGAGTGCCCATGGGGGCAGAAGGCATTTTCAACCTATCTGGGAGAGGATCGCGCCGCCTGGCGTGAATACGATGCCAGTGAATTGCTGGCCGCCCAGGGTTCGGACCGGCCGATCCTGGTTGACCAGGGGACGGCGGATGACTTTCTGGAAGAGCAGCTGCGGCCGGAAGCACTGCAGGCAGCGGGCGAGCATGGCGCTGCGCCACTGGAACTGCGGATGCAGGCAGGCTATGACCACAGCTACTTCTTTATCGCCAGTTTCATCGAAGATCATCTGCGCTTCCATGCGCGGTACCTGCGGTAGCCCGCAAGCCACCGCAGTCCGGATGATTTCCTATTGACCCTCCATGGCATCCCGGGCGCGGGAGATGACGTAGTGCCGGATCGAGTCGGACTGCCCGGCATCAAGTGAATCAGAGAATGACACCATGCCGTTGCCGGTCAGCTCGCCTTCCAGCACCACCGAAGCCCAGTCCTGTTCGCTATGCAGGCGTTCGCTGTAGCGCAGATCCGGGAAGGTGTTGCCGCTTTCGCTGATGGCCGAGGGGCCGTGGCAGACGCCACACAGCTGACCATAGAGTTGCTCGCCCTGTGCCACCGTTTCGATATCGGCGGTCAGTGCCGGCGGATCAAGGGTCTGTTCGCTGCCGTCATCGACGATCTCGTCGGTGGGCAGGCTATGGTCGCCATCGAGTCGGTAGACCAGCAGGCGCGAGTTGTTCTCAGAGGCCTCGGTGGTGCGGCCCATGGCGCCAGGGCCCTCCTCGGGCAGGCCGCGTGAACCGGTGACCACGGCAACGTACTGCTCGCCTTCCACGGTGTAAGTGATGGGCGCGGCGACGGTCACTGCCTGCGTGATATCGGACCACAATCGCTCGCCATCAGTGTCACGGTAGGCCGCGAACTCGCCCACGGCATTGCCCTGGAACACCAGTCCGCCGGCCGTGCTCAGGACGCCGGAAGCGGCGCGGGGCATCTGGCGCGGTACCCGCCAGACCTCTTCCTGTTGCACCGGGTCCCAGGCCAGCAGATAGGCCTGGCGCTCCGGTACGGCGTCCCCCTCCTCGGCGGACAGCCGAGCGCCCTGGGCGAAGTCGGTGCCGGTGTTCCAGCCGCGATCGGAGATCTCCAGGGTCTCCTGTCCGAAGTAGCCCATGGACTGTTCGGTGGCGGGCAGATAGACCAGTCCTGTGCGCTGGCTGAACGACATCGGGTGCCAGTTGTGACCACCCTGCGGTCCCGGCCAGACCACGGTCGGTTCGCCGGTGTCATCGTAGCGGGCTTCCGGAATCTCCACCGGCCGGCCGCTTTCCAGGTCTATGTGGGTGGCCCAGTTCACCGGCACGAAGTTCTCGGCCGAGATCAGGCTGCCGGTGGCCGCGTCCAGCACATAGAAAAAGCCGTTCTTGGGTGCCTGCATGACCACGCGGCGCGTCTCGCCATTGAAATCCAGGTCGGCGATGATCAGCTGTTGCGTGGCGGTGTAGTCCCAGGTCTCTCCCGGAGTGGTCTGGTAGTGCCACTGATAGCTGCCATCGTCCGGATCGATGGCCACGATGGAGGTCAGGAACAGGTTGTCGCCGCCACCGGGACTGCGCAGCGAACGGTTCCACGGGGAGCCGTTGCCCACGCCCAGATACATCAGATCGAGCTCGGGATCGTAGGCCATGGAATCCCAGACAGTGCCGCCACCGCCCATGACCCACCATTCGCCGCTCCAGGTCTCGGCGGCCATCTCCAGCTCGGGCTGCTCGAAGCCGCCTTCCGGATTGCCGGGCACGGTGTAGAAACGCCACTCCATCTCGCCGGTGTCGACGTCATAGGCGGTGACATAGCCTCGCACGCCATACTCGGCGCCCCCATTGCCGATGATGACCTTGTCCTTGACTACCCGTGGCGCGCCGGTGATCGTCTGCGGCAGCTCCGGATCGGTGGTCTGTACGCTCCACAGCAGGGAACCCGTCTGCGCATCCAGCGCGACCAGACGCCCGTCGATGGCGCCGGCGAACACCTTGCCGTCCCAGACGGCAGCGCCACGATTGACCACGTCACAGCAGGCGTCGACGCCGCGGGAGGGATCCACTTCCGGGTCGTATTCCCACAGCAGCTCGCCGGTCTCGGCGTCGTAGGCCTTGACCATGCTCCAGGCGGTGGTGATGTAGATGGCGCCATC
>JAWLFN010000093.1:0-10107 GCA_041685555.1 Gammaproteobacteria bacterium | reverse complement strand
GTCGAAAAAGCGACCGCGGCCTACCGTGACGCTGTTCCCGTGATCGACCGGATGGCCGGAAAGGGCATCATCAACAAGAACAAGGCGGCCCGGCACAAGAGCCGACTGAATGCCGCCATTGTTGCACTGAAGAGCTGAGTTTCCTTCTTCAGACCAGCGGTACAAAAAACCGGCCATGGCCGGTTTTTTTTATGGACGGGAATCCGTGTACGTGGTTTCAGCTGCCGGGAACCAGCACCATGTTGTCCCGATGGATCATCTCTTCATCGCCACTATACCCCAGCAATGACTCGATACGATCACTCGGTTGCCGCATCAATTGCTGCGCCTCCCTGCTGTCGTAGTTGACCAGCCCACGGGCCACTTCGCGCCCCTGCTCATCCATGCACTGCACCAGCTCGCCGCGATCGAAACGCCCCTTGACCGCAACCACACCCACTGGCAGCAGACTGCGACCGGACTTCATCAACACCTGCACTGCTCCCCGGTCCAGCACCAGCTGTCCGCGTGCCCGCAACTGACCGGCCAGCCACTGCTTGCGCGCGGCCACCGGCTCCTGGTCGGGCAGCAGCAATGTACCCAGCGACTCACCGGATGACAGGCGCGTCAGCACCCGCTCCTCACGGCCGCTGGCAATCAGTGTGAAGGCCCCGGAGCGGGCCGCCGTGCGGGCCGCGTTGATCTTGGTGCGCATACCGCCCCGCCCCAGGCTGCTGCTCCCCCCGGCCATCGCATCGAGACGATCGTCTCCTGCCATGGCTTCCGGAATGACAGGCGCACAAGGATTGTTCCGTGGATCGCTCTCGTGCAGGCCCTGTTGATCGGTCAGAATGATCAGACCTTCGGCATTGATCAGATTGGCCACCAGTGCCGCCAGGGTGTCGTTATCACCGAAGCACAACTCGGCCGTGGCCACCGTGTCGTTCTCGTTCACCACCGGTATGACCCGCATACGGACCAGTCCATTCAGTGTACTGCGGGCATTGAGATAGCGACGCCGATTGGACAGGTCATCATGTGTCAGAAGGACCTGGGCCGTATGGATATCGTACTGTTGAAAGGCGGACTCCCAGGCCTGGACCAGCCCCATCTGTCCGACTGCCGCGGCCGCCTGCTGCAGATGCACCTCTCGGGGTCGCCCCGGCAGCTCCAGACGTGAAACACCTTCCGCGACCGCTCCCGAGGATACCATCACCACCTGCTTGCCGGCCGCATGCAGTGCCGACAGCTGCGCCACCCAGCGCTCGATGGCGCCATGATCCAGTCCGGTGCCGTCGTTGGTGATCAGTGAACTGCCGATCTTGACGACCCAGCAGCCAGCGTTGCGTACCTGTGTTCTCATTCTCGATAGATTACCGTGACGTCTTCATTGTCATCGTCCTCGTCATCGGACGACTCCTCCTGGCTACGTCGACTGCGACTGCGCGCAATGCTGTCGCGAATCTCCCGCGCCATACGTTGTTCCAGTGCCTGACGGGCAGCGCGGTACTCCTCGTCGAGCTCCAGACGCTGACGCTGCTCTTCCAGCGCCGTCATGATCTGTTGACACAGCCGCTCACACCCCGCACCGGTGGCCGCCGATATGACATGCACAGGCACATCCGGCCAGCCCTCGGCGAAGCGTTGTCGCCAGACCTGCAATTCCTCTTCATCAAGCAGATCCGCCTTGTTCAACACCAGCCAGCGCGGCTTCTCCGACAATACCGGACTGAAGGCATGCAGCTCTGCAATAATCTCATCCGCACGCTCCAGCGGATCGCTGTCGTCCAGCGGGCAGATGTCGATAACATGCAGCAACAGCCGCGTCCGGGCCAGATGCTTCAGAAACCGGAAGCCCAGGCCTGCCCCATCCGCGGCCCCTTCAATCAGCCCCGGAATGTCCGCCATCACGAAACTGCGCTCGGCATCCACACGGATCACACCAAGATTCGGAATAAGCGTGGTGAAAGGGTAGTCCGCGACTTTGGGGCGGGCCGCCGACACAGCCCGTATCAGCGTGGACTTTCCGGCATTGGGCAGCCCGAGAAGCCCGACATCGGCGAGCAGTTTGAGCTGCAGACTGAGACGACGGCTCTCGCCCTCGGTCCCCTTCGTGGTCCTGCGCGGCGCGCGATTGACACTGGACTTGAAGCGGGTGTTCCCGAGACCGCGGATGCCACCGCGAGCCACCATGACCCGCTCCCCGGGAGCGGCAATGTCGGCGATCTGCTCACCGGTGTCGCGATCCACCACCGAGGTTCCCACAGGCACATGGATGACCAGGTCCTCGCCGGCCTTGCCACTGCAGTTGCGCCCCATGCCGGGTTGACCGGCGCGGGCCTGGTACTGTCGTTGATAGCGGAAATCGATCAGGGTATTCAGGGCCTCGTCGGCCTCCAGCCACACGCTGCCACCGTGCCCCCCGTCACCACCGTCGGGGCCACCTTTGGGAATGTACTTCTCTCGCCGGAAGCTCAGGCAGCCGTCTCCGCCCTTGCCCGCGGCCACGGTAATCTCTGCTTCATCGACGAATTTCATCTTCTGCCTCTGCCTTTTCGGGTACTTCCGGGCCCTGTCTGCAGTCGCGCAGACAAAAAAGCCCCGTCGATGACGGGGCTTTACGGTTGTGGTCCTGCGCCGGCCACCCTGCACAACAGGGAATCATCACCGGCCTCGTCAGTCCGTCAGGTCACGCAGTCTCGATACTGACAAACTTGCGGCTTTTGGGACCCTTGACCTCGAACTTCACCTGGCCGTCAGTGCGAGCGAACAGGGTGTGGTCCTTGCCAATGCCGACATTGGCGCCCGGGTGGAAACGGGTGCCTCGCTGTCGGACGATGATATTGCCTGCCAGAACGCTTTCCCCGCCATACTTTTTCACACCGAGGCGCTTGGAAATCGAATCGCGACCGTTATTAGTACTACCGCCTGCTTTCTTGTGAGCCATAACCTACTCCGCTTGAACTGTTTTCTGCCTGTGCTGCCGTTACGGCGCGATCAGGAAGAAATGCCCGTGATCTTTACTTCGGTGAACCACTGACGGTGGCCCTGTTGCTTGCGCGAATGCTTGCGACGACGGAATTTGATGATACGCACCTTGTCGCCACGACCCTGGGTGACCACTTCCGCTGTCACCTTGCCGCCATCCACATAGGGTGCGCCGACCTTGACCGACTCCCCCTCTCCCACCATCAGCACTTTATCAAAGCTGACGGTATCGCCTGTTGCGGCATCAAGCTTCTCCAGTTTGAGGACTTCGCCTTCCTCAACCCGGTGCTGCTTGCCACCACTTTCAATAACCGCGTACATAGCTCACTCCAGAATCCGGTATTCGGGCTTCAACCCTGTCAAGGGCGGGCATTTTACGGGATGTCGCCGGAGCAGGCAAGCCTGACTTCAATTATTCACTCGCTTCGGGGCCGCGGAGCTGTCCGCTTGACACCATGTGCCCACCCCCATAGGATGCACCATCAAAATTCCCGGGGAGTCCCCCCTCAGCCCGCACACGGTAACCGGTCTTTCATGGTCCAGGACATTCGCGCTGCAGTCGCCACCGACTTCGAGGCAGTCAACCGCTATATCGTCGAACAACTCCATTCCCGGGTAGCACTGGTGGAGAGCATCGGACAATACATCGTCGATGCCGGCGGCAAACGCCTGCGGCCCATGCTGGTGCTGCTCAGCGCCCGCGGATGCGGTCACGACGGCGACAAGGCCATCCACCTTGCCGCAGTGATCGAGTTCATCCACACCGCCACCCTGCTCCACGATGACGTGGTGGACATGTCCTCCATGCGCCGCGGACGCCCGACCGCGAACGAGCACTGGAACAATCCCTCCAGCGTCCTGGTGGGCGATTTCATCTATTCCCGCGCCTTCCAGATCCTGGTCAGTCTGAACGATCCACGCATCATGCGCATTCTCGCCGACACCACCAACACCATCGCTGAAGGCGAGGTGCTACAGCTGCTCAACAAGCACCGGGTCGATACCACGGAAGCCGAATACATGCAGGTGATCGAGGACAAGACCGCGATCCTGTTCCAGGCCGCTGCACAGTGCGGTGCCATCCTCGCCGATGCGGACCAAGCCGTGGAGTCGGCGCTGCGTCGGGCCGGACGCCACATCGGCCTGGCCTTTCAGCTGGTCGACGACCTGCTGGATTACAGCGGGAACAGCGTGGCACTGGGCAAGAACATCGGCGATGACCTGGCGGAAGGCAAGCCCACGCTGCCACTGATCCATGCCATGAATCACAGCGACGCGGGACCGGCTGAACTGCTGCGCAATGCCATAGAGCAGGGCGGCTCGGATGATCTCGACGACATCATCCGGATCGTGCAGAAGAGCGGCTCCCTGGACTACACCCGCCAACTGGCCGAGCGGCAGGTTGATCAAGCGCTGGAGGCCTTGGCCATCCTGCCGGACAGCCGACACCGCCAGGCCATGGAACAGATGGCCCGACTCGCCGTGAACCGGGATCAGTGAGCGGCGCCCGGCTCCCTGGCTCCACCGCCGTGAAACCGATCGGAGAATCTGTATAATCAGTCGATAACCAGAACAATAAAAGGATTATCGACATGGCAGAACAGCCCGCTTTCGCCGACATGACGGACGTCCGAGCGTTCGAGGAGGCCATGCCTCTGGAAGAACGCTTTCCGGCCACCAGCGCCCTGGACATCATCCGCGACAGCGCCAGCCGCTTCAGCGATGACCCGGCACTGACGTTCCTGCCGACCGGCGCCAGGGATGAACCGGTCCATACCATCAGCTACCGGGCACTTCTCGCACACCTCATCGCCACGGCCAATCTGCTGCAGGACCTGGGCCTGGGCCATGACGATGCCGTCTCCATCATCCTGCCGATTCTGCCCCAGTCGCATCCGGTCATTCTTGGCAGTCAGGTCCAGGCCATCGCCAACCCCATCAATCCGTTGCTGGAGCCTGCCCAGCTGGCCGATATCATGCGCGGGGCCGGTGCCCGGGCGGTGGTCTGCCTTGCTCCCGGCGGCCCTACGGACATCTGGGAAAAGACTTTGCGGGCCGTGGAGCAGGTCCCGGAGATCCATACAGTCCTTGCGATCCGTCTCCCGGGCGTGTCCGATGATCCGCCGGCAAGTCCGTTGCCCGGTCGCGCACTGAAGGTGCTGGATTTTGACGCGGCCGTTGCCGAGCAGCCCAGTGACCGTCTCCGCGTCGAGCGCGACTTCAGCGGAGACGAAATCGCGGCGTGCTTCCATACCGGCGGCACCACGGGACACCCCAAGATCGCTCGCCTGACGCATGGCAACATGGCGTTCATTGGCCAGCTGATGCGTGTGGGCACAGCCCACCTGGGTCGCCAGACGGTCATCTGCGGATTACCCCTGTTCCACATTTTCGGCGTGATCATACAGGGCGTGGGTGCCTTCGCGGCCGGCAATCACATTGTCCTGCTGACACCCAGTGGCTTCCGTAATCCCGATGCTCTGCGCAACCTCTGGCACCACGTGGAACGCTTCCGGGTCAACAGTTTCGCCACCGTTCCGACCGTACTGAACGCTCTGTCGCAGATCCCGGTAGGGAATCTCGACATCAGTTCCCTGACCCGGATCAATTCCGGCGCGGCGCCCCTGTCCCCGGCGTTTGAAGACACCTTCGAGCGCCGTTTCCACCTCACCGTGACCAATGGCTACGGCATGACGGAAACCACTTCGTTGATTACCCTGCCACCCGACGATCAGCCTCCCGGCAGTGTCGGCATTCGACTGCCCCACTCCCGGATCCGGGTCGTCGAGCTGGACGGCGACGAAGTACGGCGCGAATGCCAAACCGGAGAACCGGGCGTGGTGCTGGTGCGTGGCCCACAGGTTTTTGCTGGCTACGTCGACCCTGAGGACAACCGCTACGCCTTTGTGGATGGCGACTGGTTCAACACCGGCGACCTGGGATACCTGGATGAAGCCGGCTACCTGTACCTGACCGGCCGCTCCAGAGACCTGATCATCCGTGGCGGTCATAACATCGATCCAGCGCTGATCGAGGAAGCCCTGAATGCACATCCGGCCGTGGTATCGGCCATCGCGGTCGGTCAGCCCGACGCCTATGCGGGTGAGTTGCCGGTGGCCTTTGTCGTTCCCGTTGCCAACCGGGAGACCTCCGAGGAGGCGCTGCTGGCATGGTGCCAGGAGCGTGTGCCCGAGCGGGCGGCCATCCCCAAACGGATTCTGCTTGTGCCGGAAATGCCGGTCACCGCGGTAGGCAAGGTTTTCCGGCCGGCCCTGCGTGAACGCATCACCGGACTTGTGATTGATGAGATCCTGCAGAGTGGGGAATTCCGCGCCACCGTGGAGGACGTGCGTTACGACAAAGCCCGCGGGATGCAGGTCTCCGTGCACTGCGAGGATGCCTCGCAGATTGAGCCGATCCGGGACCAGCTGGCACCTCTACCGGTCCACGTAGCGGTCCGTCTCAGTCGGACACCTGGATCGTAATACCGGGACTGGTGGTGCGCAAAATGCTGCGCTGATCAATACGCCGTACCCGCTCGTTGCTGGGACGATAGCGCTGGTCACCGTACTGGTGCAAGGCGAGAGCCACCATCTTCAGCTCCTCGGCCTCGTCGCCACGCCCCAACTGCTCCAGAGTGGTGCCAAGGGCATAATAGAAATCGGCTTCATTGTCCTTGCGACGGATGGCTTGGCGGAAATGCTCCCGGGCCTCTTGATAGGACTCGTCCTCGAACGCGATATTGCCACGAATATAATGATAATATGGGTTCGCCCGATTGACCCGGTCGAGCGCACGGCGATAAGTCGTCGACTCCTCCTCATTGCCTCGCTGACTGTAGTAACGGGCAAGGTTGTTGAGAGCCGTGGTACTTCTGCGATCCAGCTCGAACGCCTTTTTATAGCTGTACTCGGCCAGCCGGGAGTCACCCAGGCGATTGAGGGCACTACCGACATTGTTCCACGCCATGGACAGTTCGGGGTCGATGGTCAACGCATGCCTGAACAGTTCCAGCGCCTGTGACAGATCCTGTTCGATCAATGCCTCGACACCCAGGTTGTTGAAATACATCGCCCTGGCCCTTTCGTCCGAAATCACACGAGCCGAATCCGGCTGCAAAAGCACTTCTGGAGTGAAATCCAGCACGTATCGACGCCCGGGACCAAGATCGCCCAGGGCGTTGACATGTTCACTCAAAACCACCAGCTCGCCCCGGCGATTCCATCGCGGACGGATCTGTGCGGTCTGGTAGTTGACCTCCAGCCCTACGTGACGGGCCATACCGATATACAGATTGATCAATGCCAGACAGTTGGCATAGCCGACCTCGAACGTCTCGGCAGCCGTCAGCGTGGCCGTGTCGCGATACTGGATGTCGAGATGGGATTCATCAAACAGCAATTCTCTCAGACGATTGACCTTGCGCCAGTCAGACAGGCCTGTGTCAACATGTTCGGCCAGATAGGCCTTGATTTCCGGCGTCAGCGCCAGCAGGTCCACGTCGGGTACCTGTTGCTGCTCTCCCAGAATCCGTTCTTCAAGCGCCTGGTCTTCCTGAAATCCGGTATTGAAACCGACGAGACCGCAGCCAGACAGCCACAACGCCAATACCATTGGCTGCAGCAGGCGGTAAAAATGAATATTGCTGTTCATGACGGCCCTCCGACCGACGTCGGTTGTACCGCCATCGGTCGTATCATGTGCTCACCCGCAGTTTACGCTGTAACTACGGGATCAGACCGCCCACAACATCCCTTACTTTCGTCACATACCCGGGTAATTCGGACCACCACCACCTTCAGGGGCCACCCAATGGATGTTCTGGGCCGGATCCTTGATATCACAGGTCTTGCAGTGGACACAGTTCTGCGCATTGATCTGGAAATGCTTGCTGCCATCCTCGTTTTCCACCACCTCGTAGACGCCAGCCGGGCAGTATCGCTGAGCCGGTTCGTCGTAAAGCGGCAGGTTCTGCTCGATCGGAATGGAGTCATCCTTCAGCGTCAGATGACAGGGCTGATTCTCGGCATGGTTGGTGTTGGAAATAAACACCGACGACAGCTTATCAAAACTGAGCACCCCATCCGGTTTCGGATACTCGATCTTCGGGCAGTCCGCCGCTTTTTTCATCTGCCGGTAGTCCGGCGTGGTGTCATGGAACGTTAACGGGAAATGTCCGGCAAAAAGGTTGTGCTCCACGAATGCCATGCTGCTGCCGATCCAGAATCCGAATTTGTGGAAATTGGCGCTGAAGTTACGTGACTTGTGCAGTTCGGAATACAGATCGGACTTACGTACACGATCCCTGTAATCATGCAGCTCCGCGCCGGCGTCCAGAGAGTCGTTCTTCACCGCATCGAAAACGCTCTCGGCCGCCAGCATCCCCGAACGCATGGCCGTATGACTGCCCTTGATCTTGGCCGCGTTCAGCGTTCCGGCATCACAACCGATCAGCAGTCCCCCCGGGAAACTCATCTTCGGCAACGAGTTCAGTCCACCCTTGTTCAGGGCGCGGGCGCCGTACGATATCCGTTTGCCACCTTTCAGGTACTGACTGATCACAGGATGATGCTTGAACTTCTGAAATTCGTCATACGGGCTCAGATGCGGATTCTCATACCCCAGATCCACGATCAGACCGACAAACACCTGATTGTTCTCGGCGTGGTACAGGAAACCGCCACTGGAGCCGGCATAGCTGGCCCCGATGTTCGGATAGCCGGCGGTGTGCACCACCAGCCCCTCCTTGTGCTGCTCATCCGGCACCTCCCAGATTTCCTTGAGGCCGATTCCGTAGTGCTGCGGGTCACTGTCCCTGTCCAGTTCAAAGCGCTCAATCAGCTCCTTGCCAAGATGACCACGACAACCCTCCGCAAAAATGGTGCATCTGGCATGAAACTCGAAGCCCGGCTCGTAGCTGTCCTTCTTTTCTCCATTGGCGTCCACTCCCATGTCACCGGTTGCCACACCTTTCACACTGCCATCCTCGTGATACAGGATCTCCGCGGCGGCGAAGCCGGGAAACACCTCGGCACCAAGCTCCATCGCCTGGTCTCCCAGCCATTTACAGAACTTGCCCAGGGAAATGATGTAATTGCCGTTGTTGTGCATCGGTTTCGGTACCAGCAGATCGGGAAACTTCATGGATTTCCCGGGGCCACCCAGGTAATAGACGTCATCCCCTGTCACCGCCGTGTTCAATGGAGCGCCACGCTCCTTCCAGTCCGGAAACAGGTCATTCAGCGCACTGGGCTCGAAAACCGCACCGGAGAGAATATGCGCTCCCACCTCCGATCCCTTCTCCAGCACACAGACAGAAAGCTCCTGCTCCGCTTCCCGCGCCTGTTGTAACAATCGGCAGGCTGCCGCCAGGCCAGCCGGCCCCGCCCCGATGATCACAACATCCACTTCCATTGACTCGCGCTGCATAACCTTCTCTCCTGATGGATCTGCCCACCTGCCCCGCGGACCGGGCGGGCCTGTCTGTGAAACGGTTCATCGAACGACCGCTCAGTACGGATGGCCGTATTATGAAAAATTAACGCTCAAAGCGCAAAGGAACCTGTCGGGGAGCCTGCGCAGAAGTCATGCGCTCATCCGCGAACGCTGTCACGCAGCGCCTCCGTGATCTCCTCATACTGAAAACGATAACCGGCCTCTTGCAGTCGCACCGGCACCACACATTGCCCGTGCAGCAACAACCGGTCGCCCATCTCGCCAAACAACAGCCGGACCAGCCAGGCGGGCATCGGAAACAGGGCCGGACGCCGCAGCACGCTGGCCAGCGATCGAGTGAACTCGGCATTACGAACCGGCTCCGGTGCCGTCAGGTTGTACACTCCCGAGGCTTGGGAATTTGTGGACAGCCAATGGATTACCTCGATCACGTCATCACGATGCACCCAGGACATGAACTGCCGACCATCACCGAGTCGCCCGCCAAGCCCGAGCCGGAACGGCGTCAGCAATTTCTGCAACATACCGCCCTTCGGCCCCAGCACGATACCGAGACGGACTATGCAGGTGCGCACGCCAAGGGCTTCGATCTTCCTGGCCTCCTCCTCCAGAGCGTCCTGCTCTTCTTTGTCCAGGTCTTCCCGCTGGTGGATTCGGCGGCAGAGCTCCTTCTTCCGGTTTGGC
>JAWLFN010000092.1:0-10160 GCA_041685555.1 Gammaproteobacteria bacterium | reverse complement strand
TCCGTTTGTGCTGGTGGCCCAGCGGCTGCTCGCTCATGGCGTGCCGGCCCCGGCGGTGCTGGCCGCCGATCTGGATGAGGGTTTCCTGCTGCTGCAGGACTTCGGTGATGCGCTGTATCAGCCGGCGCTGGAGCAGGCGCGACAGCTGCACGGTCCCGACGGCGGGACGGAGGCGGCGGTGCTGTACGACCGGGCGCTGGCCGCGCTGCTGCGCCTGCAGCGCCTGCCGGTCACGGATCTGCCGCTGTACGACCGCGACGCCCTGCGCCGGGAGATGGGGCTGTTCGACGAGTGGTTCTGCGCCGCCCTGCTGCGATATCCGATACAGGGTGAACGGCGTGGCGAGCTGGACGCCATGTATCGGCTGCTGGAGGATAGCGCCCTGGCCCAGCCACGGGTGTTGGTGCATCGCGATTATCACTCCCGCAATCTGATGCGGCGACGGCAGCAGCCGGACGGGTTGCCGGGCGTCATCGATTTCCAGGATGCCGTGTGCGGGCCGGTGACCTATGACCTGGTGTCGCTGCTGCGTGACTGCTACATCGTCTGGCCGCCGGAAACGGTGCGGAGCATGGCGCTGCGCTACCGCGATCGCCTGCTGGAGCAGGGCCTGGTGCCGGAGTACAGCGATGAGCGGTTCCTGCGGGACTTCGATCTGATGGGACTGCAGCGCCACCTGAAGGTGCTGGGCATCTTTTCACGGTTGTACCTGCGCGACGGCAAGCCCCGCTACCTGGCGGATCTGCCCGCGGCCATGGACTATGTCCGGCACGTATCCGCCGATTACCCGTCACTGCGGACATTTCACGACTGGTTTGTGGGAGAGTTGATGCCCCTGGCGCAGGCGCGTCTGGCGGAGTTGCGTCCGTGAAGGCGATGATTCTGGCAGCCGGGTTCGGCCGGCGCATGCAGCCGCTGACCCTGCGCACGCCCAAGCCGCTGCTGTCGGTGGGCGGTCGCACACTGATCGGCTGGCATCTGCAACGGCTGGCGGCCACCGGCTTCCGGGACGTCATCATCAATCACCATCACCTGGGCCGGCAGCTGGAAGAGGCGCTGGGTGACGGGCAGCGGTGGGGCCTGCGCATCCACTGGTCGCGGGAGAGCGAGATCCTGGAGACCGGTGGCGGGATCCGCCAGGCGCTGCCGCTGCTGGGGGACGAGCCGTTTGCCGTGATCAACGGAGACATCTGGACCGACTTCGATTTTGCCCGGCTGCGGGATGCGCTGCCGGCCGGCATGCTGGGCCATCTGGTGTTGGTTCCGCCCGCCGCCCATGCGCCGGCGGGGGACTTCATGCTGGACCGGCAGGGGCGGGTCGGCGGCGGGGCACCGCGCTTCACCTTCAGTGGCATCAGCGTGCTGGACCCGGCCCTGTTCCGCGGGGTGCCGCCCGGGCACCGTCCCCTGGCCGGGCTGCTGCGCCGGGCCATGGCCGAGGGCCGCCTCAGTGGGGAACTGTTCCGGGGCCGCTGGCACGACATCGGTACACCCGATCGGCTGGCGACCCTGGATGCCGAGCTGGGCCGCGGACAGACAGCCGACCGCGAATCCCTGTAAAATGCCACCGAACACGACACAGGACCGATTCACATGACCGATTACCTCATTGCTCCCTCCATCCTGTCAGCCGACTTCGCCCGCCTGGGCGAGGAAGTCGACGCGGTGCTGGCCGCCGGCGCCGACGTGGTGCACTTCGATGTGATGGACAACCATTACGTGCCCAATCTCACCATCGGCCCGATGGTCTGCAAGGCGCTGCGCGATCATGGTGTCACCGCGCCCATCGACGTGCACCTGATGGTCTCGCCGGTGGACCAGCTGATCGGTGATTTTGCCAGGGCGGGGGCGAGTTTCATCACCTTCCACCCGGAGGCCTCCGGTCATGTCGACCGCTCTCTGCAGCTGATCCGCGACCAGGGCTGCAAGGCCGGTCTGGTACTCAATCCGGCCACCTCGCCGGAGTGCCTGCGCTACGTGATGGACAAGCTGGATATGGTGCTGTTGATGTCGGTCAACCCGGGCTTCGGCGGACAGAAGTTCATCCCGGGCACCCTGCGCAAACTGCGCGAGGTACGCCAGCTCATTGACGAGAGTGGTTACGATATCCGCCTGGAGGTCGACGGCGGGGTGGGCGTGCAGAACATCGCCGAAGTCGCCCGGGCCGGCGCCGACATGTTCGTGGCCGGTTCGGCCATTTTCAACAGCGACAGCTACGCCGACACGATCGCGGCCATGCGCCGCGAACTGACACAATTGCAGGTGGTATAGGAAACGGAACGATCATGAGCAGACCGGATGCAGAACAGTTCGCCAGCCTGGCCTCCCAGGGATACAACCGCATACCGGTGGTCCGGGAGGTGCTGGCCGACTGCGAGACCCCGCTCAGTACCTGGCTGAAACTGGCCAGCGGGCGCTACAGTTACTTTTTCGAGTCCGTGCAGGGCGGTGAGAAATGGGGGCGTTATTCCATCATCGGTCTACCCTGTCGCACCGTGATCCGGGTCAGTGGCCAAAGCATCCGGGTGGAAACCGACGGCAGGATCGTGGACGAGCTGCAGAGCGGGGATCCCTTCGGGTTCATCGATGAGTTCCGCAAACAGTACCGGGTCGCACATACCGAGGACATGCCCCGGTTCTGTGGTGGCCTGGTCGGTTATTTTTCCTATGACTCCGTGCGTTACGTGGAGCCGACGCTGGGGCCGGCGCCGGGCCGGGACGTGATCGGAACACCCGATATCCTGCTGATGGTGTCCGAGGAAGTGGTGGTGTTCGACAACCTGCGTGGCACCATCTCGCTGGTGGTCAATGTGGATCCGGCACTGGAGGGTGCGCTGGAACAGGCCGGACAGCGTCTGGACACGCTGCAGGCCAGGCTGCGCGAACCGATGGCCCTGCCCGACACCCCGGTATCCGATCAGAGCGTGGAAGAGGATTTCCGTTCCAGTTTCGAGCAATCGGCTTTCGAGGCGGCGGTGGAGCGGATCCGCGAATACATCCTGGCCGGCGATGCCATGCAGGTAGTGCTGGCACAGCGCATGAGCCTGCCCTATGACGGGGACCCGGTGAACATCTATCGGGCGCTGCGTTATCTCAATCCCTCGCCGTACATGGTGTATTTCGATCTTGACGATCACCACGTGGTCAGTGCCTCGCCTGAAATCCTGGCTCGGGTGGAGAACGGACACATCACCGTGCGTCCACTGGCCGGTACCCGCCGACGTGGTCACAGCGAAGAGGAAGACCTGGCGCTGGAAAAAGAGCTGCTGGCGGATGACAAGGAAATCGCCGAGCACCTGATGCTGATCGACCTGAGCCGCAACGATGCCGGCCGCGTGGCAAAAACCGGCAGCGTGACGGTGCCCCGGCGGATGTTCGTGGAGCGCTATTCCCATGTAATGCACATCGCCTCCATCGTCGAGGCCGAGATGGCCGACGATCGCACGGCGCTGGATGTCCTGAAGGCGACACTGCCGGTGGGCACGCTCAGCGGCGCGCCCAAGGTGCGCGCCATGGAGATCATCGATGAACTGGAGCCGGTCAAGCGTGGCATCTATGGCGGCGCCATGGGGTACCTGGGCTGGAACGGCAACATGGACACCGCCATCGCCATCCGCACGGCGGTGATCAAGGACGGCACGCTGAACGTGCAGGCCGGCGCCGGCGTGGTCGCCGATTCCGTGCCGGAGATGGAATGGAAGGAGACCATGAACAAGGCGCGGGCGATCTTCCGGGCCGTGGCTCTGGCACAGAACGGACTCGAACTGTGACCGGGCCGGTGCTCAGCCCGAGATGCTTTTGAAGGCTTCCAGCGCCGCGGCGCGGCTCTGCTTCAGGTCCACGATCGGTTCGGGGTAATCCCGCCCGAGCCGGATGCCACATTCCCGCAGCAGTGCCGACGGTGCCTCCCATGGGGCATGGAGGTGGCGATCAGGCAACTTCGCCAGCTCCGGGACGTAATGGCGGATGTATTCTCCGTCCGGATCGAAACGCCGGCCCTGGGTCACTGGATTGAAAATGCGGAAATAGGGGGCGGCATCCAGTCCGCAGCCGGCCACCCACTGCCAGCTGGCGCAGTTGCTGGCCAGATCGGCATCCACGAGCGTGTCCCGGAACCAACGCTCGCCATGTTGCCAGTGCTGCATCAGGTTCTTGGTCAGGAAGGACGCCACCACCATCCGCACCCGATTATGCAGGTAGCCGGTCTGCCACAGTTGCCGCATGCCGGCATCGACCATGGGAATCCCGGTCTGGCCCCGTTGCCAGGCGCGGCGCAGTGCCGGTCGGTCCTGCCAGGGAAACTGATCGAACTTCGGCTGCAGGTTGGCCGTCGGCAGGGACGGGTTGTGGTAGAGCTGGTAATACGAGAATTCCCGCCAGGCCAGTTCCGAATGGAAGTGCGCCAGGTCTTTGTCCAGGCCCCGTGTCAGCCCTTCCTCGCTGGCCGCGTGCCAGACCTGTTGGGGTGACAGCTCGCCGAAGTGCAGCGCGGCGGACAATCGCGAGGTGTTGGGCCGGGCCGGATAATCCCGTCCCTCGCGGTAGTCCTCCAGGCCCTTGGCGAGGAACGCATCCAGCTGTTGCCGCGAGTGTTGTTCGCCGATGGGCCAGTGTGGCTTCAGTTTCTCGTGCCATGGATGCCCGGGTAACAGGCTCAGTGCCTCGATGGCGGCCGCCCCGCATTGTTCACCGTCAGTCGGTGGCAGAACCGCCAATGTGTCCGGTGCCGGCAGCGGGTGTCGAGGTGCCGGACGTCCCAGGCAGCCGCGGCGGTAATAGGGCGTGAAGACTCGGTAGGGGTCGCCATCGTCCTTGTGCACCTCCCAGGGTTCCCACAGCAGCGAACCATTGTGGCTGTGCACTTCGATATCCAGTGCCCGCAAGTCCGTTTTCAGTTGCCGGTCACGGGCGATCTGCCAGGGCTCGTAGCAGCGGTTCCAGCACACGGCACATGCGCCGGTCTCTCCCGCCAGGCCGGGCAGCAGATCCAGGGGATCTCCGGCCACGACCCGCAGCTGTCCGCCCAGTTGCCGGTCGAGTCCGAGCAGGGAGTGATGCAGCCACCAGCGGCTGGCCGCGCCGGTGCGCATGCCATCGCCGTGCCGGGTGTCCAGAATGAACACCGGCAGTACCCGGCCCAGCGTCGCCGCCTGTCGCAGAGCGGGGTTGTCGGCCAGACGCAGGTCGCGCCGGAACCAGAGAATCACGGGATTGATGATGGCTTCCTCCTGTCAGAGTTACGGTCGGGAATACGTCGCCACCGCCCGTATCGATCAGTGCTGGCGCAGCAGATGCTTCATGATCGCCCGCCGCCAGAGGCTGCCTGTGGTCAGGGGGATCCACTCCGGATCGCGCCAGGCCTTCTCTTCCGGGGTGCTGAGCATGGGTGTGTAATACTGGCAGCCCTCAAAGTAGTAGTGGGTGACCTGGGAATGCCGGGAGGCCAACGGATCCCGCCTTGGGGCGCCACCATGCAGCAGGTTGGCGTGCCAGATCAGTGCCTCGCCCTTGCGCAGTGTGCCGTACTCCGGTTGCAGGCCTTCGCGCTCGATGATGTCCCGGATGGCCTGCTCGTAGGCCGGATACTGTGCCGCCCCCGGCTCCAGGCCCAGGTCCTGCATGCTCATCACCGGCAGCTTGTGGCTGCCCGGGTAATAGACCAGCGGGCCGCAGTGCTCATCAATGTCCTCCAGCGCGATCCAGACACCGGCCATGAAACCCTCGGGATCCGAGTTGAAATGAATGGTGTCCGAATGCGGCGACTGGGCCGTGCCGGCGGGAAAATTGAGGGTCTGGAACGGCAGTGCCCGGCGGCCGTACAGGGTTTCCAGCGCTCGCCGGATGGCCGGCCTGACGGCCAGTCGGCGCACGGCCGGCACGGTCTCCCAGGCATCCTGGATGCGGGCCGGCCGGCTGCGGTCCTGAAGGAATTCTGGATCATACAGTGGATCCAGCGTGTCGATGATACGGTCCAGCGCGCGGTGATCCAGTCCGAAATCCACCACCACATATCCCTTCTCGTGAAAGGTCTCGATCTGCCGTTGACTCAATGCCGTCATGGGTCTTCCCTGCGCTGAAACTGAAACGGGACTTTACACCGGGGCGTGTCAGAGGCTCAATAGTGAATCCCGTGCATAAAAAGAGTGTGACAGATGCTGCTGATACTGTTGACCATGTCGATCGTTCTGGCCTCGGTGCTGGTACATTACCTGAGCCTGATGGGGTTGAGTCTGCTGATGCCGGCACTGCGCGTCGCCGGTCCGTTGAAGATCCTGATCGGAGTGGTCGGGGCGATCCTGGCCCACGTGATCGAGGCCGGCCTGTTTGCGGGGGCGTACTACTACATGTCCGGCACGCCCGGCTGGGGCGAGCTGCACGGTGCCTACTCCGGCACCTACGCGGACAGTCTGTATTTCTCGCTCACCACCTATACGACGCTGGGCTACGGTGACATCCAGCCGATGGGTCCGGTGCGCTACCTGGCCGGACTCGAGGCCCTGACCGGTTTCGTGCTGATCACCTGGACCGCCTCCTACCTGTTCGTGGAAATGCGTCGCTACTGGGATCGCTAGTGGGCCATGCGGGAAATAAGGTAATGATCAGCCGCGCCCCAAGCGACTGGAACGGAAGCCCAGGAAGGACAGGATGGCCGCCGTCAGCATCAGCAGCAGCATGGGATAGGCGGTGCCGTTGAAGATCAGTGCCACCAGCTGGGCGGCCACGGCCGCGAATCCCATCTGCAGGAATCCGGTCAGCCCCGAGGCGGCGCCGGCGCGGTCCGGGAACTGGTTGATGGCAGCGGCCTGGGCGTTGGGCATGGACAGGCCATTACCGAAGGTGGTCAGGGCAATGGGTATGAACAATGACAGCGGGTGCATCGGTCCCAGCAGCTGCAGCGCGAGTGCCAGCGAGATGCCGGCAATGGCCAGGATGCTGCCCAGCTCGGTCATGCGGTGGGCGCCCATGCGCCGGCTGATGAGCCGGGCGGTATTGTTGCCCAGGATGAAGCTGGCCGGCACCATGATGAAGTAATACCCGTACTCGTCCGGTGGTCGCCCCAGCACCGTGATCATGATCTCGGGCACGGCGGCGATGAAGCTGAAAAACATCACCGATATGAAGGCCAGGCTGAAGGCATAGCCGCGGAACACGGCGGAGCGCAACAGCACGGCGAAACCCCGGAACAGGCTGACAATCCCGTGCAGGGGCGTGCGCTCGCCGAGTGTCTCCGGCAGCCGGAAATGCAGCAGCACCAGCAACAGCAGACAGAAACCGCCCACCAGCCAGAACACCGAATGCCAGTCGAAGCGCACCAGCAGCTCGCCGCCCACGGCGGGTGACAGCATGGGCATGACCACCATGAACATGACCAGCGTGGCGATCATGCTGGCGGCCTCTTCCGCCGGATAGGCATCCCGCACGATGGCGCGGGCCACCACCAGGCCGACGGCGCCGCCGGCGGCCTGCACGATGCGGCCGGCGATCAGGGTCTCGATGGTCGGGGCCAGGATGCACAACACGGAGCCCAGCAGGGTCAGCAGGATGCCGCACTGGATCACCGGCTTGCGACCGAAGCGGTCCGACAGCGGGCCGTAGAACAGCTGGGCGACGGCGATGGAGATCATCGACAGGCTCAGGGTCAGTTGGGCGGTGCCGGTGTCGACGCCGAACTGCTCGCGGAGGATCGGAATGGCGGGCAGCAGGATCTGCATCGCCACCGGGCCCAGCGCGGAGGTGGCGGCCAACAGCAGTATGGTGCCACGCGGAAGTGTCCGCGGGCTGGATGGATATGCCTTCATGGATGACCGGTGCTGCGGAGTGAAGGCGGCCATTGTACTGGCCGCTCCGGAAGAAAACCATGACAGTGCGCGACCCGGAGGTTTAAGTCGCTGGCGATTTGGGCGAAAATGCAGCCTCACCGAGACGGGGACGGCCTGCAGATGATCCTGATGATCGATAACTATGACTCCTTCACCTGGAATGTGGTCCAGTACCTGGGTGAGCTGGGCGCGCGGGTGGAGGTGCGGCGCAACGACAGTATCAGCGTGGCCGACATCGAGGCCCTGGCGCCGGAGAAGATCGTGATTTCCCCGGGGCCGTGCACGCCGGACGAGGCGGGCATCTCCATCGAGACCATCCGGCACTTCGCCGGTCGCGTGCCACTGCTCGGCATCTGTCTGGGGCACCAGGCCATCGGTCAGGCCTTCGGCGGGCGCATCGTCCGTGCCGGCCAGGTCATGCACGGCAAACTGTCGAGTGTGTATCACAATGATCATGGGGTGTTTCACGGATTGCCCGGTCCGTTCACGGCCACGCGCTACCATTCACTGGTGATCGAGTCACGGAGTCTGCCGGACTGTCTGGAGATGACCGCCTGGACGCAACAACCCGACGGCGGGCTGGAAGAGATCATGGGCGTGCGCCACCGGGAGCTGGCGGTGGAAGGCGTGCAGTTCCATCCGGAGTCCATTCTCAGCGAGCACGGCCACGCCCTGCTGCGCAATTTCCTGGAATCGTACTGATAGCATCGGGGTACACTACATGGATATCAAGACCGCAATACGTCATGTGTCACTGAATCTGGATCTGGATACCCAGACCACGGCGGCCCTGATTCACGAGATCATGACCGGGCAATGCACCGATGCCCAGGTGGGCGCTTTCCTGGTCGCCCTGCAGATGAAGGGGGTGACCGCGGAGGAGCTGCTCGGTGCCACGCGCACCATGCGGGAACTGGCCACGCCGGTGCAGTTGTCTTCCACCGAGCATCTGGTGGATACCTGTGGCACCGGGGGTACCGGCAGTGACTCCTTCAACATCTCCACGGCCAGCGCCATGGTGGCGGCCTGCGCCGGTGCACGGGTGGCCAAGCACGGTAATCGCGGGGCCACCAGCAAGAGTGGCAGCGCGGATGTGCTGGAGGCGGCGGGCGTGAACCTGGCGATCACGCCGGAGCAGGTAGCCCGTTGCATCACGGACCTGGGAGTCGGGTTCATGTATGCGCCGGGGCATCACGGTGCCATGAAACATGTCATCGGTCCGCGCCGGGAGATCGGAGTACGCACGGTGTTCAACCTGCTGGGGCCGCTGACCAATCCGGCGGGCGCGCCCAACCAGCTGATGGGCATCTTTGATCGCAACTGGATCGACCGCGTCCTCAAGGTGTTGCGTGAGCTGGGCAGTCGGCACGTGCTGGTGGTGGCGGCGGAAGACGGATTGGACGAGATCAGTATCGCGGCCGATACCCACGTCGGCGAACTGAAGGACGGCAGGATCGAGCACTACACGATTGCGCCGGAGGATTTTGGTATCGACCGTCATGAGAGCATTGACGCCCTGCGTATTGATTCTCCGCGGGAAAGCCTGGCGATGGTCCGCAAGGCCCTGTCCGGAGACAGTCCGGCGGCCGCGGATATCGTGGCGCTCAATGCCGGCGCGGCCATCTACGCGGCCGGTATCGCCGATGACATGGTGGCTGGAGTCGAGCGGGCGCGTGGTATCGTGGACAGTGGCGAGGCGCTGAGCAGACTGCAGGCGTTGGTGGAACTGACACAGACATTCGCGGACTGAATGACAGTCCGTCCGGACGACAGGAGAGCGGTGTGAGCGACAGCAGTATTCTGGACCGGATCGTGAGGCGGAAGCGTGAGGAGATCACCGCTGCCCAAAAGACGGAGCCCTTGGCCGGTCTGTGCGATCGTGCACTGGCACGCACCGATCAGCGGGGTTTCATTGATGCGCTGCGAGAGCGGATGGCGCAACGTCGGCCCGCCGTGATTGCCGAGATCAAGAAGGCCTCGCCCAGCCAGGGTGTGATCCGCGAGGATTTCGATCCCGTCGCCATTGCCGGGCAGTATGCCGGGGCGGGTGCCACCTGTCTGTCGGTGCTGACCGACGAGTCGTTCTTCCAGGGCAGCGCCGACTACCTGAAGCAGGCGCGGGACGCCTGTGCGCTGCCGGTGTTGCGCAAGGATTTCATCATTGACCCTTACCAGGTGGCGGAAGCCGGGGCCATGGGGGCCGACTGCCTGCTGCTGATCGTGGCCATCCTGTCCCCGGTGCAGCTGCGCGAACTGGCGGCCGCCTCCGCCGAGCTCGGCGTCGATGTGCGGGTGGTGGTCCATGACGAGCGGGAGATGGACGGGGGACAGGATAGCGGG
>JAWLFN010000091.1:0-10181 GCA_041685555.1 Gammaproteobacteria bacterium | reverse complement strand
CGAATCACATCAGGCCCGGTAAAGCCGACCAGTGCATTGGGCTCGGCAATGTTGATGTCGCCGAGCATGGCCAGACTGGCTGAGACGCCGCCATACACCGGATCCACCATGACGGAGATGAACGGCAGCCCCTCGTCGCGCAGTCGAGCCAGCGCGGCCGAGGTCTTGGCCATCTGCATCAGCGATATCAGCGCCTCCTGCATGCGGGCGCCACCACTGGTGGAGAAGCAGACCAGGGGCAGGCGCTGCTCGATGCAGACGTCCACGGCTCTGACAAACTTCTCTCCCACCACAGCTCCCATGGAGCCGCCAATGAATCCGAATTCGAAAGCAGCCACCACCATTTCCACGGCATTGACCTGGCCTTGCACCACAATCAGTGCGTCCCGTTCGCCGGTGTTCTTCTGCGCGGCCGCCAGGCGGTCCTTGTACTTTTTCAGGTCCTTGAACTTGAGCAGATCCACGGGCTCGACATCGGTGAACAGCTCCTCGCCCGCCACTTCCAGATCCATGAACAATTCCAGCCTGCGACGGGCTGTTATGCGCATATGGTGATCACACTTGGGACAGACCTCCAGATTGCGCTCCAGATCCGGTCGATATAACACGGCCTCGCAGCGCGGGCATTTTTTCCAGAGACCTTCCGGCACACTCGACTTCTGCTTGTTGTTGCCGCCTTCTCCACCGATGGATGGAAGAATCTTGTTAATCCAGCTCATACGGGTTCCCTGTACCACCGTCTGACAAAGATCGACATTCTATCATCACGCCTGATCGATTGCCGAGCGGATGCGGCCTGCCAGTGAGACGGCCTTGCCGATCTGTTCAGTTTCCGACTCACCCGGCTGCAATCCAGCGATGGCGCCCACCAGCGCGCTACCCACAATGATGCCATCCGCGATGGCTGCCATGGCCACCGCACTCTGCTCATCCTTGATCCCGAATCCGACCATTACCGGCAGGTCAGTATGCTCTTTCAGTCTGGCCACCCGTCCACCGATTGCCTGCGGATCGGCAATGGCCGCCCCGGTGACGCCCTTCAGAGAGATGTAATAGAGATACCCACTTGACCGGCTGCAGATAGCGTCCACCCGCGAAGCGGGCGTGGTGGGCGCCACCAGAAAAATGGTGTCGATAGCGTGTTCCCGGCTCGCCTGAATCCATTCCGCTGATTCCCCGACCGGCAGATCCACCAGCAATACCCCGTCTACCCCGGCCCTCGCGGCACAATCAGCAAAACACCGGTAGCCCATCACCTCCACCGGATTCAGATACCCCATCAGCACAATCGGTGTGTCAGCGTCGGTCTCACGGAACCGCTCCACCAGATCCAGCACTCCGGGCAAGGTCATGCCGCCCTTCAGGGCGCGTTCCGCACCCCGCTGGATCACCGGACCATCCGATGATGGGTCGCTGAACGGTATGCCGAGCTCAATGATATCGGCGCCCTGTCGCACCAGTTCATGCATCAGCGCCAGTGTTGTGTCGCTGTCAGGATCACCAGCCACCAGATAGGGAATCAGTGCCTTGCGTCCATGAGAGTGCAATGCATCAAGCACCGGGGTAATTCGACTCATAACTTCATCCTTCGTATGCTGTACCGCCCTGTCAGAGGCTGATGCCGTCCATGCTTGCCACTGTATGGATATCCTTGTCTCCGCGACCGGACAGATTCACCACGATCAATCCGTCGCGCGGCATATCAGCGGCCATCCGGCCGGCCCAGGCCAGGGCATGACTCGACTCCAGTGCCGGAATGATGCCTTCCTTCCGCGTCAACATCCGGAAGGCGTCCATCGCTTCGTCATCGGTGACCGACACGTAGTGTACTCGACCGGTATCCTTGAGCCATGCATGCTCTGGGCCGACACCGGGATAATCCAGTCCGGCGGACACCGAATGGGTGGGCAGGATCTGCCCGGCTTCGTCGGTCATAAGATAGGTACGGTTGCCATGCAGCACGCCAGGCTTGCCGGCTGAAAGCGGGGCGGCGTGACGACCGGTTTCGACCCCATCGCCACCCGCTTCCACGCCATACATCTCGACGTTCTTGTCCTCCAGGAACGGGTGAAACAGACCGATGGCATTGGAACCGCCCCCCACGCAGGCCACCAGCGCATCGGGCAGTCGTCCGTATTCATCCAGCGACTGCTCTCGTGCCTCGTGGCCTATCACGCACTGAAAATCGCGCACCAGCGTCGGATAGGGGTGTGGACCGGCCACCGTGCCAATGATGTAGTAGGTATCATCCACATTGGTGGCCCAGTCACGCAATGCCTCGTTCATGGCATCTTTCAGTGTCCGACTGCCGGAGTCGACGGCCACGACATTGGCGCCCAACAGCTTCATCCGGTAGACATTGGCGGACTGGCGCTGAACGTCATCAGCCCCCATATACACGTGGCATTCCAGTCCCAGTCTCGCCGCCACGGTGGCCGTGGCCACCCCATGCTGACCAGCGCCCGTCTCGGCAATGATCCGACTCTTGCCCATAAACTTCGCCAACAGCGCCTGACCGATAGTGTTGTTGATCTTGTGGGCGCCGGTGTGATTCAGGTCTTCGCGCTTCAGGACGATACGCGCTCCGCCAAAGTGTTCACTGAGTCGTTGCGCCTCGTACAGAGGCGTCGGACGACCAACATAATGACGCAGATCATCATGGAAGGTTTTCCAGAACTCCGGGTCCGCGGATAGACGTCGATAAACCTTGTCCAGCTCCTCGACCGCCTCCATCAGGGTTTCGCCGACGAAAATTCCGCCATACGGGCCGAAATGCCCGCCCTCTCCGGGAGCGCCCGACCCGACACCGACCTCTGAATCATTCATTGTCTGCAGCGTTGACACGATGTACCTCTCTGAAGAAATTCGTCAATTTTTCCGGACATTTCCGACCGGGGGCCTGTTCCACTCCACTGGATACGTCAACCGCCCAGGGATCGACCAGTTGAATTGCATCGGCTACATTCTGCCAATCCAGTCCGCCCGCCAATACCACACGATCCGGCAGCTCCCTGGACAGCGAACGGGCCACATCCCAGTCGAATCGTCGCCCTGTTCCGCCAGCCTCGGTTGGATGCCAGGCGTCCAGCAGAATGGCGCTGGCAGAACCGTAACGCAGAGCCTGTGCATGTACATCCAGACCCGGACGCACTCGCAACGCCTTCATGTACGGTCGTCCGAAAGACTTACAGAATTCCGATGATTCGTCGCCATGGAATTGCAGGCACTCAGGCGCGATCGCATCAAGGACGGACTCCACCAGCGGACTGTCCGGGTCCACAAACAGCGCCACCAAAGAGGTCATGGCCGGTGTTGCTGCCCGGATTTTCCGTGCCTGCTCCAGAGTCACCGCACGCTGGCTGCCTTCGTAAAATACCACGCCAATGGCATCGGCTCCGCCTCGGGTCGCCAACAGCGCGTCGTCGGGATTCGTGATCCCACAGATCTTGATACGGGTCCTGGTCACGTTTCTGCCATCCGGAAAATGGCCTATTCTACCAGATACGCCAAGCTCGCGGGCAGCTACCTGCGATTGTCATCTGTCCATCTCGTCAACACCGAGAAAGAAAGGACCCGGGAGGGATCGGGGTAAACCGTACTCATCCGGATACCGCACCTGCACCAGATACAGACCACAGGGACTGGCCGTTGGGGAACCCTTGCGGCGGTCGCCACTGGCCAGCAACTCCGAGACCCACTCCACCTGCTTGTGACCATACCCCACGGCGATCAGCGCGCCGGCAATGTTACGGACCATATGTTGAAGAAAGGCATTGGCGGAAATATCCAGCACCAGAAAGGCCCCATGACGAAAAACACGGGCATGATTGACACGGCGGAATGGCGTGTTTGACTGGCAGCCCGCTGCCCTGAAAGCACTGAAATCCTGTTCGCCGACCAGTGCTTCAGCGGCCCGTTGCATCCGCGCCTCATCCAGGTGCCCGCGAACATGAGTAACCTGTCGGCTCAGCAGTGCCGGTGCCACTTCCGACTCGATCATTACATAGCGATATCGTCGGGACAATGCGGAAAACCGCGCATGAAACTCAGGGCTAACCGCACCAGCCCAGCGAATACGCACACCCGGGGGCAAGTGGCTGTTTCCACCCCGCACCCAGGCTTTGGGTCCGCGATCGATGATGGCATCGAAGTGCACGATCTGAGCCGTAGCATGTACGCCGGCATCGGTACGCCCTGCACAGAGTAACCGCACCGGATGATTCGCGACCCGCGAAAGCGCCCGCTCTACAGCCGCCTGCACGGAGGGCAATGGCGGAGAACTCTGGCGCTGCCAACCGCAGAATTCCGCTCCATCGTACTCCACCTGGAGCGCAATACGGTTGAATGTCATCAGTCGAGGCGTTCGATCAATTGCCGGGCGTCACTGGACTGGGTCTCGGATCCTTCCTCGATGACTTCAGCGAGAATTTCACGCGCCCCTTCATGATCACCCATGTCAATATAGGCGCGTGCCAGATCGAGCTTGGTGGCCGCCTCGTCAGCGCCGTCCAGGAAATCGAATCCGTCATCTTCGTCCTGCTCTACCGAAGGTGCCGCGGCAGGCTCTTCTGGCTCCCCGACCATGGTTTCGTCTGAATTCGTATCCATGAACGGGCCATCATTGGTGTCATCAGCCCGGTCGTCCTTTTCATCCCCGGCATCGGTATGAATCGCTCGCCATGACCGGGGATCCTCGCTGTCGGTGTCCTGATGGTCCAGGCGCTCTTCCAGCTCTGCATCCAGCGCAAAATCGTCCAGGGAAAAGTCCAGATCACCCTCCTCGGATGCGTACCCGGCTTCTGCCTCTTCAGGCTCTGACACTTCCGGCTTCTGCTCGGCCCCGGCTTCCCTGTCGCGATCGGAAGACGGTTCCTGCTCCAGTTCCAGCGGCTCTCTTTCGGGTACCGGAGCTGTTCCGGATGCCGGATCGGACTCATCCGTCTTCCTGCTGAAATCGAACTCATCCAGTGACCCGGTGTCGCTTGCAGCCGCCTCCCGTGTCTCCTCCGGCACGGCAACATTGGTCTCGGCAGACTCATCATCCATGGCACCGGACGTTTGCAGCGGTTCCCACGAAATATCAAAGCCGTCACCGGTTTCCTCAGTGAGCGATTCGGTTGTCTCATCGAGTTCGTCAGCGCCCTGCTCAGGAGTGGGTTCAGCGGCTTCAGAAAATTCGGTGTGATCGTGATCGTCCTCGTTCAGATCCAGCTCAAAATCAAACTCGAATTCGTCATCCTCCTCCTGCGCGGAGAAACCGTCTTCGAACGTCCTTTCCGTATCCCTGGCGATTTCCTTATCCGCATCCGCATCCGCATCCGCATCCGCATCCGCATCCGCATCCGCATCCGCATCCGCATCCGCATCCGGCATCGTGCCACGCAACACTTTCTGATCGTCCACTTCGGCACTGGATTCCATGTCCAGTTCCAGTTCAAGCTCCTCGTCCCGGCCCAATTCTTCGTCTACATCCGGCACATCCGTACTGGTGGCGGCTTCCAGAGCAGCCACCTGACCCCGCAGCTCTTCCAGCCGCTCCCGCAGGTCCGGGCTCTCCGGTATACCCAGTTCCGTTTCCTGCAGGTGGAAGGCATCCACGTCTTCCTGAGCGGCCAACACTTCAAGTAGACGGACCCGCAGCGCTTCCCTGTTGGGCTCGGCGACAATGGCATTCTCCAACAATCTCCGCGCCTCCTCGAATTGCCGGTGATCGATCAGCGCATCCACCTCGGCCATCAGGTCATCGAGCTCCTCCCGCTGCTGAGCGCCGGTCGCCCCCGCGACAGGTTCCTGGTCCTGGCCGAATTCCTCATCCGTGGGAGTGGCCCCTGCGACCGGCTGTGGCGACCCGGCCTCTGTCGTCTCCCGCGCTGATGGGCTGTCAGCCTCCTCCCCCGATACCTCTTGATCAGCCGCGGTGACTGCGACCCGCGAAAAGTCCAGTTCATCCTCTTCGTCCCGTTGGCGTTGTTCATCAATCAGCGCTTCCTGCTCCGCCCGGTTGCGACGGATCAAAACGAGCACCAACAACGCCACCACCAGAGCGAGTATCGCACCAAGGATCACTGGATTGCCGGAGAGGATACCGAGAATACGCTGGGGCAGTGGTGCTTGCGGCGCCATCTCCACATCGGGTTGCGACGCCCCGGACTCTTGCGTGTCATCATTGCCGGTCTGGCGGGGCAAGGGACCTTCATCGGAGACGGACTCCTGCAACCGGGCCAGCTCCAGATCGCGGAGACGCAGAATCTCGGTGGCCGATTCAATCTGTTCTTCCAGCATGGCCAGGCGTTCGTTCAGCTCACGGTTCTCCCGCTCGACCCGATCCACTTCTTCACGACTGACAGCCAACTGGTCCTCCAGCGCCTCAATCCGTTGATCCAGTTCCCGGAACCTTTCCCCGGCGGCAGCATCGGCGTTGGCGGGAATATTGTTGTCGGTGTCACTGTCATCGGTGGTCACGATACTCAACTCACCGTCACCCGAGGACGCTTCGCTGTCCTCGGATGGCGGAGAGGTCAGTGGCTCGGCGCCCAACGGAACGTTCCTGCGATCCTCGAACAGACGATTCTGTCGGCTCACCTCGGCCACGGCCTCCGCTCCACCGAGCCGAGCCAACGCCTCCGGATCGGGGATCCGCAGGACAGCGCCACGCCTGATCAGGTTGATATTGCCATTGATGAATGCTTCAGGATTACGCCGCTGCAGGGCCAGCATGGTCTGCTGCACGCTGACCGAGTCATCGGGACGCACGTTCAGTGCAATATCCCAGAGCGTGTCATCACCATCCACTTCCACGGTATCGCTCGCATCAGCGAATCGTGGCGCGGGAGAAGACGGTGTCGAGGACTGCTGCACATCCTGACTGACCGGTTCCGATTCAGCGGTCACGGAAGACGACAATGTGTCGGCACTGTCGTCGGGTACCGGCGCACCGGGTTCTTCTTCCAGGCCTGCGTCGGCAGGAGTTTCATAGCGCAGACTGACAGGAGGTTGTGGGGACTGCACCGCTCCCGCGCTGGCAAACGACGGCGGATCAAGCAACACGGTATATTCAGCCAGCACCCGTCCGCGGGACCAGCGGGTATCCAGCACGAAACTCAGGTAAGGTTCGCGCAGCGGATTATTGCTGACAAGCTCGATGTAAGCGGGTTGACCCGGTGCATCGCCTTCTCGGACACGAAAGCGGATTGAATCGAGATAATAGGGACGATCCAGAGAAAAGCGCTCAAAGTCGGCCGACGCAGCCATCTGCACCCGGATATCGTCCATGCGTACACCACGGGTCTGCAGCAGTTCGATACGCGCCGAAAGCGGCTGATTCAAAGCGGAGTCCAGCGTGATGTCGCCCAGCCCGAGGGCGCGGGCATGTGTCGCAGCCAATATGACAACCGACGCGAGGAATATGATGAGCCTTTTCAACATGTGACCGCCCCTGTCCTGGCCATTATGATTATTGTGTGACCGACATCCCCTGGTCCCATCGACCCCGGTGGATCAGCACGCTGTCCGCCGGGGTCGACCTGCAAACCGGCTCAGGACAGATGATCCCTGATCAACAGCTCGGCAATCTGAATGGAATTCAGCGCAGCTCCCTTGCGGACGTTATCGCCGACAATCCACAGGTTCATCCCGTTGGGATGTGTGATATCCCGGCGGATCCTTCCTACCAACACCTCGTCCTTGCCTGCTGAATCCGTCACCGCCGTGGGGTAACCGCCGTCCCGACGCTCATCCATCACCACCACACCTGGAGCCGATGACAGCAGATCACGCACGTCCTGCTCGCTCAGCGGCTCACGGGTCTCGATATGCACCGCCTCGGAATGCGAATAGAACACCGGCACACGCACACAGGTCGGGTTCACGCCAATATGATCATCACCGAAGATCTTGCGCGTCTCCCAGACCATTTTCATCTCTTCCTTGGTATAGCCGTTGTCCTGAAAATCGTCAATATGCGGCAACGCATTGAAAGCGATCTGCTTCGGATAGACCTTGCACTCGATGTCCTGGCCGTTGAGCAGGGCAGCCGTCTGTCCGGCCAGCTCCTCTATGGCATTCTTGCCGGTTCCGGAAACCGCCTGATAGGTGGCGACATTGATGCGGGTGATGCCGGCCCGGTCGTGCAGCGGCTTCAGGGCTACCAGCATCTGGATAGTGGAACAGTTCGGATTGGCGATGATCATGCGCGTTTTGTAGCCAGCGATCGCTTCCGGGTTCACCTCCGGCACGACCAGCGGGATATCATCCTCATAGCGGAACCGGGAGGTATTGTCGATCACCACGCAGCCCGCCTTGCCGGCTTTTTCGGCGTATTCATCGGAAATACTGCCGCCCGCCGAAAAAAGGCCGATATCGGCCCGGGAAAAATCGAATTCGGCGAGATTCTGCACAGTCACGGGATGACCATTGAACATCACCGTGGAGCCCGCCGACCGCTCACTGGCCAGCGGATAGAGTTCCCCGACTGGAAAATTGCGCTCTTCCAGAATGCTGATCAGCGTCTCACCCACGGCTCCCGTGGCGCCCACCACTGCTACATTATATGTTTTCATAGTTCCTTGCCTGACAATATCAGTCGTTCGTGTTTATCGATGCAGCGTATCACAGATACGCTGCATCCAGTTTGACGACGCGCACAGTACGGGCGTTTTCATCCCCGAAAGTACCATGGCTCCCGCTCACGCCACTGCTCTTCAAAGCGGCGGATGGCATCGGCTTCTTCCAGGGTGACACCAATATCATCGAGGCCTTTCAGCAGACTCTGCTTTCTGGATGAGTCGATATCGAAGGGCAACACGGTGCCATCCGAGCAACGGATCTCCTGCGCCTCCAGATCCACCCGCATGGAGAAACCCTCCTCGGCTTCAACTTTCTGGAAAAGATCATCGACAACTTTTTCTTCAAGAACAATAGGAAGAAGCCCATTCTTAAAGCAATTATTAAAAAATATGTCGGCAAAACTCGGTGCGATCAGCACCCGGAACCCATAGTCGTCCAGCGCCCACGGCGCATGTTCGCGACTGGAACCGCAGCCGAAATTGCGACGTGCCAGCAGGATGCTGGCCTCCTTGTAGCGCGGCTGATTCAACACGAAATCCGGGTTCAGAGGGCGCTGGCTGTTATCCGCGTCCGGCACGCCCTTGTCCAGGTATCGATGTTCGTCAAACAGGTTGACGCCGAAGCCGGTGCGCCTGATGGATTTGAGGAACTGCTTGGGTATGATGAAGTCCGTATCCACATTGGCCCGATCGAGGGGCATGACCACACCTTCATGTACAGAGAATTTTCTCATGTTCCGTCTCTCGATTCTGATTGATTCACAACATCAGTGGCGCTCAACCGGCCCTACGCTCGGTCAACAACATGTCCCTGACATCAACAAAACGCCCGTTGATCGCTGCTGCCGCGGCCATCGCCGGACTGACCAGGTGGGTTCGTCCACCAAAGCCCTGGCGTCCCTCGAAGTTACGATTCGAGGTCGAGGCGCAATGTTTGCCTTCTGGCAGCTGGTCGGCATTCATTGCCAGACACATCGAGCACCCCGGCTCCCGCCATTCCAGGCCGGCCGCGGTGAAAATGCGATCAAGCCCTTCCTCTTCCGCCTGCCTCTTCACCAGACCAGAACCAGGCACTACCATGGCCATTTCGATATTACCGGCCACATGATGCCCTTTCACTACCTCCGCGGCCGCGCGCAGGTCCTCGATGCGGGAATTGGTGCAGGAGCCGATGAAGATGTAATCCAGCTGAATATCGGTGATCGCCGTCCCCGGTTCCAGCCCCATGTACTCCAGGGCCTGGCGGATGCTCTCGGCCTTGCCCGGTTCACGCTCGTGCGCCGGATCCGGCACATGTCCCGTGACGGGCGCCACCATCTCCGGTGAGGTGCCCCATGTCACCTGCGGAACGATATCCGCGGCATCCAGCACCACCACCCGGTCGAAATGGGCATCTTCGTCGCTGACAAGGTCTTTCCAGACCGCCACGGCGCGCTCCCATTGCTCGCCCTTCGGCGCGAACGGTCGTCCCTTGATGTAATCAATGGTGGTCTGATCGACCGCCACCAGGCCGGCGCGCGCACCGGCCTCGATGGCCATGTTACAGACCGTCATCCGCCCCTCCATGCTCAGGGAACGGATGGCCTCTCCGGCAAACTCTATGGTGTAGCCGGTACC
>JAWLFN010000090.1:0-10201 GCA_041685555.1 Gammaproteobacteria bacterium | reverse complement strand
TCGCTGCCGATGGGGAGCAGTACGTGGCCGTGCTGGTGGGCGCGCCGTCCTCCTTCGGTGGTGATTCCGGCGTACCGGCCGGCTTTGAGGTGACTACGACGCAGTCCACCAACAACTCCAGATTACTGGTCTATCGCCTGGGGGGGGATGCGGAGTTGCCGACCGAAGCGGTGACTCAGGCGGAGGAAGATGGTGAGTTCGTGTTGCCGCAGACCAATGCTTCCAACGAGACCATCGCCCAGGGACAGCGGGCCTACGCGCAGGTCTGCAGTGCCTGCCACGGCACCAACGCGGTCAGCAGTCGCCCGGGGGTCTTCCCGGATCTGCGCATGAGCGAGTACCTTGGGGATGAGTCGGCCTGGAGAGACGTCGTCATCGACGGTGCGCTGAGTGACCAGGGTATGGTTTCATTCGAAGAAAGCCTGCAGGAAGGTGACGCGGAAGCCATCCGCGCCTTCATCATCCGTCGCGCGAATCAGGATCTGCAGTGAAACGCATGCCATCCGGAGGCATACCATGCCGCACACATCCCGATTCCTGTTGTGGACCGCCATACTGGCCACCCTGTATGTTGGTCTGCTATTGGGCGTGTCGTTTCTTGCCACACCGGTCAAGTTTCTGGCTCCCAGCCTGACCTTGCCGGTTGCGCTGGATGTGGGACGTCAGACCTTCATGGTATTCAATATCGCGGAACTGGTCTGTGCGCTGACACTCCTGGTGCTGGCGTTTCTGGCAACGGACCGGCGATCCCGGGTGCTGGCGGGAAGTGTTCTGCTGCTGGTTTTCATCCAGACGGTGTGGCTGCTGCCAGTGCTGGATGCGCGAGTGGAGATCATCCTGCGGGGCGACGCACCACCACCCTCGCAACTTCATACCCTGTACATCGCCATGGATGTGGTGAAATCGGGGTTGCTGGTCGCGGTGGCGGCGTGGGGCTTTCGTAAACACAATCAATCTCTGGAAAGTAGCGGGCCATGACACAACAGGTCACACTTTCCAGACCATGGGGGCGGCCAGCGGCCACTGGCGGTGAGGTGCGGGGCTGACCTCATGCAGGGAGCGGAGTCCATGTCGTGACCGGATTGCAAGCGGATGCTTTCGCACTTCGCTGCCCCTGGGCGGAGGAGACGCCGCAAATGCGCGCGTACCATGACCGGGAGTGGGGATTCCCGATCGATGATGATCAGCTGCTGTTCGAAAGGATCTGTCTGGAAAGTTTCCAGTGTGGCTTGAGCTGGCGGACCATTCTCGAGAAGCGCGAGAATTTCCGTTTGGCATTTTCGGGTTTTGATCCGGTCCGGTTGGCCCTTTTCACGGAACGGGACATACGAAACCTGTTGGAAGATGCCGGCATTGTCAGACATCGTGGCAAGATCGAGGCCGTCGTGAACAATGCGCGCCGGGCCCTGGAGCTGATCGCGGAGACCGGTTCACTGGCGCGCTTTTTCTGGCAATACGAGCCGCAAGAGGATCCCGGTCCGATGTCGATGGCTGTTTCCTTCACACCGGAGTCACAGGCGCTGTCCGGGGACCTGAAGCGCCGCGGTTGGCGGTTCGTCGGCCCGACCACGGCTTACTCGTTGATGCAGGCCGTAGGCATCGTCAATGACCATATGCACGATTGCGTGGCGCGTGCACCGGTGGAGAAAGCCCGGGCCGGCTTCACACGGCCCGGTCAATCCGGGCGCGCATGACCGGGTTTCATCGTATCCATCATCTGTTCCCGCTCTGGACGCCACTGCTCTCCGTTGCGCTATTCCGGAGGCCGGGGGCCTTTGCGGGTGCGGCCGTTGGCGGTCATGGCCATGGTAGTGCACAATGCTGTGAGGTTGGCCGCCTGGTGGCAGACGCGGCGCCCGGCCATGATCTGAAATTCAATTTTCAATGGAGAAAATGTCATGCAATCGATAACCCGCCTGTCTCCTCACCGGACCGCTCTGACCGTCTCTGTGGTATTCGCTGTCCTGTCCCTGATATTCGTGATCCCGATGGCGCTGATAATGGGTATGATCCCGACGGCTGGCCCCGGCGGTCAGGGAATGGGTATGGGGTTTCCCATGGGCATGACGCTGCTCATGCCGGTGTTCTATTTCATCATGAGCTACATCTCGACAGCGCTGTTCGCCATGATCTACAACCTGGTGGCCCGTTATACGGGGGGGATCACATTCGAAATAGCCCGGGAAGGGCAGGAAGTCAGTGACGGACTGATATGATCCGGGCCTGTCCAGGAAATGCCGGATAACGGATTCTGACAAAAAGGTGTCATTGTCAGTAATTTTGGTTTTCGAGTTTGCGATCACCAATCAATATCGTCGGGTATCGGAAAATCCCGGTATGGATCGTCGGTCTCTGTCTGCCCCGCGGCCGGGTCCAGCCGTAAGATCACCGCTTCGGGGATGCGCTCGGCCACCCGGTCGGCTGTCTGCGCGGGTACGATGCAGTAGCCACTCTTTTCGGCACAGATGGCCAGCAGGCCTTTGGCCAGGCGTTCGCGCAGTTCGTGGGTCACGTACAGCTGTTTGATCCTGTTGTCTCGTGGATCGACAAACTGGTAACGGATCTCGCCGCCCGTCGGGAGTCGGTGGGTCTGCAGCAGTTGCTGGACCTGGGCACTTCGGGCGCGGGTCTCTTCAGCGACCTTGCGCTGACGATTTAACTCCCGGTCTCGCTCGGCCTGCTCGGCGCGTTGCTGTTGCAGACGGGCTGCGTCCGCACCCGGGTCCGGTTGCTTCTGCTTTTTCTGCTGCCGCTTTTCTTTCTGCAGCCGCTTGGCTTTCTTGCTGTCCACCAGTCCTGCGCCCTGCAGCTGGTCAGCCAGTGATTTGCTCATGGTATCTTCTTGTGATGCCTTGTGTATGGAACTGCCATTGTAAACCAGATGAGGGGGAGATCCCCGTTTCAGGAGGAATCATGAAGTATCTTTTCGAAGTCTGGATCCGTCCGGGCCACACTGCAGAGGAGTATGCCAAAGCCTGGGTGGAGGCCAGTAAGATCATCCAGCGCGCTCACGGTGCCCGCGGTACCGAACTGCATCGCGACATGGATGACCCCGATCGCCTGATCGCCATTGCCAGTTGGGACAGCAGGGAGGACCGCGAGGCCATGGAGCAGCAACATGATCCGGCCGTGGCCCGTATCATCCGCGATGCCGCCCGATTTTGCGAGATCCGCCCGATCGGCTCTTTCCATGATCCGGAATGGGTGGTGCCGCCTCAGCAGACCGGCGGCGCGTGATTCTCAGGGGAAGCGGTTACGCATCTGCTCGACCGACGCGCGGGTGGCATCATCCCAGAGGTTGTTGTCGGACATGAATGTGCCATCCTTCAGGTGTTTGCGTGATTTCGGGCTAAGATGAATGCCGGTGCGCCCGGAGAGTTCTTCTACGCCAGCCATCAGACGGTGCTGCCAGTCACGTCCAACGTCCAGCTCCTCAAGTAACGCAGCGTACTCCGGGCTGTAGCGGATGCTGTCGGGAAAGAATGGCTCGATGGCATGCAGCCGCGTGAACAGTTTGCGCCGGTCGATCGGCGTCAGCTGTCGCCAGTATGCGGCGCCCGCTTCATGGTTTCCCTGCATGAAGAACATCACGCCATTGTTGAAGGCCAGATCCTGGTCACCCAGCCGTTCCGGTGTGAACAGGTGCGGACATGAACCCTCCCCGAGTCGCCCGGACACAGCACCGATCAGAATCTGGCTCAGGTGCGCTCTGACGCCGTCGCCGTCATGGCGTACCTGACGCTCCAGCAGGTAGCGTGCCTTTTCCAGGTCGCCTTCGAAGGCCAGGCTGCTGATCGCGGTGCCGAGAATGCCGATATGCGTCGGCCGGTCCACCAGCTGGTTGACCTTCACTTCGGCCAACTCAGACGGTGGCAGGGTCTGAGTCCGGAAATTCCATGCCATATTGGGACTGATGCTGTGATTTTCTGTCTGACGGGCCAGCTTCAGAAAGGCATCGGCTTCCTGGTACAGACGGGCACCGATCAGGTAAAGGGCATAGCGAGCATACACGTATCCGGGCGCATCGCCTGCAAGAATCATTCTCCGGTACTCGCGCTCCTGATGCCGCTCATTGTGACCTTCAATGCGCATGCGTGTGAGATTGAGCGTATCGATGGCGTCGCTGTCCGGGGCTGCCAGGGACAGGCGCCGCCCCAGGTCCATCACTTCCTGGCTCAACTGTTCCACCCGGGCATTGCGGCTGTAGACGGCCATGTTGTTGGCGGCGGTCGCTTTGCCCAGATAGGCATTGATGAATGTCGGGTCTGCCTGGATGGCCTGCTCGTAATGTTCCAGCGCCAGTTTCCAGTCGTCGTGATTGAATTGTTCCGCATAGAACCTGGCGCTGAGGAAATGCTGATATGCCGGCGCGCTGTTGGTGCCCCATGCGCGCATCTCTTGCAGTCGATCGTCATCGAGATGGATGCTGAGCGATTCCACGACTATCGGGATCACCTTTTTTTCGATCGCGGGAAGGTCATTCTCGGATAGTGTGAAATGGTCAGCGTACAGACTGTTGCCACTGGAGGAATTCAGTAGATTGACCGTCAATCGCAATTGATTGCCGGTGTCGTAGATGGTGGTTTTCAACTGGTAGTCGGTTTCAGCTGCCTGGCCGGAAGAGGTTTCCGGATCGGCGACGACCACATCCAGGTCCGGAAGGCGGCCCAGACTGGCTGAAAGAGAGTCAAGCAGGGCTTTGACCTGGTTTTGCTGCAGTAGGGGCGAGCTCAGGCTGAGTGTCGGAAGCAGCAGTGTGATGCGCCTGGCGACAGTCTGCTCCGAATTGGCCATGTCGGTCGCCGCGGGCTGACCCGCGGGCCGCGTCAACCATCCTGCAATGACCACCAGGCAAAGGACGGCAGTAGTCAAGGTGCCGGCGAACCGCCATCGTGCGGGAATCCGCAGTCTGCCAATGGTAAGACCTTCCTGCCTGACGGAATGCTTCTCGCCTGCGTCCGGATCCTCTTGGGAAACGGTGGCGATGAGCGAGTAGCCGCGCCGCGGTAGTGTCTTGATGAAACGGGGGTCATGCGGATCGTCTCCCAGTGCCCCACGTAATGACGCGATGACCTTGTGTACCGCGTGATCCATGGTGGATGGGGATGCCCAGAAAGCCTTCAGCAGCTCTTCGGTGCTGACCACCCGGCCTGGTCGTTCAACCAGGTACAGCAGCACATCCATGCAGCGCGGAGGGATACGTACAGGTTTGCCTGACTGGCCCTGGCGCGGCTCGGGCACCAGCGTGCAGTTGTCAGGATGGATCTGCCAGTCGTTGATTCTGATCACAGTCCGCCACCTCTGCCGGTATAACATTGTCCGGGATGTTTCCTGCCTCATATCAGCAGAATACGCCACCTGATGAATTTTTGAAACTGAACTTCTTCACAACTCTGGAATGCCGCGGGTAGGTTTCTGGTAGGGATATTCAGCATTCTCCTTATGGTGGTCAGGACGCAGCTGTAACAACGGTAGATACTGTATGACAGGTCTGTAAAGACCGGCTCTGCCTTATGTAACGTTTTTCGCCACTCTCTGGCTGTCTGTTACAGGTTGCGACAGGGCCGTCGGGCTGGATCCAGCAGACTGACCTGCGAGTCCGGACTCCCGGCGCATTTTCTCGCGCCGGATAACAATCAGAAAAGTACGGGAGTAATTTGTAATGCCCACAACACATTTCAGACGCAACAAGCGCTTCTACCTGAACGCTTCCATTGTCGCTGCATCCATGATGGCCGCCCCGCTGTCCCAGGCGCAGCAGGCCGAAGCGCCGGAAATGGAGGAGGTGGTCGTCACCGGCTCCTTCATCCGTAACAGTAAATTCGCCCAGAACAACCCGGTAGACTCGGTCACGGCCGAGGACATCCAGACCTCCGGTGCTCCCAGTATGGGCAACTACATCCGGGATCTGACCTATACACAGAACACCAACACGGTAGCCAACGTCAACGCGGGCGGCAGTGGCCCGCAGAGCAGTATCGGCGCCACCTTCAATCTGCGTGGCCTGGGTGAGAACAGCACCCTGACCCTGATGGACGGCACACGCTCCGTGGACACCGGCATCAGCACGCTGCTGCCGGACATCGCCATCGATCGTCTGGAGGTCGTGCTGGACGGCGGCTCCGCCCTGTACGGCTCCGACGCCGTGGCCGGCGTGGTCAACCTGATTCCGGACAAGGACTTTGACGGCTTCAAGACCCGCGTTTATCACCAGGCAGACGGGCGCGGTGATTTTGAGGACAACAAGTTCGCGGCCATGTTCGGGCGCAACTTCAACAATGGCATCAACTGGGTGATTGCCGGTGACTATGCTCGCACGACGCCGCTGATGACCTTTGAGCGACCGCGCACGCTGCGCTCCGACTATGGCTGGGCCACCTCCGGCAACCCGGGCGTATGGCGTGAACTGGATGGGGCCACGCCGAATCCGGGAGGTGTCCACGGTGGTGAGATTGTCGGCGAACGGTTGCGTGACCCGAGTTGCGGGACCTTCAATGAGCCGTCCGATCTGGGCGCGCCCTTGAATAACCCCAGCGGCATCCCGCAGCCTAACAACAACTGCTTCTTCACGTATTCGGCTCAATGGCCGCTGGCGGAAGGCAAGACCGAGTGGAACGTTTTCCAGAATGCGACTTACGATCTGAACAATCGGGTCCAGCTCGAGGCGCAAATGAGCCTCAGCGCAAGGGAGAGTGAGAATCACAATACCCTGAGCTACCAGCTCAATGCCAACAACCGCGAGGCCCTCGTGGTTCCGGCGGACCACCCGGCCAATCCATTCGATACGGATGTGGGGCCATGGCAATGGCGACCTTTTGCGGCCGCCGGCACGCGGCCTTCGTATACCGATCCTGCCACGGGTGCGCGCAAACAGACCTATGAGGACGACATCCAGCGCTACAAGGTCGGCGCCCGTTTCGACCTCACCGATACCTGGACCGGTAACTCCTATTATTCCTGGCAGAGTACCGAGCGGGATTACAGTGCCAAGATGATCAATCTGCCGCGGCTGCAGGCGGCCTTGGCCGGCCAGGGAGGCCCGAGCGGTGATCAATGGCTGAATCCGTTCGGCTCGGCTGATTCGCGGTCACCGTTCTACGAGCAGGGCGTGACCGATAACTCCCAGGCACTGGTGGACTGGCTTGCCCCGGTAGTGGATTTCACGACTTTCGAACGGGATCTGGAGATCTTCGAGCTGAATGCCACCGGTGAGGCATACCAGCTGCCGGCGGGGCCGCTGTTGATGGCGACCGGCTACCAGATGCGCGATATCGATGAAACGGATTATGCGAATCCGCTGTCCGCCAGCGGCGATGACTACAACACCAGCGTCATCGACACGCCGCCGAGCGACAAGTCCTATGGCAGCAAGGTACACGCCGCCTACCTGGAGCTGGAAGTGCCGATCATCACCGGTCTGGACGCCCAGATCGCGGTGCGTCACGAGAACTTCACCACCTATGACCTGGATACCACCACGCCGAAAGTGGCATTGCGCTGGGAAGTGCTGCCCGAACTGGCGCTGCGTGGCTCCATCGGTGAAAGCTTCCTGGCACCGGCACCGGAGGATGCCCGTCCGTTCGACCCGAACGAGAACTGCGGGGAGATCTTCTTCGGTGCGGACCCGTTGACTGGCGGCTTCCTGAATGGCGGGGCGACCTGTTCCTCCGGTAATCCTGATCTACAGCCGGAGACATCCGACATCTGGAACCTGGGCTTCACCTGGGAGCCGACCGATGAGCTGAGCCTGAGCATGGACTACCAGTCCATCGAGTACACGGACCGGATCCGGACCCTGGGCACCACCGATATGGTCGACATCCAGTTCAGCCGTATGCTGGAGGACATCGGTGCTACGCCCGAGAGCTACGATCCGACACCGGGCTCGGCCACGCGGGAAGCAGCCAACCAGTGGCTGGCCAATAACCAGACACCCAGCGTGGACCGCGATCCGGACTCGCAGCGTGTAATACGGGTGGTGCGCCAGTCGCAGAACGTCAGTTCCGTCTGGGTGGACCTGTTGGACAGCCGTGTCAGCTATACATTCCTGACTGACAATCTGGGTACCTTCGATACTGAGCTGAGTGCGACCTACTACACCAGCTACGAGTATCAGGGCAACGATGACCAGGTCATCGACGCGCTGGGCAGGCAGAATGCACGCACCGGGATTGTGCCGCCGCTCCCCAAGGTGAAAGGGCAGGCCAAGCTGAACTGGTTCATGGCTAACCACAGCGCCTCGGCCACCTGGAACTACCAGCATCACGTGGAGTTTGACGATCGCGTCAATAATACGTTGACGGGTACGCCGCCTCCGGTCAGTGGTAATATCCGTTCACAGGGCATAGTCAATGCGCAGTATACCTATCTGTTTGATCAGTACTTCGACAGCGAAATCACGGCCAGTATCGGCGTGAACAACATGTTCGATGAGCTGCCGCAACGCCTGCCGATCCTGGGTGGTTTCGAGAGTCGGCTGCACAGTCCCTGGGGGCGTCAGTTCTGGGTATCCCTGGAATGGCAACCGGGCTTCTGAGTACAGGAGGATGACGACGCGGGTCGGCGGTCGTGACGCTGCTGGCCTGTTCGCCTGCGTTGCCATGACATGACCAGCGGAGGCGCGTTCATGGGGAGTCACCTCGGGGTGGCTCCCCTTTTTACTGCAAGCTGTCCGCTTCTTCCGGTGTCAGCAGATTGACCGGATCTTCCATGCGGTGTCCGTAAATCACCGAGTAGGCAAGTACGTTCTGTACATAGCCGCGGGTTTCGGCAAAGGGGATGGTCTCGATCCATTTGTCCAGTGGCAGGGGATTGTCCTTGGTGCGCCGCAGCCATTGCTTTACCCGATTGGGGCCGGCGTTGTACGCGGCCGCCGCCAGGGCGCGGTTTCCGTCAAATTCTTCCAGCATTTCAGCCAGATAGCGACTTCCCAGCCGGATGTTGATGTCCGGCTCGTAGAGATCGGAGGCACTGACCTGCATGCCGCTGCCGTTGGCGGTCTGACGTGCCGTGGCGGGCATCAACTGCATCAGTCCGCGGGCACCGGCCGGGGAGCGTACATCCTCCATGAAGGCGCTTTCCTGTCGAGTCAGTGCGTACAGCAGGTGAGGCTGTATGCGATGTTCATCGGCGGCCCGGCGGAAATGGTCATCATGGACCAGTGGGAATCGCAGCTGGAGGTCGTCCCAGTGCTGTGCCCGGATCATGGCCTGGATGCTGTTACGGTGCCAGCCCCAGGATTGCGCCAACTGTCCGCTGGCGAGAATCTGCTCTCCGTCCATCTGCCCGGTGGCATGGTTCCATTCGCGCCGGGCGTTCTCCTCATCTCCGAGGTGATACAGTTCATGCGCGCGGACAATGGCCGGCATCTCATACAATGCCCGCTGGTGTTCCCCGTTGAACGGCACTGGACGCTCGGCCATGGCATAGGGCAGGTCCAGTCGGTCGGCGGCCATGAAACCATGGAAACTTCGTGTCCTGGCGATGTCCCGGTACAGTCGTTCGGCCTGTTCCCCGGCTTCAGCGCTGTTTTTCTGCTCCAGCATCCGGGCGCGCCAGTAGATCCACTGCTCGCTCTGTTGTGCTTCTTGCGGCAGGTGGTCGAGCCAGGTTTCGATGCGACCCCAGTCCTGATCCCGCAGGGCATCCCGGAGCAGCCAGCCCACTAGTGTCTCGCTGGCCAGTTCGGGCTGGTTGCGCAGCAGAGAGGCGGTTTCGTCCTCAAAGCCCTGCAACAGCAACTGGAATGCGATCTGACGCTGCTTTGCCAGCATGATGGCTTCGCCGAATTCGTGGTGATCATCGTGTTCATGCAGCATCCGCATGGCCCGCGGCGCATCGATACCGGCCAATCGGTCAATGCCGTGCAGGATGATCTGTCGGGTCTCGCGGTTGTCGACACGTAGTTCGTCATGCGAATCCAGCTGCTCCGGAGCACTGTCGATCAACAGGTAGAGTTCGGCGAGCTGCTGTTCGTGTTCCGGCATCAGGCCAGCGATGTAGCGTGCCAGTCGAATGCGTCTGGCGTCCATGGTCTTGCGGAAACGGTCCCAGGCCAGCTCCGGCGTGAGCCGGCCGGCATCCATCCAGTGCTCGAATACGGGGTCACATTCATTGTATTGTGAGCGGCCCACGTTCCACAGCGGCGCGACCTCGTCGAGCGCGCTGTCATCGCCGGTCTCCAGGCGCGCTCGCAGGGCGT